>CAZDPE010000034.1:0-23426 GCA_964507235.1 uncultured Lachnospiraceae bacterium
ATGATTTCTTTCTTATTGTAAGAACCACATGCCTTGCATACTCTGTGAGGCATCATCAGGGCGCCGCATTTGCTGCACTTTACTAATGTAGGAGCACTCATTTTCCAGTTTGCTCTTCTCTTATCTCTTCTTGCTTTGGAAGATTTATTCTTAGGACAAATAGACATCGTTACACCTCCTTATTTGCGTTAAAGATATCTTTAATTGCTGCCATTCTGGGGTCAGGTACAAACGTATCGCATCCGCATTCCCCTTCATTCAGATTTTTACCGCAGACAGGGCAAATTCCTTTACAATCCTCTCTGCACAAAACCTTAACAGGCATATTAATTAAGATTTCATTGTTTATGAGAGCGTCCGTATCCAGCTCATAACCGGATATAAAACATTGTTCTTCATCAAATGATGCATCACTTGACGTCTTTTCTGATGCGGCATCCTCTTTTTCAGGAGATAATACCTGATGTGTAAATGCCACAGAAAGAGGAACATTCACACTCTCTAAACATCTGTCACAGGGAATCGTAAGCGTAACGTCAAAATTTCCTTCCACCAGCACATTGCCTGTTCCGATGTTTGTCAAAGTAATAGAAATCTCCGGCTTATTGCTCACAGGATATACATTCCCTTTACAGGAAAAACATTCCTGTTCATAAGGAACTTTTATTTTCTTTACTTTTCCTTCAGATGAAAATACATCAGTCAGATTAATTAACATAATAAACTCCCAATGTGCAGAATTTCCCTGTACACTCCACCCATTATAGCCAGGGAGCGCTGTTTTGTCAATACCTCTTAAAAAAATATTTCAGCATAACGTAACCTCTATTTGCACCCGATTACAGCGCATATTTTCGCCAAAAGCTTTTCCTTGTCCACCGGCTTTAAAATATAACCGGCGGGACGCAGGGAGAGGCACTCGATGATTTTCTTTTTATCATCAAGCCCGGTCAGGAACACCACTGGAATATCTCTTGTCTTATCCCATGCCCGCAGGCTGTTGAGCACTTCCACCCCGTTTTCACCTGGCATCATATAATCCAATAAAATCAAATCAGCCGAATTTTTACCCAGATATTTTCTGGCTGCATTTCCGCTTTTCGCCACGGCAACCTGATAATCCTCCTCCCCCAGAATCCGATAGACGGTACGCAGAAACCGGGCGTCGTCATCAATCACCAACACCCTGGTCTTTTCCTCTGCCACTGTCTGGGCGTCAACGTCAACCACGCCGGAAAGGATTTCCTCCGCTGAAAAGCCGCCGATAGCCTTGCAGATGATCCTTCCGTTGATTTTTCTGAATTCCACCCCATATCGTCCCACAATATCCGGTACATATACATCTCCAATAACCACTTTGACATTGGGGTATATCATTTTCCGCACGATAACAGGGGACAACCTTCCCTGCCTGACAGCCTGATTCATATTCCTCTGCTGCTCCCCGTCAGTTTCCGCAGAATCATTCTCAATGACTCCGCCAGCCCGGATTTCTGTGAACAGTTCCGCATCATTTCCCAGCCGATCCGCTTCAACGCCCATCATAGCCATCGTACAGCCTCCCGCAATAATGCCCTTTGACCCGCCCGCAGTCACCTTTCCACCGGCCTCTATGATGGAACCGATGGCGTAATCCATCATGACAGTACCGCCGGCCCGTACATGGGCATGGTCAATAAACCGTGCGCTCAGATTTCCTTTGGCTTCTATCATAAGCGCATCATCCTGCGTAAGTTCTTCATCCTTATGCATCCCCTGGCCATGGATTCCCCTGCTGACAATGACATCCTGCCCGGCGAATACCCTGGCATCCTCAATAACGCCATCCACAATCACGGACCCCTCTGCCCATACTGTTATGCCGGAAATAATGTTCCCACTCACATGTACATCCCCGTTAAACCGGATATTCCCGGAGTTGTAATTGGCATCGCCATGAATCTCCAGTATATTTTGAACGGAAATGGCATTGTCATTAAGGGACGCGCTCCCGTCCTTTTCCGCATAATATCGGTTTTGATCCTTACGTACGCCTGAACAGCGCAGCGCCTGCAAGGTCTTTCCCCTGACCGGGGCAATGGTCTTGGCAAAAACATTATACCCAAAGGAACCGTTGGTAGCGGGATGATATTCCGCCAGCAAATCCCCCTCTCTTACATTGACGATCATTTTTGAATAATCAACTGAACCATCCTCTCGCACGCGGGGCTTCCCATGATTTCTATCAATCGCAAAGAAATAATCATAATATCCGTCAACGCCGTCCACCGGCAGTTTTCCTTTGGCCACCTCCACGAACTCGCCAAACATCTGACGCTTTATAATATCCGCGATAATCTCTCTGTCTATCTCAATCAAAACACCCTCCATCCGAAGATTATCCTCAATCTGTGTTTCCGTTATCTCCTCTCCCGGCTCCGGAGTCACAGACACCTCCGCTGTCATTCCATCCCTGCTTATCCTGACCTCTACCATTTGTCCCTCCTCATTTTTCAATTCCCTGCAGATCGTCTGTATCCGCTTATATTCTCCACTCATTCAATATCTCTTCCGCCGCTTCCATGTCAATTTCCTCCACTGCAGTTTCCAGACGTTTTAAATATTCTCTGTCTGCTTCTCCATAGGAATATTGCTTCATTCCGGAAAGGATTTCCTCCACTGCGCCAAGATCCAGTTTCTCCAGCGCAATACGCATTTTCTTCAGAAAGTCATACAGAATTTCATCTGGTACCTGTTCTCCTGCTTCCCGTTTTTCTTCACTGCAATAGGGTGCAAGCGCCTCCTGCAGCCGCCGGTAATCTGCCAGCATATCATCGGTAGTCGCGTGAATGAGCATTCCATCCTCATTGGCCGCCGCCTTCTCCAGCAATTCCGCTTTATTTGCCAGCGTCACGGCTCCGATCTGGCGGGAAGCGCTTTTCAGCGCATGTACTTCGATCCCATATTCGCTCCAGTTTTCTTCCATCTCGCTGTTCTTGATCTTTTCATATTTATGATCGATTACATGATAATAGTCCTTTGCCACTCTTAAAAACAACTTCTGTGATCCAAGCAGATGCAGGGCATATTCCATATCCAGTCCTGGAATCTCAGGAAAGGAAAGGCTCTCCTCCCTGGATGCGTCTGCCGTCCGGTCTTTCCCGAAAGAAACATAGGGCTTTATTTTCTCCGGGGGCAGATACTTTTTCAGCTTTGCCAGAAGCACCTTCAGTTCAATGGGTTTTGCTACAAAATCATTCATTCCCTCTTTCAGGAACATTTCCCGGGTGCCTGCCACCGCGTTGGCAGTCAGGGCAATAATGGGCACGTCATCATATTCCGGATGCAGCCTGCGGATAATATGAGTGGTTTCCACCCCATCGATTTCCGGCATCATATGATCCATGAACACCACATCATAATGCTTGTTGCTGATCATCTCTATGGCGAGTTTCCCGCTCGACGCGGTATCCATCTTCATCTGCAGCGGATCCAATAATCCTGTTGTCACCGTCAGATTCACCTCGTTGTCATCCACAATCAGGACATTAGCCCCGGGTGCGGTAAAATCAATATCCGCCACATCAGTTTTCGTGCTGATTTCAACCTCCATATTCCGCAGAACCGCCGCCACATTAATGGAATACAGCGGTTTTTTTATGATTCTGATGCCGGGAATATCCGGATAACCCGCGCTGCCGGGAGGCACAATCCTGATGGTGGTAAGATTCTTACGGCTCCCTGCATAGGCCTTCATCCTTTCTGACAAAAGATTTTCGCTTATGAATAAAAACTTCGCTTCCGTGTGCGCTACCAGGCTCTCAACATCCTGCTCGGAAGCAGCGTCCACATACTGCGCCCCAATCCGCTCTACATCCTTACTAAGCTCCGTTTTCACATAAGGATTGCTGATCAGGCCTACCACGCAGGGGCAGTCCTCCATGGGTGTGATGCAGGCGTGATCGTCCACTACTTTCTGGGGAATATCCACAGAAAAGGTGCTTCCCCTCCCATATTCGCTCTCAACGGATATCTGCCCGTGCATCAGTTCTACAAGATTTTTCACGATAGCAAGTCCCAACCCCGTGCCCTCCACCTCCCGGTTCCGCTTGCTGTCAACCTGCTCAAAAGAATCAAAAAGCTTACCGAATGCTTCCTTCCTGATGCCGATTCCGGTATCCTGCACTGCAAAATTCAGAGAAATCTCGTCAGGCTTGGTCCACCTGTAGTTAAACCTTAACGCAACAAATCCACTGTTAGTATATTTAACAGCATTGTTTGCCAGATTGACCATAATCTGCTGAATCCGGATTCCATCCCCAAAAAGCCATTGGGGAATAGACGGGTCCACATCAATGATCAACTCAATGTTTTTATCGCCAATCCGATTGGATACAATCCCCGACACGTCATTCACCAGGGAAAGCATTTCATATTCGTCATTCACAATAGCCAGCTTGCCGGATTCCATTTTGGAATAATCCAAAATGTCATTGATAATCTTCAGAAGCATCCTGCCGGAATTCACAATCTGATTCATGCACTTTCTGGCAGAATCCGACATCTGTTCCCGCATGGCAATCTGGGACATCCCGATGATGGAATTTAAAGGGGTTCTGATTTCATGGCTCATATTGGCAAGAAAATCCGACTTGGCTGTGGCCGCACGGAGAGCCTCATCCGTCATTTTTTTTGCGACATAAGTCGTATAGGCCATTTCCGAGAGAATTTCCGCGTAGCCGTAAATAAATTTTGTGCTGCGGTCAATGGCGCTTATGGGGACAATCTGAACCTTTTTTGCCGCTCTGGCAAAGGCATCCTCATCTGCGTTAATTTCTCTGGCAACCCGCCGCATCTCGCCTAAATCAGGTGCGCCGGAAAGCACCTGACCACCGATAATAGAACCCACCAGGCGACCTTTCAGCAGAATTGGCGCAGCAAAATCAATAAGATTGGCATGACAGTAATAATATACCGGACCGCTTTGCTCCAACGCAGTGATAGCTCCCATCTTGTCGCACTGCTCGCAGCGTTTTCTGCCCTCCGGCAGCTTCCTGCAAAACTCCATGCATAATTCTGAAAAATTACTGCCCTGGGTAAGAGCCACCCCGTTCTCATCCGTGATCAGAGCAGCCATGCGGGACATTTCAGCAAATACATCCTGTATCCGCTGCAGAATATCCACATCTATCAGATCTTTCAGCTTCACTTCATCTATCTCTTTGTCCATTATGTCCGCCATAATCGTCTAACCCCGCATCCTGTCCATACTGCCATTTTTTCTGAATATCAAACACAAATTTATTGTATCAAAACCAACAACCCCGTATGTCTGCAGCGGGGTTGTTGGTTTTGAGGGTTACTGTTTTTATATTACTTTACTAATGCATAGGTTTCCCTTGCAATAGCAAGTTCTTCATTAGTAGGAATTACAAGTACTCTTGTCTTGCTGTCAGGCGTTGTGATATCAATATCCATACCGCGTTTTCCGTTTGCTTCCGCATCCAGAGTGATTCCGAGGTATCCAAGATAAGCACAGATTTTTTCACGGATAAATCCGCTGTTTTCACCAAGACCTGCTGTAAAGCAGATGGCATCAACGCCATTCATCGCAGCCGTATAAGAACCAATATACTTGGCAACCCTGTAAGCAAAAGCCTTCAGGGTTCTTACAGCGAAATCAGAATCCTTATGGAATTCAGCTTCCAAATCCCTGAAATCGGAAGAAAAGCCGCCGGATAAGCCAAGTACGCCGGATTTCTTGTTTAATTCACTTAAAATTTCATTTACAGTCTTTCCTTCTTTATTGCAGAGAAATTCAATAATAGCGGGATCAAGATCACCTGAACGTGTTCCCATAATCAGCCCTTCAAGAGGAGTAAGGCCCATGGAAGTATCCACGCACTTCCCATTTTTTATCGCTGACACACTGGCTCCGTTTCCAAGATGACAGACAATCAGTTTTAAATCCTCATAGTTTTTATTGAGGAGTTTTGCTGCCTGATGGGAAACATAGGAATGACTGGTTCCATGAAAACCATATCTTCTTACTTTATATTTTTCATAATATTCATAAGGAATACCGTATAAATATGCTTCTTCAGGCATAGTCTGGTGAAAAGCCGTATCGAAAACAGCTGCCATAGGGGTGGAAGGCATCAATTCCTTACAGGCTGCAATTCCGATTAAATTTGCCGGATTATGTAAAGGCGCCAGGTCATTGCATTCTTCAATTGCTTTAATTACTTCATCGGTAATAACTGTTGAGGATGCAAAATTTTCACCGCCATGAACAATACGATGTCCTACTGCCCCGATTTCGTCAAGACTTTTTACAACCCCTGACTTTTCATCTGTTAAAGCATTTAAAACAAGACGGATGGCATCCGTATGATCCTTCATCGGTGTTACTGTTTCAACCTTTTCACCGCCTGTAGGCGCATAAGTAATCTGGCTTCCCTCAATACCGATTCTTTCACAAAGCCCCTTGGCAATAAGCTTTTCTGTCTGCGCATCAATCAGCTGAAATTTCAGAGATGAGCTGCCGCAGTTAATAACTAAAATATTCATTTCATATCTCCTTTTATGTGGTAATGCATTCTTCGCATTCCATACATTTTCAAATACTGTTTTTAATTATGCAAGCTGCGCCTGAACGGCCGTCAGCGCAACAACGCCTACGATATCCTGCCATGAGCAGCCTCTTGACAAGTCGTTAACGGGCTTGGCTATTCCCTGAAGCATAGGGCCGTAAGCTTCTGCCTTTGCAAGCCTCTGAACCAGCTTGTATCCGATATTTCCGGCATCCAGATTAGGGAAAATCAAAACGTTGGCTTTACCTGCAACTTCACTGCCGGGAGCTTTTGACTTGGCAACAGAAGGAACCAATGCCGCATCCAGCTGCAATTCACCATCCAGACAAAGTCCGGAATACTGTTCATGTGCAATCTTAGTTGCTTCTACCACTTTGTCCACCATCTCATGCTTGGCGCTGCCCTTCGTAGAATGGGATAACATAGCAATAATAGGTTTGCTTCCCACAAGACTCTTAAAGCTCTTTGCAGAAGAATCTGCAATTGCTGCCAATTCCTCCGCTGTAGGATTCTGGTTCAGCCCGCAGTCTGCAAACAGGAAGGTTCCGTTATCGCCAAATTCGCAATCAGGCACACACATAAGGAAAAATCCTGACACCAGCTTCACGCCGGGAGCTGTCTTTAAGATTTGAAGTGCAGGTCTTAATGTATCCGCCGTTGCATGGCAGGCGCCTGCAACCATTCCATCCGCATCATTTGCTTTTACCATAATAACGCCAAAAGTAAGATAATCATGCAAAAGAATCTCCCTTGCTTTCTCGGGAGTCATTCCTTTTGCTTTTCTTGTTTCATATAACAGTTCTGCATATTCATCAAATTTTTCACAATGCTCCGGATCTACGATTTTAACCCCATCCAAATCAATTTCCAGCCATGTGGCGCCATCCATGATCTTTTCTCTGTTGCCAATCATGATAATGTCTGCAATCCCTTCCTCAATAACATGCGCTGCAGCAATCAGTGTTCTTTTGTCTGTTGTTTCAGGCAGAACAATTGTCTTTTTATCTGTCCTTGCCTTATCCTTAATAACATCAATGTACGACATAGTACCTTCTCCTTTCGACTATTCATAAAGCATGTAAACGCTTACATGTACATAAAAATTATATCTCATACCACGATTTCCCACAAGTATTAATCAGTAAAAAAAATTGTGCAAATTTCGGTACAAAAACACAAGACGGATTTGATAACATACTCATTTTGTGCTACATTAACTTTACCGCTGTATTGATTGGGATATCCAGTTCTATACTCCCATTCCATACCGCAGTCAGGCAGGAAACCGCCATAAACACATAAAAGGTGAAAGGAAATTTTTATCATGAAAACAGCCGCCATTATCGCAGAGTATAATCCTTTTCATAACGGGCACAAATATCTGATAGAAGAAACTCGCCGTCTTACAGGCGCCGACTTTGTTTTGGTTATCATGAGCGGAAATTTTGTACAGCGGGGCGCACCAGCCATTTTTAATAAATACATCCGTACCAGGATGGCTCTTTGCGGCAGCGCGGATGCAGTAATCGAGCTTCCCTCCTTATATGCTGTTTCCAGTGCTGAATTTTTTGCATATGGCGGCATTACCCTTCTTAACCAGCTTGGTATGGTTGATTTTCTTTCTTTTGGAAGTGAATGCGGAGATATTGAGTTAATTAAAAACTGCGCAGCATTACTTTCCCTTGAAACACCCGAATATCATTGTGCTCTTCAGGCCTTCTTAAGGCAGGGACTGTCTTTTCCTGCAGCCAGAAATAAGGCCGTTTTACGTTCGCTTCCCATAAGCGGCTTAAGCAGTGACTGCAAAGATACTGCCTTTTTGTCTGAAGAAACTGTTAACACACTTTTTGCTTCTCCAAATAACATTCTTGCCCTGGAATACTGTAAAGCTTTGCTCATTTCAAACAGTAATATCACTCCGGTTACCATAAAAAGACAGGGGGACTCTTATCATGAAACCATACTGAATACAGATACTTCTGTTTTCAGTTCTTCCTCTGCCATCAGAAATGCCATTGAACACTGCAACGAAGCCGTAACAGGGAACTATCCGTCCGGCTTTCTTACCTGCGATGATTTTTCCGCTCTGCTGCATTATAAGCTTCTTCTGGAGCAGGAGCATGGTTTTTCAGAATATCTTGACTGCAGCTGCGGCCTTTCTGATAAAATCATCAAGAATCTGCCTGCTTTCACAAATTTTACAGATTTTTGCTCATTACTTAAATCAAAAGATATTACCTATACAAGAATAAGCCGCGTTCTGATTCACATTCTGCTTGGTATTACCGTTCCCGGCAGCTGCAGCCAGCCTTTGACTGACAGGAAACCTGATGTTCCCTACGCAAGGCTGCTTGGTTTCAGGAAAGATTCTGCTGCACTTCTTTCTTCCATAAAAAGGAACAGTTCCATTCCTCTTATCAGTAAACTGGCAGATGCTTCTTCGCTGCTGGACAGCCATGCTCTTTCCATGCTGAAACAGGATATTTTAGCCAGTAATATTTATGAAACGGCTTATTACAATAAATATAAAAAAGGACCGCTAAATGAATATAAGCAGTCCCCTGTTATTCTCTAATTAAAAAACGTCCTACTTCCCCGCATGTTCATAATGCAGCAAATGATGCGCCCTTTCAGACAAAGGCTTCTCCAGATAAGTTTCATACAGCTTCTTAATTTCAGGATTTTCATGAGAAAACCTGATTTTTCTTCTCTTATCCAGCTCATACAGCTTAGGCGCTCTCACGTAAGCCATTTCGACACCATCCAAAATAGGCTGTCCGCCGCCGCCCACGCATCCTCCGGGACATGCCATTACCTCTACAAAATCATAGGTGGATTTGCCGCTTATTACATCCTCCATCATTTTTCTGGCATTCCCAAGTCCGCTTACCGTACAGGTTCTTAAAGGGACACCATTGACATGATAAGTGACCTCTCTTCTTCCGTCTTCTCCCCGCACATCATTGAATTTTTCAGGATTGGAATTACTGCCTTCAATAATAGAAACAGCAGTACGAAGGGCCGCTTCCATAACACCGCCAGTTGCCCCGAAAATAACACCCGCACCAGTATTTTCTCCAAGAGGGGAATCAAATTTCTCTTCCTTCAAAAGCTGGGGCATAATATGCTCAGCCTTAAACAACCTTACCATTTCTCTTGTTGTCAGAACAATATCCACATCGGGACCTGTTCCGGTTACATCCATGCCCTTCCATGCTGCTTCTCCTTTTTTGGCAATACACGGCATAATGGAAATACAGCATATTTTGTCAGGAGAAACGCCGATTTGTTCTGCAAAATATGTCTTTGTTACCGCTCCGAACATCTGCTGGGGCGACTTGGCGCTTGACAGACGTCCTGCATATTCAGGATACTGCGATTTCATAAATTTCACCCAGCCCGGACAGCAGGAAGTGAACATGGGAAGTCCTGATTCTTTAATATCCGAAAGTCTTTGCAGAAGTTCGCTGCCTTCTTCCATAATTGTCAAATCTGCAGAAAAACAGGTATCAAACACATAGTCAAAGCCAACCTGTTTTAAAGCAGCTGCCAACCTTCCTTCCGTTGCCATTTCCTTGGGGATATCCATATTTTCAGCCCAGGCGGTTCTTACTGCGGGAGCCACCTGTACCACCGTAATTTTTTCCGGGTCAGCCAAAACCTTAAACACCTCAGGTACATCATTTCTTTCACGGAGTGCCCCGGTAGGGCAATGTGTTACACATTGTCCGCAGGTACTGCAGTCCGACTCGGAAATACATCTGTTCTGCGCCACATCCACAGTTGTCCTGGAGCCGGTATTCTGCACATCCCAAATATGTAAATCCTGAATCTTATCACAGACCTGTACGCAGCGCATACATTTAATACACTTACCAGCATCCCTGATAAAAGGAAAATCCTTATCCCATGGTACAAAAGGAATGTCTTTTTCATAAGGAATATCAACAATTCCAAGGTCATTGGATATTTTCTGCAGATTACAGTTGCCGCTTCGCACACAGGTTGCACAATTACAGTCATGCTGGGATAAAATCAGTTCCACATTCGTTCTTCTGACGCTGCGCACCTTGGGCGAGTTTGTAAAAAGCACCATTCCTTCTTCTACCGGATTGTTGCAGGAGGTAATCAGCTTCACCTTTCCCTGCATCTCCACTACACAAACCTTACAGGCGCCGATTTCATTGATTCCCTCCAGATAACAAAGATGAGGTATCATAATGCCCACAGACGCTGCAGCTTTCATAATGGTTGTACCTTCCGGCACACAAACTTCTCTTCCGTCTATTGTTAAATTTACCATATCGCAGCTCTGCCTCCTTTTAAGTTGCCATATCCGAAATGGTCGCAGCGCAGACACCTTCCTGCCTCCTGACATGCTTCCTGTTTCGTCATGGAACATTCAATTGCATCGAAATCGTTCTTTCTCTTTCCCGATTCTCTTTCGCTCAAATTAATTCTTCCGCAGGGAGTCTTGTCCTCATAAGTCACCTGAGGGATCTCCACATCACAGGAAATCAAATGCTTATAGCCCAGATATTCATCAATATTGGCAGCAGCTACCTTTCCCGCTGCAATTGCCCTGATTACAGTTGCCGGTCCCGTTACACAGTCGCCGCCCGCAAAGACGCCGGGAACATCCCGGATTCCACTTTCACTGGAAGAATCAAGAGTTCCTCTCTTAACAGGTACGCCGGATTCCTCAAAGTGCCTGGATTCAATACCCTGTCCAATTGCCACAATCACAATATCACAGGGAATGCGCAGCAGTTCAACATCCGCTTTCACGGGCCTTGCCCTGCCCCATGCATCAATGGGACCGATAATCTGAGGTTCCACCCAGATAGCAGTTACATTTCCTTTTTCATCCGCTTCAATTTTGTGAGGCGCTTTCAAACTGTAAAGCTCTGCGCCTTCGGCAATAGCGCCTTCCACTTCTTCGGGAAGGGCCGTCATATCTTCCTGTCTTCTTCTATAGGCGATTCCAACAGATTCTGCTCCCAGTCTGATTGCAGAACGGGTACAGTCCATGGCAACATTTCCGCCTCCAACCACAATAACTCTCTTTCCCTTAAAGTCGGGCGGATTGTCATCGCCAATTCCGCGAAGCATTTCTACTGCCGAAATTACACCTTTTGATTCTTCCCCTTCGATGCCGATTTTCTTATCTGTATGGGCGCCGATTGCAATATATACTGCATCAAATTCTTCCCTGAGCTTTTCAAGGGAAATATCATCCTTTTCGTTTCCTACCGTAACACCTGTATGTACTTCTACTCCCGTAGAAAGAATTGCCTCAATATCCTCATCCAGCCTTTCCCTGGGGAAACGATAATTGGGGATGCCATAACGCAGCATACCGCCAAGCCTGCTTTTTTCTTCAAACACAACTGCATGATGCCCCATCAGTTCCAGATAGTATGCTGCCGAAAGACCGCCGGGACCTCCGCCTACAATCGCAACTCTTTTTCCTGTGCTTGCCGCTTTTTCAGGAACCGGAACGGTATTGGCCCTTGCATTATCAACTGCCATTCGCTTAAGCCCTCTGATATTAATGGGACTGTCAATCATACTTCTGCGGCATCTTGCCTCACAGGGATGCTCACAGATAAGCGCACAGGCTGTCGGGAATGGGTTATCCTTACGAATCAGCCGTACAGCATCCGCATATCTCTCTTCCCCTACTAATGCAATATATCCGGGAATATCCACTCCTGCCGGGCAGAGAGCCACGCAGGGAACAGGCTGGGTAATGGAACAGGAACATTTTCCGTGCTCAATATGATACAGATAATCCTCCCTGAAGCCTTCAAGACCTGCCAATACCATGTGCGCTGCCTCATATCCGATAGCGCAGTCCGCAGAATCTGTAATATTATTTGCTGTTGTTTCTATCATTTCCAGAGTTTTTAAATCCGCTCTGTTTTCAAGCACATCCTCCATTAAATGCGCAAGCTGCGAAAGTCCCACACGACAGGGTACACATTTACCGCAGGTCTGCGCATGACAGGTCTTTAAAAAAGACAACTGTAAATCAATAGGGCAGAGTCCCGGAGGGCTGGCAATAATATGCCGTTCCAAATCCTTATATAGCCGCTCTACCGTCAGCTGTGCTTTGTTGGGAGTACTGATTTTTAATCTGCTCATACCTTCCTCTCCTTCTGTTCTTTTTCCTGTTACTATGTTATAATTGAATAAATTATTTTAACATTATATCTGTAGAAAGGATTCCCTTATGATAAAACTTACTGTGTCAAAAACGCATGATTCCGAAAAGTGCTTTCAGACAATCTCAGGTGCGCTTTCCCACATTCCCGAAAATAATCAGGAGCCTGTTACTATTTCTATCAAATCCGGCATTTATCATGAAAAACTGGAAATTTCCCATCCGTACGTTACACTTGTGGGCGAAGATGCGAAAAACACTATCATCACCTTTAACGACTGTGCCACCCAGCTGATGCCTGACGGCTCCAAGCGCGGAACCTTCCGTTCCTATACTCTGTTTTTAAACAGCCATGACATCACATTATCAAAGCTCACCATCCGCAACGATTCCTTTCCCCGTTCCAGGGCAGGACAGGCGCTTGCCTTATATGCGGACGGCGACAGAATTCTTGTAAAGGACTGCCGGCTGGAAAGCTATCAGGATACGCTGTTTACAGGTCCGCTTCCTCCAACAGCCTTATCTCCCGGCGGGTTTACCGGCCCCAAGGAGTTTGATGAAAGAATCGTAGGCCGCCAATATTATCAAAATTGCTATATCTGCGGCGACATAGACTTCATTTTCGGAAGCGCCACCGCATATTTTGAAAATTGTGAAATTGCATCCGTTTATTCCGAAACCCTTTCTCCTGATAAGGACGGCAATCCTCCCATCTACGGTTATGCAACCGCTTCTTCCACTCCGGAAGGCTATCCTTATGGTTATGTTTTTCACGAATGCCGCTTTACAGGCACCTGTCCGGACCGAAGCGTTTACCTCGGCAGACCCTGGCGGAATTTTGCGAAAACGGTTCTCATTAACTGTCAATTAGGAGCCCACATCAGAAAAGAGGGCTTCCATGACTGGAACAAAACAGAAGCACATAAAACAATTCTTTATGCCGAATATAACAGCACCGGCCCCGGTGCTTCTCCTGATAAACGCGCTTCCTTCGTAAAACAGCTGACTGCTGCAGAAGCATTAAACTACACGAAAGAAGCGGTTCTGTCCGGCAGGGATAACTGGAATCCTTAATCAGGATTCCGGTTTCTCTTCAAAGCTCAGGCATTCTCCCACAGCTTTTGTATATGTTCTCTTGCCTGCACCGCATTTTCGGGTACCGTATTTTCCAATGTGGCATGAATATAAGGCTTTCTCTCTTTTATAAATTTCATAAGCGCCGTATAATCCATTTTACCGCATCCTGCCGCTACGGAATCAATATTTCCATCCTTAATGACATAATCCTTAATATGTACCACGGCCACGTCCTTACCAAGTAAATCTATGGCTTCTTCCACAATTTCAACCTGCTGCTTGTAATTGCTGATATCAAGCAGATTGACCGGATCCAAAATAATCTGAAGATTGGGAGAATTAATTTCATCAAGAACTCTTCTTGCTCTCCTGGGATTACATACAATATGCTTCCATACAGGCTCAATAGCCAGAATCACACCCATTTCTTCCGCATATTCCACAACAGGACGCAGATTTTTAATAAACAGCTCCAAAGCCTCCTCACTATGGCAGGCAGGCTCATGCTTATACTCCTCATTAGGCGCGCCGGTTTCCGTTCCCACCACGCCGCATCCGAGAAGCGATGCAAAACGGATATGCGCCTTATATTTTTCCACAGTTTCTTTTAATTTTTCAGGATTGGGATTTGCCAGATTCAGATAACATCCGAGAACAGCAATATCCAGCTTCTTATCCCAAAACAGTCTTTTTAAATACATGGCATATCCCGGCGTCAAAGCTTCCGTAGCCACTGAATTTTCTTTGATTACTTTGGATAAAGCAAGGTGCACGCAGGAAAAGCCCTGCCTGTTTACCTCATCCAGCCTCTCAGGAAGAGGGAAATCCTTTGTATCATGTAAACGTATTCCAAGCTGCATCTTATCACCCTGCCTATTGCTCTAATTCGTCAACATTACTTAAAGCAACAGCATCTCCTTTCTGTCCTGTAATAGAAACATTTTTAAGAACAAGTTTTTTCACATTATTGGCAAAAATACCTTTTAAACTGCATGCTTCCACCCCTGCTGACATGGCCGGCACATCACATTTGGGATTTTCCGCATAGGTTACCGAAATATTTTTCATAATAATTTCTTCTATTTTCTGTTCCGGAAGCCCGTCAAAGAAAGCTGCAGCCACATGACAGTTAGAAGCATGAATATCCTCAAAGTGAAGGCGTTTGATATAAGGAGTTCTGTCATCTACCGGCATCCACTCTCTGCTCTGCACATATTCTGTTCTGCCATCCGGGTCGCAGAAATAAAAGCTGTTCACTACAAAAGGCGTCATGACATGATCCATATCTATATTTTTAAAAGTAATCTTATCAAGAACCGCATCTTCACCGCGTCCACGCCTTGTTTTAATTCTGAGCCCTCTGTCGGTATGCCGGAACAGACACTCCTCTACGGTCAGATTTTTCACACCGCCTGCCATTTCGCTTCCGATGGTAACAGCGCCATGTCCGTTTTCCATAAGGCACTGCCTGATATGAATATTTTCGGAAGGTATTTTATGTTTCTTCCCCATATAAATCTTACCGGATTTAACGGCTATACAATCATCGCCAAGAGAAAAACGCAGCCCCACAATTTCAACATCCTTGCAGGACTCCGGATCAAGGCCGTCCGTATTAGGCGAGTCGCTTGGGTTTTCCACAACTACATTATAGAATTTCAAATCATTACTGAAATAAGGATGCAGTGTCCAGGAAGGGCTGTTGCAGAATTTTACGCCAAGCAAAGTAATCTTTTCACAATGATTAATAAAAAACATTCTTGGTCTGAAGGCGCCCACCATTACCTTGGGATTATTCCACCAGTTTTCCCTGGAAGCATTGCCGTTAATAATACCCTCGCCATAAATCAAAACATTCTTTACATCGATTCCTGTTATAATACCTGCAAAGCAGGGAAGCGGATTTCCTTCCCATGTACCCAGATTATATTCATCCGTTTCATCATAGCTTTCAATAAGTCCCGGGAACTTAGGATATGCAAATCTTTCTGTATCCGCCTTAAGCTCGGCTCCCTTTGCAACTTCCAGATTAATATCACTTTTTAAAAACAGACTTGTAATCTTATAAGTTCCCCTGGGAATAAGCACCCTGCTGTCTTTCGGGCAGGAAAGAATTGCGGCCTGAATGAATTTCGTGTCATCCTGTACGCCATCACCTTTTGCTCCAAAATCCTTAACATTTAAGGTTACAAATTCATATTCCGTGGTAAATTTAATTTTATCAGCCTGCGTACCGTCTTTCTTAACAAGGCTTATTTCATATTTAGTTTCAGGTTTTAAATCAAAAACAGAGGTTATAACCGTTTCTGCGTCTTTCATATATTTATCATTCACCAGAATACGGTACTTTTCCTTCGTATAATAGGTACCCCCGTCAGCAATTTCAATAACTGCGCTTCTTGCCGACTTCATGATCAGTTTTAAATCCATATCCCTTTTTCCTCCACTCTTCAGGTTGTGAAACATTTATCATTCGCTTTAATACAACATTAGAGGGTTTTAAACCCTCTAAATGAAATCAAGCAAATATTTTATTCCATTTCTTTTTTAAGCCGTAAATACTGCCCATAAGCCATCATAAACGGCCCAACTCCCTTAGGGTCATCGCTTACTACCTTCTCGGACAAATAATACTCTACGCTTCCATCTCTTGCCGGATTAGTTTCCGGACCAAGCCCGGCCATTTGACAGATTCCTGTAAGATGAAGCCCGCCGACTTCCTCAATCAGTTTGTTTTCAGTCAGCTGCTCCAGAATTTCCATGCCTTTGCCGGCATATTTTTCTTTTAATAAGATTCCCATTCTGCAAGCCTTCATAATGGAATAAGCAATCATGGCGCTTCCTGATGTTTCCAGATAATTACCTACTGTATCGCCTCTGTCAACTATCTGATAAAACAGCTTACTTTCTTCATCCTGATACTGTAAAATACCTGAAAGAGCCTGTTTGAAAATTCTCTCCAGCTTCCTGTACTGCTCAAAAATTTCAAAACTCATACTATCCATTGTATCTACAAGCGCCATCAGATACCAGCCCGTACTGCGGAGCCAGAAATTAGGAGAACATCCTGTTTTCTTATCTGCCCAGAACTGCTCTTTTGCTTCATCATAAGCATGATAATAAAGCTTTCTTTCTCTATTATATAAAAGCTTCTGAGCATTTTCAAACTGATTGATAATATCGTTATATTTTTCCTTTTTCTCATATTTTGTTTCATATTCCATATAAAAAGGAAGTGCCATATAAAGACCATCAAGCCAAATCTGATTCGGATAAATTCCTTTATGGAAAAAACTGCCGCATGCACATCTGGGCTGATTACGAAGCTGATTCATCATCACTTCAATAGCCTTGCGGTACTTTTCTTCACCGGTTTTATCAAACATAAAGAAAAGGATTTTACCGCAGTTGATGCTGTCAATATTAAATTTATCCATCTCATAATATTCGATGGAACCATCTTCTTTTATAAAATGCTTCAGATAATTTTCTATAAAGGAAAAATACTTTTCATCACCCGTTGCATCATATAGCTGCTTTGCTCCGAGCAATACAGTACCGTCCTCGTAATTCCAGTAGCTTTTATAATTCCGGTATTCCTTCAGATACTCGTCAATATACCTCTCTATTTTCATATCTCCCCCTAAAGTGTAACACCCTGTTTAAAGATTGCCATATCGTGAAAGCCTGCTTCTTCACTGCAAACCTTTTTGCCGGAAGCCGTTTCTATTACAAGATCAAACAGCTTCTTAGCTGTTTCATCCATTGCCTCGCCTTCCACAAGTACGCCCGCATTAAAATCAATCCAGTTGGATTTCTTTCCTGCCAGCCTGGAATTGCTGGAAATTTTCATGGTAGGTACCGGAGATGCAAAAGGAGTTCCCCGTCCTGTTGTAAACAAAACAATATGAGCGCCGCTTGCCGCTAATGCAGTTGCTGCTACCAGATCATTGCCGGGTGCGCTCAAAAGATTAAGCCCCGGAGTTTTTACTCTCTCTCCGTAATGAAGAACGCCCTTTACAGGAGCGCTTCCTGACTTCTGGGTGCATCCCAGGGACTTATCCTCCAGAGTGGAAATGCCCCCTTTCTTATTTCCAGGCGAAGGATTTTCATAAATCGTCTGGTTATGACTCTTAAAATAATTTTTAAAGTCATTAATCAATGTAACCGTCTTATCGAAAAGTTCTTCATTCTCACAACGGTTCATAAGCAGAGTTTCCGCACCGAACATTTCAGGCACTTCTGTCAGAATTGTTGTTCCGCCTGCTCCAATCAGTAAATCTGAGAACTTACCTACAAGGGGATTTGCCGTAATGCCTGAAAATCCATCGCTTCCGCCGCACTTAAGACCTACAATCAGTTTGGACGCGCTGATGGGAACTCTTTTCATAGGCGCCGCGTAATCAATCAATTCCTTAATCAGCTCCACGCCGTCTTCAATTTCATTGTCAGCTTCCTGAGAAACAAGGAATTTTACCCTGTTTTCATCATATTCGCCAATATAAGGCTTCAACACATCAATATTACTGTTTTCACAGCCAAGACCCAGAACCAGTACGCCACCTGCATTAGGATGATTAATCAAATCAGCAAGGATAGTCCTGGTATGCTCCTGATCATCCCCCATTTGGGAACATCCGTAAGGATGCGGAAATGCAATAACATCTTCCACGCTTCCCTTTACAAAAGCATTCGCTCTTTTTGCAATAGCTGCCGCTACATTATTGACACAGCCGACAGTAGGAATTACCCATATCTCATTTCTGACACCTACTTTGCCGTCTTTTCTCTCAAAGCCTTCAAAAAACACTTCTTTTCCTTCGGGCTGCTTTGCACCGGCAGGTTCATAAGTATAGGTAAGCAAATCGCCAAGTCCCGTTTTAACATTATGAACATGAATCCAGTCGCCCTTCTTAATATCTTCCTTGGCATTACCAATAGGACAGCCGTATTTAATAATCTGCTCGCCGGCCCTGATATCACGAAGCGCCATTTTGTGCCCTGCAGGAATTTCCATATTGGAAACCACACTTTCTCCGTTCACATCTACAGATGTATCCGCCGGAATGGTTTCAATGGCTACCGCCACATTATCATTTTCATGAATTTTAAAAATCTGCATTGTAATAACCCCTATCCGATTAATTCTTAATAACAGCAAGTGTGTTCTGCACACTTGCTGTTATATAAATTTTACTGGAAATTGTCTTCCAAAGTCTTTCTCATTCCTTTTTCTGCAATTTCATCAAGATATCCGGCAACCGCATCTGTCAGGCCGTCAATCTCTGTTAAATCCTGGCCGAAAAACTCTGTGTTGCTAAGGAACTTCCGGGCAAATTCTTTGGACGGCTTATTGCTGTTTGCAGCAAAGAATTCAAGCACAGCCATATCATCTATAATATTGTATTCCTGTCCGCCACGGTGTCCGATCAATGCCTTATCTCTGATTTCTGTTCCCTTATAAAACGCCATTAACGCTGCCAGAGAAAATGTCAGATGCTTTGGCAGTTCTTTATTCAGTTCAATATATCCCAGAAAACTGGGCATACATCTTGCTCTCCACTTGGAAACGGAGTTTAAGGAAATGGATAACAGTGCATGCTTTACATAAGGGTTGTTAAATCTTGTAATAACAGCTTCCGCAAAATCTGTAAGATCCTTCTTCGGAAGCGTCAGGGTTGGAATTACTTCATCAAAAATTGTTTTGTACATGAAATTAAATACAACTTCATCCTTCATGGATTCCAATACAATATCATTTCCTGCCAGATATGATGCAAGTACAAAGGATGTATGAGCACCGTTTAAAATACGGACCTTCCTCTGCTTATACGGCTTCTGATTGTCAGTATAAATAACAGGAAGTCCTGCCTTATCAAGTGGGAATTCGCCGCTGATATCCTTAGGGCATTCAATAACCCAGAGTGCAAAAGGCTCGCCTGTTACAATCAGTTCATCCTTATAGCCCCATTCTTTCCAAAGCTTTTCATCCTCATCTTTGGGATATCCTGTAATAATTCTGTCAACCAGAGTAGAACAGAAAATACACGCTTCATTCAGCCATGTTTTGAACTCCTCTTCCAGATTCCAGTTATCAGCCTGCTTCAAAACACATTCCTTTAAATGAATACCGTTATCGTCAATCAGCTCTACCGGCAGCATAACAAGACCTTTGTCCATAGCGCCGTTAAAATGTTTATATCTTTCATATAAGAACTTGGCAAGCTTACCAGGGAAGCTTACAGGAGGGCACATTTCAAGCTTATCATTTTCATCATACACAATACCTGCTTCTGTTGTGTTGGAAACAATATATCTTAAAGAGTCAAGTTTTGCAAAAGCACTGTATTTCTCATATTCCTCATGAGCGGCAACCACATCTGTTACACTGGTAACAATTCTGTTCTGAACAGTAGCTTTTCCGTCTACAATGCCGCGAAGAGATACTGTATACTGGGATTCCTGTGCATGGAAACGGTCAAGCGTGCCAAACTCAATGGGCTTCACTAAAACGATATCACCGTCAAATTCTCCTTTTTCATTGGCAATATCAATCATGTAATCAACAAATCCTCTTAAAAAATTACCTTCACCAAACTGTAAAACTTTTACCGGCCTTTCTTTTTTGCCTGTTTTGCTCTTTGATAATAATTCCATTTTTCTTCTCCTTGCACTTGTTCTTATTTTTTTCAAAAAAGTCCTTTTTTGCAAGCAAATTTATGTAAGTGCTTACATCATTAATTTTACAACCCTTTCCCACATAAGTCAATACAGTTTTTTCTTTATTTTTTCAACATTTCCGCATCAATTTTCAGGACATTTTTTCACTTCTTTTTATTGTTCTCCTTGTATTTTCAAAAGACATATTGTATAATTAGAATAGTTTTTTATGTAAATGTTTTCATAAGTTTTTACAAAAAGGAGACTTTATACTTGACTATATACGACATTTCAAAACAGGCTGGTGTTTCCATTGCCACCGTTTCCCGTGTACTCAATGGCAGTGCAAACGTAAAACCGAAAACAAAAAAGAAAGTTATGGATGTTATCGAACAGTGCGGCTATACTCCTAACGCCTTTGCCCGGGGGCTGGGCTTAAATTCCATGAATACCGTGGGGGTTCTCTGCGCCGATTCTTCCGACCTGTATCTCGCAAAAGCGGTATACTATATCGAAAAAAATCTTCGTGCCGGCGGTTATCACGCGGTACTTTGCTGTACAGGCTACGATTTGGAAAGCAAAAAAGCCTCCCTCGCCCTTCTGCTTAACCAGAGGGTTGACAGTGTTATTATGGTGGGCTCTAATTTTATTGAAGCTGAATCCGGGGACAATCAATACATTCGCGATGCTGCGCAGCAGGTTCCCATTATGCTGCTCAATGCCGACCTTGATTGTTCCAATGTATATTGTACCATATGCGACGATTTCAAGTCCATGCATGACGCCGCTGTTTTCCTGATTAATCAGGGAATTACGGATATTCTTTACTTATACAATTCCACTTCCTACAGCGGCAAAAAGAAGCTCCTTGGTTATCAGTCTGCTTATACCATGAACAATATCCCTTTAAATAAACAGTATCAGCAGTTTTTTCCGGGCACACATGAGGACATTGACGGGGTCTGCCATTTTTTAAATGAACTGCGCCGAAAGGGGCTTGAATTTCATGCAGTTCTGGCCTCGGAGGATATGCTGGCAGCTGGAGCCGTCAAGTACGCAAGGCTGAATAACCTGTCCGTCCCTTATGATTTATCCGTTATAGGCTATAACAATTCGCTGCTGTGTACCTGCTGTGAGCCTGAGCTTTCTTCCGTGGACAATCATCTGGAAACCCTTTGCAGCCAGTTGGTGAAAACCTGTATCGGCACCCTGAACAATGAAGATATGCCGCAGAAAACCATTTTTTCCGGTGAATTAGTCAAACGCTCCAGCACAAAATGATTTTTCTGTAAATTACTGCGTTTTCTGATTTTTACAAAATTTCAAGTCAACACCCCCGCTGCAAGCAGCGGGGAATTGGCCCTCGCGGCATTCGTCAAGGTCATGCAGGCATGACTTTGACTCATTGCCCGCGGGAATAAATTAACATCATTCATTAAAGGAGGATTTTTTATGAAACCATTTATGGATAAGGATTTTCTGTTATCCACTCCCACTGCTCAGACTCTCTTTCATGAGTATGCAGAGAAAACACCCGTTTTAGATTATCACTGTCATATCAACCCTAGGGAAATTGCCAAAGACCGTAAATTCGACAACATTACCCAGGTTTGGCTTGGCGGCGATCATTACAAATGGCGTTTTATGCGCTCCTGCGGTGTGGATGAACACTTTATTACAGGAGATGCTTCCGATAAGGAAAAATTTTTCAAATGGGCAGAGGTTCTCGGCAAAGCTATCGGCAACCCTCTCTACCATTGGAGCCATCTTGAATTACAGAGATATTTCGGTTATACAGGCACTTTAAATAAAAATACTGCAGAAGAAGTCTGGAATCTGTGCAACGAAAAGCTGGCTCAGCCTTCCATGAGCGTGCGCAATCTGATTAAGCAGTCCAACGTAACTTTAATCTGCACTACGGACGACCCTGTGGATTCTCTTGAATGGCATGCTGAAATTGCTGCTGACGACAGTTTTGATGTGCAGGTTCTTCCTGCATGGCGCCCTGATAAGGCAATGAACATTGAAAAACCTGA
This sequence comes from uncultured Lachnospiraceae bacterium, assembly GCA_964507235.1. Lineage (GTDB taxonomy): Bacteria > Bacillota > Clostridia > Lachnospirales > Lachnospiraceae > Suilimivivens. The sequence goes on from CAZDPE010000034.1 coordinate 22,512, forward strand.
ATACACTGATTATCTTGCCGCACTTTCCAGGGTAAGCGGCATTCAGATTACTTCTTTTGCTTCCTTAAAAGACGCTCTTAAGAATCGTATGGATTTCTTTGCCTCCATGGGATGCAGTGTATCCGACCACGCTCTTGAATATGTAATGTACTATCCTGCTTCTGATGAAGAACTGGAAGCCATTTTTGCAAAACGTCTTTCCGGAGCTTCTGTGACAAGGGAAGAAGAACTTACCTTTAAGACAGCGTTCATGATTTTTGTAGGAAAAGAATACAGCAAGCGTAACTGGGTTATGCAGCTTCACTACGGCTGCAAAAGGGACAACAACCGTCTGATGTATGAAAAATCAGGTCCTGATACCGGTTATGACTGCATTAACAACTACGCTCCTTCCGCCCAGATGGCTGACTTCTTAAACGCACTGATTCAGACAAACGAACTGCCCAAGACTATCATTTACAGCCTGAATCCCAATGATAACCAGGCCATTGGAACTATCCTCGGCTGTTTCCAGGATTCTACTGCTGTTGCCAAGATTCAGCAGGGCAGCGCATGGTGGTTCAACGATCACAAGATTGGTATGAGAGATCAAATGCTTTCTCTTGCAAATCTTGGAAACCTTTCCGGATTCGTGGGAATGCTGACAGACTCAAGAAGCTTCTTATCTTACACAAGGCACGAATACTTCCGCCGCATTATGTGTGATTTAATCGGCGACTTGGTTGAAAACGGCGAGTTCCCTGCAGATATGGATACCTTATCCGAAATCGTTACGGATATTTCCTATAACAATGCAGTAAGATACTTTGGATTTGATTTAAATTTATATAAACAATAGAAAGCACGCTTTGCGAACTTTTTATTGTCATGAACAATAGAAAGCACGCTTTGCGAACTTTCTATTGTCATGAATAA
>CAZDPE010000035.1:0-23396 GCA_964507235.1 uncultured Lachnospiraceae bacterium
TTCATTATAGCATTATATGATTGTTTTTACAACCACTTTTTTATGGTTTTATATTATATTAAAATAAAAATTCAATCTCCCTATCAGGCCTGCCATGCTCACTTGATATTGTCATAGATAATGAGCGCCATAACCTGTAATTCTTCATCTTCAAGGTTAGTAAGACTATGTCCCTTTCCCGAAGGGGTAAAATAATGCTCCCCTTCCTTAAGAGTTAATATCCTCTCATGGTTATCGTCAATGGTAGCAGTTCCTTTGATGACATAATAATCCTCTCCGTCGCCGTTATGCACATGATATCCTACGGAACAGCCCTTCTGCAGTGTCACTTTGGCATAAACACGGTTCATGCCATGCATTTCATCCGCCTCTAATATGTGGTCAAAATGAACCACTCCCTGTCCTCCTAAAAATTCCTTCTGATTTACGCTTCTCATCACCAAAATCTCCTTTCACCTATGATAATTTTCTCTGGTTCTGATATATTCTTTCCATTTACAGCAGTCATTCAGGTGCAGCATAATATGTCTTGTAGCTGGCATCAGCAAAATTCCCGCCACGTTCTTTCTTCCCCAAAAGTCCAGAAGCCAGATGGAATCCTTATGCTTCGTCACCCCGCCATTTATCAGAATTTTATCCAAATCCGCTTCCGAAACCTTTCGTTTTAAATCTTCTTCTTTCAGATTTGCTGCAATTTCCCTTGTTCTTACCGCTACCCTGCTGCGGTAATTTAAAAGCTCCTCTATGCAGATTCTGCTGCTCATGGCAATAATCTCGTCATCCGTCATCGCATTCCCCGTATCGGTAATGCATACCTTCATTTTCTTTTTCCACCTGTCATTAAAAACCTGTTCCCTGCCGGCCACAAGATAATTCATTGTCAGGTCTTCAATCCTTGTCATATGCCACAAAGCCCATGCAATCGTTTCATCTCTGACGGTCGGCATAATCGAATACTCCTTATCCTGCAAATCCTCCAGCAGGCTGTCAACCTCATTATGCTCTGTTCCCGTCACTTCAGATAAATGCAGGGCTGCATGTATTTCAAGAAACAGCTCTTTCGATTTATCCAGCATTTCCTTTTTACGGATGATGCTGTTCAGCTCTTTATGCTTTTCACTCAAACCTTCTCCGAAATATTTCATTTTTATCCCCCGTCAGACCTTTCAGCCTTCTATTTCATACAATCTTATTGCAGAGTTTTTATCAGGTATTTTTTCCTCCCATACCTGATCCATCGCTGTTACAAGACACACATTTCCTTTTTTATTAACAAAATAGTACATGATGCTGCCCTTTAAAATATGACAGGAAACCAGCTTCAGGTTCAAATCCAATATATATACATAATTTTCCTTTATTGCATAAAGAAAACCTGCATTTTGTCTGTCATAGTGAATAAAAAGTCTGTTTGCTCCCTTTAATTCCTTCATTCCGTTTGTGGTCTTATGATTTTTCAGGTATATCTTTTTATTTCCCATATAAATACAGTTTGTTTCTTCGCAATATGCATACTTATAATCACCCAGAAAATTACGGAATTCTTCATTCAGGCGGACTTCTGTCTTACGCAGAAGCTTTAAGTCTTCATCAAAAAACCTGGCGTCGCATATGATATTCTCAGGGTTTTTAATATACTGCAGACGGACATTCAATACGCCGTCTGATGTAATAATGGGAATTCTTTCCGTGCTGTCCCAAAATGCATTCCCGCAGTCGGGATCCTCATACTCATAAAATGCTATGATATTTTTCTCAGAATACTTCTTTCCCGACGTTTCAATATCAGCCTTCCGCAGCTCGTCCTTATTTTTGTGCATTCTTCCTCTTTCATAATATTCATATCGTCCCTGCACAATCACCCGGCCTGTATAAACAGGAATTATCTGAGGAGAATCCTCCCTTCGCATGATATTTTCTTCCGGAATTTCCATTAACGCTTCCAGTTCTTCCTCATACTCCCCTAAATCATGATAATCATAATATATCGGTATGTCACTCGACATTACATGAATGATTCCGCGCTCGTAATCCCTGAAAATATGTCTGGAATTTTCTTTAAATATCGATTCGGGATATTGGAAATTATGTACTTCAAAAAGCCCCTCCTCCCGGATTTCCACGCAATGAATACAATGATAGGAAAATCCTCCAAAGTCATCAGGGTACACTATCTGAATAATCCCTTTTCTTTCCTCTCCGCTGACAAATAATCCCGGCATCTCCTGCAAAAGCTTTGCCGCAGTTTTACTTTTAAATCTCAGTCTTCTTCTCTCTTCTTTTATTTCTTTTATAAAATTTTCGGCATCTCCATTCCATGCCTTGTACTGTTCCTCTGCCATTCTGATGTCTGAAAAAAGACGGATTCCCAAAAGTCTGGAAAATGCATGAATGCTTTCAAAGGGGGACATTTTTTTCTTTGCCAGGTATTTAAATACTGTTCCTTCTTCCTCCAAAAGCTCAAGTCCCTCTATCCATTTTACAGAGCTCTTGCAATCCCTGCCCGAAATACCGGTATGGTAGGCTGCCATCATCTTCCCTTCCATCAGAAGCGTCATTTCAAATTCATCTTCCTTAAGAAAGCTGACCGCTATCACCGGTGTATACATCTGCCTTGAAATTCTTTTTCCCAGACTGTACAGTTCTTCCCATGAATGCTCGCTGCCGCCCTCAAATACAGCTGTCCAGTTCCGGGAGGTCTGCATACAGACATATTCCTCCGGAACCATCCCCTTGGGTATACACTCTATATTTGTTTTTATCTGCAAATTGGTAAAAGTAACACTCATTCTCTCTCCCTTGACGCCCGGACACTTTCCACATACTGCTCATCCGCTTTCTGTATCAGATATTTAGGCGCAAGCAATGCTGCATTCCGTAATTCTTCCAGCGTATTAAGCTGCTCCCCTGTAGGTTTTGCCGGCGATACCACCCTTGTCTGCCAGACAGCCAGACAACCTGTAAATTCCACCAGCCAGAACAGCGGTTCCATGCCCATATTCATCTGCGCATTCAGCCAGGAGGAATCCCGTCCCGTTAATTCAGCCAGCCTGCCTAAATGGGATGGCAGCGGTTCATCAACACTTCCGTCAGGATGAATAATGCACTCACACTTATCAGTTTCATCTCCTTGATGGATGTGAATAAACTCTATCACTTTCATGAAATCACCCGCCCTTCGATTTTCCAATATGGTAAACTTCCTATTGTCATGAAAAAGAGGATCACAAGCAGACTTGCATCCTCCCTTTTATGCTCTTACCTATTATCACTATTCGTTCATCTTTGCCAGCTTTGCTGCCTGGTCAGCCGCAGTACAGCCATCGATAATTTCCTGTATATCCCCGTTCATAACTTTATCCAGCTTATAGATGGTAAGACCGATTCTATGGTCTGTTACACGTCCCTGAGGGAAATTGTAGGTACGAATCTTTTCGGAACGATCTCCTGTACCTATCTGGCTTCTTCTAAGCTCTGCTTCCGCATCATGCCTTTGCTGCTGCTCCATATCATAGAGCTTTGCCTTCAGCAGGGCAAACGCCTTTGCCTTGTTCTGCAGCTGGGACTTCTCTGTCTGGCTGTATACCACAATACCCGTAGGATAGTGGGTAAGACGCACCGCAGAGTCTGTCGTATTAACACACTGTCCGCCGTTACCGGAAGCCCGCATTACATCAATACGGATATCCTTATCCTCAATCACGATATCAATATCATCATCCACCTCCGGCATAACAGCCACACTGATTGTAGAGGTATGGATACGCCCGCCTGATTCCGTTTCGGGAACCCTCTGCACACGATGCACGCCGCTTTCATACTTCATCTTGGAATAAGCGCCCTGTCCGATAATCGTAAACTGAACCTCCTTCATGCCGCCGATTCCTATTTCATCCACATTCATGGTTTCCACCTTCCAGCGATGGCTTTCCGCATAATGAACATACATACGGTAAATTTCCGCAGCAAACAAAGCCGCCTCATCTCCGCCGGCTCCTGCCCTGATTTCCACAATTACGTTTTTCTCGTCATTAGGATCCTTCGGTAAAAGAAGAATCTTAAGCTCCTGCTCCAGCTCCTCTGCTCTCTTTTTTGCTGTATTAAGCTCTTCCTTCAGCATTTCTTTCATGTCATCATCCGATTCTGTTTCCAGCATACTGAGAGAATCTTCTATATCCTGTTTACACTTTTTATACTCCTTATAGGCCTCTACAAGGGGTGTTAAATCGCTTTGCTCCTTCATAAGAGCCCTGAAACGCTCCTGATTATTGATTACGCCGGGTTCATTCAGTTCTCCCATGATTTCTTCAAATCGAATCAATATATCTTCCAGTTTGTCAAACATCTCAATACCTGACCTTTCTGCCCTTTAAAGCTTTTACCTATATTGTCCATGCACAACTCTGTCAAGTCCTGCAAAATCCCTGCAGACAGTTATCTCCGCATACCCTGCCGCTTCCATTAAAGCGCTGACTTCCTGTGCCTGCTTGCAGCCGATTTCAAAAAAGAGCATTCCACCCGGATGCAGGTAATTCTTCGCCTCTTTTATGATACGCCTGTAAAAATACAAACCATCTTCTCCGCCGTCCAGAGCCGTCAGCGGTTCACGATTTTTCACTTCTGCCATTAAACCAGGTATCACGTCTGTAGGAATATACGGCGGATTGGAAACAATAAACTCATACTTGTCATTCACCATTTCAAATAAATCACTTTGGATAAAAGATGCAGCTATGCCAAGGCATCCGGCGTTTTCCTTTGCCACTTCCAGCGCTTTTTCTGAAATATCACAGCCTGTTCCCGCACAATCATTGGAATACCGTAAAAGACTGAGCAGAATGCAGCCGCTGCCGGTGCACATATCCAGAATACTCATGCCATCATGGAGATACCGCATCACTTCTTCCACTAAGATTTCCGTATCCTGTCTGGGAATCAGCACATCCGGAGTCACCTTAAACTTAAGTCCCATAAATTCCTGATATCCCACTATCTGCTGAAGGGGAATATGGGATTTTCTAAGAGAAATATCATTTACATAGCTGTTATAATCCTCTTCTGAAACCGGTTCTTCTCCATGAACCAGCAGAAAATTTCTGTCTGTTTTGCAGATTTCCTCAAGAAGAAGTCTTGCATCAAGAGAAGCTTCTTCTATTCCTGCTTCTGCAAGCTGCAAAACGCCCCACCTGTATACTTCCCGATATTCCATTTTCTTTACCTCTAAGCCGGAGCCGCATTATTGTCTGATTCTTTCTTTTCCTGTACCGGTTCATCTGTTTCGCCGTCTTCAGAACCGTTCTCTTCACCTTCGTCCTCCTGCAGCTCTTCATCCCGCAGCCATGATTCATCAATTTCATAACCGAAGGCTTCTTCCAGATATGCTTTCCAGTCAAACACTGCCTCTACAGATTTTATGGCAACTTCCGCCATGCTTTCATCAGGTTCTTTTGTCGTCAGCCTTTGCAATAACATTCCGGGCGCAGAAATGATTTTAATGATAATATTATCGCTTCTGCCTGCCAGCCTGATAATTTCATAAGAAATGCCCGCAATGACAGGAATCAGGGCAATACGAAGCAGAACCCTGTATACCGGATTCTGTACCCTGATAAAGAAAAATAAAATAATGCTGACAAATACTACAAAAAGCATAAAGCTGGTTCCGCAGCGCTTATGAATTCTTGAGCTTCTCATAACATTATGAACTGTTAAGGGCCTTCCCTTTTCAATACAATTAATGCATTTATGCTCTGCGCCGTGATACTGATACAGTCTGCGGATGTCCTTCATCAGACTGATTGCCACCACATACGCCAGAAAAATTATAATTCTGATGGCGCCCTCAATAATTGCCAGCAAGGATGCATTTCTTACATACTGAGTCAGCAGGGAAGAAAGAAAATAGGGCAGCAAAATAAAAATTCCTATGGCAAGCACAATTGATACCACAGTAGTGATTCCCATCAACAGGCTTTCCGCCTTTCCGCCCGAAAGCTTATTGAGCGCCTTATCCACTTTCGTTTCTTCCGCCTCTTCATCTTCATAAAAAGATGCGGAATAGTTAATACTCTTCATGCCAAGTATCATGGAATCTATGAAACTGAAAATCCCCCTTATAAAAGGTATTTTTTTCAGTTTACTTTCATGTAATACCCCCCGGTACACATCTACTTCCACTTCAATGTTCCCGTCAGGCTTCCGGATGGCTACCGCATAGTCATCCTTATTTTTCATCATTACGCCTTCTAAGACCGCCTGTCCTCCAATTCCTGAATACCGGCTGCACTTATTATTTTTCATACTCCTTACCTCTTATAAAAATATAAGGCTGAGATGTAGTTGTAACATCTCAGCCTTATCATACTTACATAACTTATTTGTTTACTACACCATACTTCTTGTTGAACTTCTCAATACGTCCGTCAGCTCTTGCAGTCTTCTGCTGACCTGTGTAGAATGAATGGCATTTAGAACAAACTTCAACGTGAATATCTTTCTTGGTTGAACCTGTTACAAATGTATTGCCACAGTTGCAAGTTACTGTTGCCTGATAGTACTCAGGATGAATTCCTTCTTTCATGTTTTCACCTCTCTATAATAAACTATATTACAAAATTCGTTCTCATCCGCTGCACTTATTATGCATGCCGTTTCACCCGAAACAGCTTTTTAATTGTATCATAGCTTATCTTAGTATGCAAGCATTTTTATCAGATAAACTTCATTTTTTTGACCATATTTACAAATTCCTGATTATTTCTCGTCTTTGAAAACAAATCAAGTACCTTATCCACCGCTTCTTCCGGCTTCAGGCCATTCATCGCCTTACGGATGATATTAATTGCTTCCAGTTCATCAGACGCCAGCAGCAGGTCTTCTCTTCTTGTGCCGGACTTCGGAATATCGATAGCGGGGAATACTCTCTTTTCGGAAAGCTTACGGTCAAGCACAAGCTCCATATTGCCGGTTCCCTTAAATTCCTCATAAACCACGTCATCCATTTTGCTTCCCGTATCCACAAGGGCCGTTGCCAGAATAGTAAGGGAACCCCCCTCTCTCATATTTCTGGCTGCACCGAAGAAACGCTTGGGCATATGAAGGGCTGCCGGGTCAAGACCGCCTGATAAGGTTCTTCCGCTTGGCGGAACCGTCTGGTTATATGCACGTGTTAATCTTGTAATGCTGTCAATCAGAATCATAACGTCTTTATTATGTTCGACAAGGCGCCTGCCTCTCTCAATTACCATTTCCGAAACTCTTTTATGATGCTCCGGAAGCTCGTCAAAGGTGGAATAGATAACCTCTACATTAGGCCCCCCAATTGCTTCTTTAATATCCGTTACCTCCTCCGGCCGTTCATCAATGAGTAGAATAATCAGATGAACCCCGGGAGCATTTCTCTTGATGGACTTTGCCACATCTTTAAGAAGTGTTGTCTTTCCTGCCTTGGGAGGAGAAACAATCATACCACGCTGTCCTTTGCCTACAGGGCTGAGCAAGTCCATAATTCTCATGGCAACACTGGCGCCGGGCATCTCAAGATGAAGCCGCTCATTGGGGAAAATGGGGGTCATATCTTCAAAATTCCTTCTTTTGGCCGTTTCTTCCGGCGTATAACCATTAATGCTCTTCACATATAAAAGAGCGGCAAACTTTTCTCCCTGGGTTTTAATTCTTGTATTTCCTTCCAGCATATCACCGGTTTTTAAACCGAAACGCCTGATTTGGCTGGGAGCCACATAAACATCCTTTTCACCCGGAAGATAGTTTTCACATCTGATAAAACCATATCCGTCAGGCATAACCTCAAGAATACCGTGGGCAGAAACGCCGCTGTCAAGTTCAGCCGGATACTTGTCCTCATCTGTCTTTGCTTCTTCCCTTGCTTTGCCCCCTTCCCTTACCTCTGCCTTTGCAGCTTCTTCCTTATTTTCCTCCGGCTGTCTTTCCGGAGCTTTAACAGATACTACTGATCTCGGCTTTACGCTTTTGCCTGCTGCCTTATCCTTCTCATCTTCCGCAAGCATAAGCTCCACTAAATCCGATTTTTTCATAGTGGAAGTTCCCTTCAGCCCTCTCGCTTTTGCAATCGCCTTTAAATCCGCAAGTGCCAAAGACTCATACTTTTCTCTCATAAAATCCTCCATTCATCTTATAAAAACTTTTCTGTTGCCTTAACATTTTCCAGTCTATCATTTTACTTCATTATGGGATTTATATCATGACTTGTCATTTGAAATGTCTGTAAGTGCATTATACAACACATATGGAAAAATAGAAAGCATATTTTTTTATTTTATGAAAAACACTTCTTTACTCCTTACCATCCCAGCAGTAAGTACACAGCCTGCATTTATCAATTCCCACGGATTCAATCATATCATCCAGCCTGTGATAACGCAGGGTGGTAAAATTAAGCTGTACGCCTATCCTTCTCACCATTTCCTGATACTCAGAAGTTTCCGGATTGGAGTAAGCGCTTAAATTCACATTCTTACCTTCTCCCTCCATTTCCTTGATAATCCTTCTGGTAATCAGCTCCATCTCCGAAGAAGAACGGGAGAAATTCAGGTACTTACACCCATAAATAAGGGGCGGACAGGCAGGTCTTATATGAACCTCCTTTGCTCCGCTCTGATATAAAAATTCAGTGGTTTCCCGAAGCTGGGTACCCCTTACAATGGAATCATCTATCAAAAGCAGACTCTTATCCTGAATTAAATCATGCACGGGAATGAGCTTCATTTTGGCAATCAGATTTCTCTGGCTCTGCATAGTGGGCATAAAGGAGCGGGGCCAGGTAGGCGTATATTTAATAAAAGGTCTGGAAAAAGGAATTCCGGATTCATTGGAATATCCGATTGCATGGGCTATACCGGAATCCGGTACTCCCGCCACATTATCCGGTCTGACATTATCCCTTTTTGCCAGCATTTTACCGCAGTTATAACGCATTTTTTCCACACTGATTCCTTCATAGGAGGAAGAAGGATAACCGTAATAAATCCAAAGGAAGGTGCAGATTTTCATTTCACTGCCGGGCTTTGCCAGAGTTGTGACTCCCTCAGGAGTTACAATTACAACCTCCCCTGGTCCTAATTCCCTTTCATCCGCATATCCCAGGTTCAAATATGCGAAGCTTTCAAAGGAAATACAATAGCCGTCTTCCTTTTTGCCGATTGCCACAGGCGTCCTTCCCATTTTGTCCCTGGCTGCATAAATTCCCTTTTCCGTCAAAAGGGCGATGGTCATGGAACCTTCGATAATCTCCTGGGCATAAGTGATGCCCTCTACCAGATGTTCCTTCTGATTGATTATTGCTGCCACAAGCTCTGTAGCATTGATATCACCGCCGCTCATTTCAAGGAAATGGGAGCACCCGGAAGCAAAAAGTTCTTTTACAATTTTATCCATATTGTTGATTTTGCCTACGGTTACAATGGCATAGGTTCCATGATGGGAACGCACAAGCAGGGGCTGGGGCTCATAGTCGGAAATACATCCGATTCCCATATTCCCTTCCATCTGATTGACATCTTTATCAAATTTTGTACGAAAGGGAGCATTTTCAATGTTATGAATTGCCCTGTCAAATCCTTTTTCCTTACCGTATACTGCCATTCCCGCACGTCTTGTTCCCAGATGGGAATGATAGTCAGTGCCAAAAAACAAATCGAAAACACAGTCATTTTTTAAAGCTGCGCCAAAAAATCCGCCCAAAGCGTTTTCCTCCTAATTCCTGTCAATATCTTAATGCCTATACATTAATTTCAGCCTTTACGCCGAGTAAGTCCTTATTTTCTTCCAAAATGGGATTAATTACTTTTGTAAGGAATGCGTCCACCTGTTCTTTGGAACGTCCCACATATCTTGAGGGCTCCATGGTTTCCTGCAAATCCTCAAGGGACATATTAAAGGCAGGGTCTTTGGCAATCAGCTCAAGAAGATTATTTTCTTTTCCTTCCACCTTTACATTCCTTCCGGCTTCCATGGAAAGTTCTCTGATCCTTTCATGAAGCTCCTGTCTGTTTCCTCCCATTTTTACGGCATCCATCATGATATTTTCCGTTGCCATAAAAGGCAGTTCGCTCCTCAGTCTTTTTTCAATTACCTTGGGATACACCACAAGCCCGTCCACTACATTCAGACATAAGTCCAGGATACCGTCTGTTGCAAGAAAGCCCTCCGGAATGGAAAGACGTTTATTGGCAGAATCATCCAGAGTTCTTTCAAACCACTGGGTGGCTGAAGTAATCGCCGGATTTAAGGCATCAATCATCACATATCTGGAAAGGGAAGCAATTCTTTCGCTTCTCATTGGATTGCGCTTATAGGCCATAGCGGATGAACCAATCTGGCTCTTTTCAAAGGGCTCCTCCACTTCCTTAAGATGCTGGAGAAGTCTGATATCATTTGACATTTTATGAGCGCTGGCCGCAATTCCTGCAAGCACATTGGCGACCCTTGTATCCACCTTACGGGAATAGGTCTGCCCTGAAACGGGATAACACTCCTTAAATCCCATCTTCTGTGCAATCATGGGGTCAATTTTATCAACTGTTTCCTGATCTCCGTTAAACAATTCAAGAAAAGACGCCTGCGTTCCTGTAGTTCCCTTGGAACCAAGCAGCTTCATGCTGTCTAAAACATGATTTAAATCCTCCAAATCCAGGCAGAATTCCTGCATCCAGAGAGTCGCTCTTTTTCCTACCGTTGTAGGCTGGGCAGGCTGGAAATGAGTAAAAGCAAGCGTAGGCTGGGCCTTATATTTATCTGCAAAAGAAGCCAGCCCGGCAATAACATTCACAAGCTTCTTCTTAACCAGTTTAAGAGCCTGTGTCATAATGATAATATCCGTATTATCACCTACATAACAGCTGGTGGCCCCCAAATGAATGATGCCCGCTGCCTTGGGGCACTGCTGTCCGTAAGCATATACATGGCTCATAACATCATGGCGCACTTCCTTTTCCCGTGCCTTCGCCACATCGTAATTGATATCTTCGGCATGGGCCTTCAATTCATCAATCTGTTCCTGGGTAATAACAGGCTTTCCATTCTGGGAAAGGCCAAGTTCTTTTTCTGTTTCAGCAAGTGCAATCCACAGCCTTCTCCAGGTTCTGAATTTCATGTCCTGGGAAAAAATATACTGCATTTCCTTACTTGCATATCGCTCAGATAACGGGCTTGTATATCTGTCCGTACTCATTTATCAATCTCCTCTCTGCTACTTATCGAATTCCCCGCGGATATCCTCTTTTGGCGGCTCCATGGGATATTTCCCATTAAAACAGCCTTTGCAGATTTCACGTCCGCAGACGATTTCCGTCAATCTCTCTTCTCTTAAATACCCAAGAGAATCTGCTCCTATTATCCTGCAGATTTCCTCTACCGTTCTGTTATAGGCGATGAGCTGCTCTCTTGCGGGCACATCCGTTCCAAAATAACAGGGCCACAAAAAGGGCGGTGAACTTACCCTCATATGAACTTCTCTGGCCCCCGCTTCCCGAAGCATACGCACAATTCTGTCAGACGTAGTACCTCTTACTATGGAATCATCAATCATAATAATTCTTTTGCCGTCTACAGCTTCCCGCAGTACGTTCAGCTTCACCTGGACACTGCTCTCCCGGTTTTTCTGCTTGGGCTTAATAAAGGTTCTTCCTACATAGCCGTTTTTCACAAAAGCCTGTCCATAGGGAATGCCGGACTTAAGCGAATAACCCAGGGCAGCGCAATTTCCCGACTCAGGCACGCCGACCACTAAATCGGCGTCCACCGGGGAATCAACGGCAAGAAACTTTCCGGCAAGAATTCGGGAGTTATAGACGCTCATTCCGTCAAAATAACTGTCCGGTCTTGAAAAGTAAATATATTCAAACACACATCTTGCATGTTTTTCTTTTGAAATACACATGCTTTTATCAGATTCAATCCCTTTATCAGGAGAAATGGTCACGATTTCACCGGGTTCCACATCCCTGACAAATTCTGCGCCGATGGTATCAAGGGCACAGGTTTCGGATGCAAGCACATAGGCATTGTCCCTTTTTCCGATGCACAAAGGCCTGAAGCCGAAAGGATCCCTTGCTCCAATCAGCTTTCGGGGCGACATGACAATTAAAGAATAAGCGCCCTTTATCTTCTTCATGGCCCGGCCAACCGCTTCTTCAACCGTCCTGGAATTCAGGCGTTCCCGGGCAATAAAATAAGCGATTACCTCCGAATCAATGGTAGTCTGGAAAATTGCGCCCGTATATGCCAATTCCTTCCGAAGTTCAGGCGTATTAATCAGATTACCATTATGGGCAAGGCCCAGCGTGCCTTTCACATAATTTAAAACAAGAGGCTGTGCATTTTCCCTGGTGGAGCTTCCCGCAGTGGAATAGCGCACATGTCCGACTCCAATATCTCCCTTCAGCTTTTCAAGGGTTTCCGGGGTAAAGGCCTCGTTGACAAGCCCCATATCCTTGGCGCTTAATACCTTCCCTTTGGGCCCGGTGGTATCGCTTACCGCAATACCGCAGCTTTCCTGTCCTCTGTGCTGGAGGGCAAGAAGCCCATAATAAATAGTGGAGGCAACATCTCCTCCGCCGAAATCATACATGCCAAAAACGCCGCATTCTTCTCCCGGCTTTTCTTCCGGTAACTGCTCTTTTGCAGCCTGCTGCTTATTCCCCGCCAATAAAATGCTGTCTTCTATTTTCATGTATTATCCCTCTTTATACGGGGCTCTCTCAGGCTGCAATAGCAAGTACTGAACGGACTGTCTATTGTCATGAAGCATGACCCCGCAGATTATTGCTTATGCAAGTCCTAAACGCTTAAATACTTCGTTATAAGCCTCTTCTACGTTGCCAAGATCTCTTCTGAAACGGTCCTTATCCAGTTTTTCATTTGTGTGCACATCCCACAGACGGCAGGTATCAGGCGATGTTTCATCTGCCAGAAGAATCTCTCCATGGAAACGTCCGAACTCAATCTTAAAGTCAATCAGCTTAATATCCGCCTGAAGAAAATATGCTTTCAGCACTTCATTTACCTTAAAGGCATATTTTTTAATGATTTCGATTTCTTCCCAGGTTGCAAGGCCCAGGGCTACTGCAAAATAACTGTTGATGAGGGGATCTCCCAGTTCATCATTTTTATAACTGAATTCAATGGTAGGCTCTTTAAAAGGAGTTCCTTCGGGTACGCCGAGTCTTTTTGAAAAGCTTCCGGCAGCCACATTACGGATAATTACCTCAAGAGGTACGATTTCCACTTTTTTCACGGCTGTTTCTCTGTCGCTCAGCTCTTCGATTAAATGAGTAGGCACGCCTTCTTTTTCCAGTAATTTGAAGACATGGTTTGTCATGCGGTTATTAATGACGCCTTTTCCTGCTATAGTACCTTTCTTTTCACCGTTAAAGGCTGTTGCATCATCTTTGTAATCTACGATTACAACATCAGGATCATCTGTTGCAAATACCTTTTTTGCCTTTCCTTCATAAAGCTGTTCCATTTTTTTCATTGTTTTTCCTTACCTTTCTTTCCTTTTATCAAATAATCATTCATAAAACAGGTACACCTTGGAGTATATACCACCTTTTGTCATAAATCAATGAAACAAAGAATCACAAAAAAATTTCTCCATTGTGCCGAAAAAAGTCAATAACCCCGCCGCAAGCAGCGGGGCATGGAAATTGAAGCGCCCCAAGGGGCGGGGTATTGACCCTCGCGGCATTCGTCAAGGTCATGCAAGCATGACTTTGACTCATTGCACGCGGGAATAAAATTATGACTGAAATTTTCCGATAAATTCCCTAACTCTTTCGTTAGATGAATGGAAAATTTCATCCGGAGTCCCCTCCGCCTGAATGACTCCCTGCTCCATAAAGATAATTCTGTCGGAAAGCTCCCTTGCAAACTGCATTTCATGCGTAACGATAATCATGGTCATATGTTCCTTTGCAAGATCCCGGATTACCTTAAGCACCTCGCCGGTAAGCTCCGGATCAAGGGCAGATGTGGGTTCGTCAAAGAACAGGATTTTCGGCTGAAGAGCCAGCGCCCTTGCAATGGAAACTCTCTGCTGCTGTCCGCCCGAAAGCTGATAGGGATAAGCATCTGCCTTATCGGAAAGTCCCAGCTGGGCAAGAAGCTTTTCCGCTCTTTCCTTTGCTTCTTTTTTGCTTATGCCTTCCACAATCACAGGAGCGTCAATAATATTTTTCATAACACTGTAATGGGGAAACAAATTGAAGTTCTGGAATACCAGTCCGAAATTTCTATGGATTTCCTTTAATTTCGCTTTGGCCGCATAGAAACATTTTCCATCTTCCTCCCAGGCAGCCTTTTCGTCCAGATAAATCAGTTCTCCCGCATCCATTGTTTCCAGCATGGCTGCGCATCGAAGAAGGGTGGACTTGCCGGAACCGGAGGGCCCTATGACGGAAACCACTTCCCCTTCCTTCACCGACAGGGAAATATCCCTGATAACTTCAATATCATCAAAACCCTTCCGCATATGATTTATCTGCAGCAAAGCTTTCCTGTTCCCAGCCATTTCTTTTCCTCCTACCTGTAATAATTCATGGCTTTTTCCAGCCGTTCCATTCCCCATGCCACAATCAGGTTAAACAAATAGTAAAACACGCCTGCAACCATCAGAGGGGCTATGCTTGTTTCCTTGGCCGCTATCTGCTTCGCCATGGTAAACATTTCCGCATGCGCCAGTACAAAGGCAAGAGAAGTATCCTTCACTAAGGTAATGGTTTCATTGGTAACCGGCGGCAGAATCCTTTTAACGACCTGGGGCAGTATAATCCTGCAGAAGGTCTGTACTTTATTATATCCCAGGACTTTGGCCGCTTCATATTGTCCCACCGGTATGGATTCAATTCCTGCACGATAAATTTCTGCAAAGTATGCCGCATAATTAAGCGCAAACGCTATGATAATGGCAGGAAAGCGGTAATTACCGATTTTCAGCCCGAACACATAAAAGGGTGCAAAATACACCACAATAAGCTGAAGCATCAAAGGCGTTCCTCTCATAATAGATATGTATATTTTGCTGATTCCCTTTACAATAGAATTTTTAGACATGCGTCCGAATGAAATAAACAGCCCTAAAGGCAAGGAAAAAACAAGCGTCAGTAAAAAAATTTCCGCCGTTACCACCATTCCCTTTAAAAGCTGTATCAGCATTACCGTTGTACTCATTTCGTTTTCCCTTCTATGCAATTTACCGTCCATGCAGCCTGCTTTTCCGGCTGTTTACAGACACAGAGGCAGCAGTCAATAACCCCGCTGCAAGCAACGGGGTATCAATTTTCATTATTTTCCAAGACATACGCTGTCTGTCAATCCATATTTTTCAGCGATTTCCATAAACTTTCCGTCATCAGCCATTTCAAGCAGGGTAGCTTCTACCTGGTTCTTTAATTCGTCATTTCCAAGATAAAATCCGATACCGTACTGCTCGGTTGCAAGCTTTTCATCCAGCTTAACGAATCCGTCACCTCTGGATGCAATCTGATAATCAGCCACGCCGATATCAATTGCCAGGGCGTCAATTGCTCCCTGCTCCAAATCCATGAATGCCGTATTATAATCGGAATACTGTGTCAATTCGGCAAAGGTTGCTGCCAGGTCTGCCGCATCCCCTTCCAAAGCTGCCAGTGCGGAGGAATCCTTCTGTACTCCTACCTTCTTGCCTGCCAGGTCTGCATGTGCGGTAATTCCCGCATCTGCTGCCACCACAAATACCTGGCTGTTATCCACATAAGGAACACTCCATGTATAGGCATCCTCACGTCCGTTCATTGTAAATCCGTTCCAGATACAGTCAATAGCGCCGGAAGACAGCTCCATATCCTTGGAATCCCAGTCAATAGGCTGTTTTACCAGCTCCCAGCCGTTACGGTCACAGACCTCCTGTGCCAGTTCCAAATCAAATCCGGTGTATTCACCGTTTTCATCCATGTAGCCATAGGGGGGAAATTCCGCGTCAAAGCCCACTGTAAATGTGGTTTTTTCATCGCTTCCGGCTGTTTCTGCGCTTCCTGAGGTTTCTTTAGAACCGCAGCCTGCAAGCAGCCCCATTACCATGACAGCGGATACCGCCAATGTCAAAATTTTTTTCATAATAAATCCTCCATTCCGCCTGTTCCGGTTTACAGACACAGGCACTGTACCATATTATCACACTAAAGTGTTTTCCATACGCTTATCATGCTATCATGAGCAAAAAGATTCGTCAAGAAAAATCCTTTTCATACTGTCCCACGATACCTAATATTTCTTTTGCATATTCAGGATACTTTTCCACTAAATCCTTGATTTCCGCCTGGGCTTTCCCTGCAATCACTTCTTTATTATAATCCATTCTTCTTCTGAGGGACTGTCTTCTGATAATCAGGTTATGCCGGATTTCCACCATTTCCTTTTTATCAAGCAGGGCAGCTGTCTGATGCAGCCATATCACAGGATCCTGCACCTGATATCTTCTCAGTTCATGCAGCAGTTCCTTCTGGCATTCATCAAGTTCCTTTTCGGCCTGCAGGTATTTTCTTCTCTCTTCCTTCTCTGCCTGATATTGCTGCCAGCTTCTTCCCAGTTCATCAGCGCTTGACACATTATATTTCAAATACAGATACTCCAGAAGGTGGGTATTATTTACATATCGTATTTTCACTGTGTTCTGCAGCCGTATAATTCTGCCGATTCCGGCTTCCACCATTCCAAGATCGCTAACCGCATTATTATGCTTTACAAAAATAAACGTAATGGCCGCCGCTCCCAGGGCTGCTATGGCAAAATACCCGATGCGGGCATTCATTTTCAGAACAAACTGCAGGAAAAGCAAAAGAAGAATGCAGACGACCACCGCCGTCGAGCATACAATGGCCATGGAACGGGTGTCCTCTATCACATGCTTCAACTCATTTTTCCTGTAAAGATATGCATGCTTCTCACCGTCTAATTTTTTCAAATCCCGCTTAATCAGTTCCTGATAGTCCTCTGTTTCCGTAAGCTTCTCACAGCCTTCCTGCAGCTCTGATTCCATTCTTTCCAGCTGGCGGAATTTCATGTCGCTCATCCTGTTTTCACGCTTCAAATAACCTGACTGCTGTACTTCCAGTTCATCTATTTTCTTCGCACAGACTCTCAATATCTCCTTCTCTTCCTCAGGAAGAGCTTCTATTTCCTCCATATCCTTTAAATACGAAGTGACCATGTTGTATTCAAATTGAAGATTTTCAAGCTCTTTCGATGCCTCTGCAATCTGCTCAAGGCAGCCTTTTACATACTCACTGCGCTGCCCCTTATCCTTTATTTCCAAATCATCCCTGTCGTAAACAATTTCATTCCAGTCCTCAATTTCATAAATAGGGTCTTCCGCATTCTTTTTCCATTTCAGAATTTTATTTAATAAGCCCATATTTCTCTTTCCCTCAAAGCAGCTCTGCTTAATTACTCCCTTTTACTGCGCCACGCTCTCCCTGTATTTGTTTTTAAGCTCCCCGATAATTTTATCAATTTCTT
This sequence comes from uncultured Lachnospiraceae bacterium, assembly GCA_964507235.1. GTDB lineage: Bacteria > Bacillota > Clostridia > Lachnospirales > Lachnospiraceae > Suilimivivens. Next base: position 17,533 of record CAZDPE010000035.1, read on the forward strand.
CATAATATGAAGCCGTATTTCCTTCGTCCTTATATATTTTAAGAGCTGAAAGCATTCTGTTCTCCCTGCCTGCTTCAAACTGCCCCCTGGCGCTTTCCACCAGCTTTTCCACCTTCAGCGATAATTCATAAAACTGTCCGTTGCCGGCAATAAAGGACACATATTCTCCTTCACTGAGCTGCTGTCTTACCGCTGTCAGATACTGGATTCCCGACTCCTCGTTTCCCGATAATTCATAGGCCTTTCTGAAATATCTGGCGGCGCTTTCAAACTGAAAGCACTTGCTGTGCGCCACTCCCATATTATGATAAACAGAGGGTTTCAGCATACTTTCCGTTTCCGGGAGCTGCAAAAGAAGTTTTTCATATTCCTGAACCGCCAGCTGATACCGCCCGTTTTTAATGAGAAAGTCCCCTTGTTTTTTCTGCCTTTCATATTGTGACAGCCCTGCATTGTTCCGAAGGACTTCATCTATTTTTTTTCTGTCCTCCAATGTACAGTAATTTACATAATCCAGTATGGTATTTACAAAGGTTCCGGGCTGGCTTCCCCTGCGCAGCAGCGTCAACAGCTGATGGCTCAGCTCCGTAAGCCCGCATTCCGCATCCAGCCACTGCGCCAGCTCCTTATCCATAATTTCCGCATCTATCATAAAGGGATTGCTGGCAAGCAGATAGCACAATTCCTCAACGCAATATACATTAACGCAGACTCCTTCAAAATGATATGGATTTTCTGCATATTTACCGGTACATAATAATACTTTTCCCACAGCCTTCCCCTTTCTTATACCACAATGGTCTGAGTCCATCCCTTGCCGCTTGAGGGAAATATCTCTCCGAATCCCATATCCTCTATGGTAACCGTCACCTGATTTACCGCCGCCATTTCAATATGGAATTTCAGCCTGCCGGTATTCCTTGGCCGCTCCGGCAGCCCTTCCAGAATTACTCTTTTATCTATTACATTTTCACCTGTAAGCGGCGTAATCATGAAATCCACAGTATTACCGCTTTCCAGTATTATTTCAAAATCCGCAGAAGCCTCGTACCAGTTTGTTCCCGCATCCAGAATGGCAAAATAGGAATCCTCGCCCCTTCTTAAGACCTTCATCCCGATATTTGCCTTCAGCTTGTCCTTTCCGAGATATACATGGTTTTTTCCTTCTTCACTGGGACTTCGCCTTTCAAGGGCGCCGTAGCACGCTCCCTTGCTGTAAAGATTATTTCCCTGAAATACCCGCCTGTTTCTGCATAAAAGGCGCAGAGATTCTCCCGCCCAGTTCTCCTTGAAGCCATCACCTAACAGATAAATCGTGGAAACATTTCTTCCTTCCAGTTCTCCGGAAGCTATCTGATAAAAGGTTTCATCCAGCTCTTTTTTCCGGCGGTTCTTTTCCTCCTCATCCCCTGCCCAGATAATCCGCTTTATATCCGGGTATTCCCTGTTGCTGATAAAGACTACCTGGGGAGATGTTTTTTTATTGCATTCCATCCAAAGACTTTTCAGGTTGGTTCCGTAATCAAAAATCATTACATCATTCCGCCAGAGCTCCTTTGGCTGATGCAGCATGTAATAATAAAAACTCTCCACATGACTTTGAAAGAAAATATACTCTGCTTTCAGGGCAAGTCCTCCCGCCACCTTGTTTAAAATGTCAACCATCCTTGGGCTCAATTCATTGACGGTGAACATATAAACTTCTGCCTGGTCCAGAGAAATCTTCATGCTGAGCAAAGACAGGCTTCTTTTGACAAACAGGGTTAAAAGGGCCACAGGGTCAAAGCTTTCCCCTTCTACCAGCACATCTTCGCCTCTTTCCGCAAGCGTCAGCAGATTTTCTACCAGGATTCCTTCTTCCTCCGCAGCGTACTTAAGGGCTTCCTTCCCGTAAAACCACTGGTTAACGCCGCTTCTTTTACAAAGAACTGTGGGAATATTATACTGTTCGGTTCCTGCCACGCTGGAAACGGTTTCCGCCTCTCCTCCGCTTATGCTGCAGAAACTGATTTGTGATACCACTTCTCCCAAATCATAACCCACTGCCACTTTACCGATATTCTTTTTCCAGGCCTGTTCCTTCTGGTTTGTAAACATTCTTCTGCTCCTTATATTACAATTCACAGCTTTCTGTCCGCTGCGCCGTCAAATGGTGCGGAATAATTCATTCACAATATACTCCCTCTCATAGTACTCATGCAGCAGCTTTTCCATTGTATCGTCATCATTCAGCATCCGGCCGATAACAATATCGTTAATCAGATTATATTTACTCTCCCTGCTCTCCCTGTCCGTATCGGAACGGCTGCAGGTGCCGCTTTGAGTCAGCCGCTCTTTATCCGCTCCTTTTTCCGTAATATAATACTGCATTTTTTCTCCAAAGAAGAGAATAAACTGTTTCACACAGATGCCGCAGAACATTTCAGTCATTTCTTCCCTGATATATTCCTCTTCATTTCCGCTCTCTTTTTCCATAAGATAGTGGATAACTGCCTTGTTTCCTTCTTCTGTCCTGTATTGTATCATGGTTTTGTCAGCAAACTGCCGCATAAAGGCAATATTTTCCGCATACTCCTTAAAATACGGGAAATACAGATTTTCAGAAAGCAATTCACGAAGAAAACCAATCAGACAGTGGGAAATTTTTTCATCAATCTGTCTTTTATTTTCCGAAAAATATTTTGTATAAGCCAGCTTGCAGACAAGAGGAAGCTCTTCCTGCCGCTCGATTGCCCGCTGCATATCCTGTATTACAAAATCGTCCATTACCTTCTCACATACAAAGTACTCATAACTGCACTGGGCAAGAAAGGCTTCTTCCACATCGGTCTTGGCTCCTCCGGAAATATAATCCCGGAAAATTTCAATTCTTTCTCCGATATAAGCTCCGCTGTAAAGTATTTGGACTAAAATACGCTCACAGATATTGTAGGTTTCCACCCCGAAGGCTTTTGCAGCCTTCCAGATATCCCGCATATTTTTTACAGTCCCCTCATAATAACTGACAAGATATTTCAGCAGATATTCATCATATTTTCCTGCCTGAAAAGCCATATGCACCAGGGCGGTCATAATATCATCAGGCTCTGCAATTTCCAGCGTAATCAGACGGCTGCACAGCCGCACAATGATTTTAGCTTCTATTCCTTCTCCGCCGCGCAGTTTTATCCATTCGTAAGCTTTTTCATACATGCTGCGGATAACCATAAATCTGATAATTTCGGCATAATTCCTGTTTTCAATCTGATCCGGCGAAAGCTCCTCCAGGAAACGGTCAAGCTCCTGCATCCTGTCATTATCATAAAAGAAATGAATGAGGCTCATCCTGATTTCCTTCTGCAGGCCCTCCATCAGCACATTGGAAGCCGCTATCCGCTTCATGGCCTCCACATTATCATCATTTACTACGGCAACTGTCCTGCCTCTTTCACAGAACCAAATATTAAAATCAATCTCATCCGTTACATAAGGCACTGCCGCCTGAGCCAGCCTGTCCGGCTCCATAAGCCTTTCCAGCTCGTATTCTTCTTCACGGCAGTATCTGCCGCCCTTGATGTCCTCCAGAAAAATTCTGCAATCGCTGCCGTAGATTGGAATATAAACCTCCCTGCTGCTTATGGGAAATGCTTTTTCTTCCCTTTCCTTCTCATATACAACAATGATTCTGCAGATATCTCCCCGCCTGATAAGCAGCCTGTGAATAAACAAAACCGTGGCAAGCCCCTTTGCCGTTTCCTCCGTAACCATGACAGGCGTAATAATATTCCGGTACAGATAAGAAAGCCATTTATTATTCCTGCCCTTCAAAATCTGAAAGACAGTAAACCTTTCTATTTGCTCTCTGTAGCTTTCATATAATTCAGGATTATCCTCCTTATGCTTGTGCACATAAGTATACAAAAACGCATTATGAAGGCTGTCAAGGCTGCTGTCAAAAGCGAAATACATCAGCACCATCTTTGGGATTTCCGTCTTTTCCGACAATTCGCAGGACATCATATAGTATTCGTATAGCCGTGTAATCCTCAGTTCTTTTTCTATTCCAAGGGCATACCAGTTAAAATGCTCTTTCTCTGTTTTATTACCTTTAATCAGCAAAGTGCAGATTGCCCTCAGGACTTCATCCGACGGCAGGACTTCATAACATTTTTTCAAAAGATAATAAACTCTGTCGGAATAATTTTTCTGCTTTAAAGCCAGATAGGCTATCAGCTCCGCAGCATCTTTATTCAGCAATTCCTTTTTTGCCGCATAAGTAAGAACCTGCAATTCAAAGCCTTCCAGCTTTGTCAGCAGGGTAATATTGGCAGTAATCAAATTCCACGCTTCGATATATAATACCGGGCTAAAGCAGCCCAGTCTGTATTGCTCTTCCAGAATCATCCATTTTCTTGACGGGCTTCTGCTGTAATCCTCCGATAAATATAAAAGCAGCCATGCAATCCGCCAGTTATCGGCGTTCTGCGTAAAAATCCGCTCCACCTGTCCTGCCACTTCGTCGATATACGCTTCATCCTTGTTTATCAATGTTGAAAGATAAAGATAATAACAATACAGGGAAGCATCAAAGTGCCCTTCCATCTGCAGCTGTACCTGATCAAGCAGCCACTGCGCCTCATTATACCGTTCCTGCGTAATCAGAAGCTGAACCTGAAACAGCTTTGCCGAAAGATCTCTGTCATCAGCCTCAATCAGCTGTCCTATTATCTTTTCCGTTTCCTGCATCCAGGAAGATACACTGATTTTTTTTGCACGGAAGGCTTCATAATACTGCATCAGTTCCACAATCATATGATTTTTCCGGGTGCGTATTCCCGGTATCCTGCTTCGCAAATCAGGAACATGAACCAGCACTGTCACCTTAAGTGAAGTGTAGGCATTATAAATCTTTATCACTGCAAAATTTTTCCCGCCGTGAAGCCTTTCCCTTGCAACATAAAAAGGCAGCCTGTAACAGTTGCCAAGGAAGTCCTCGTCCCTGATTACTGACTTTTCCAAAACAAGGAAATCGCCTTCGGCTTCTATTTTAAGTTCGGAATATCCCCAGCCATTGCGGTTAATAATCACCTTATATTCCGCATTTTCCCTGATGTTATCAATCCGGATTTCATCTTCCTCAAGCAGAAATTCCACCTTCTGCTTCTTTTTTATTTCAAGCAGAAATTCTTCTACATTCTGCTGGCATACCTCTCCCTTTGACAATCCTCTGTATAAAGAATAGTACTGCCTGTCTACCCCCTTAAAAATCCGTTCAAATTCAGCGGAGTAAAACAGATTGACTGCTTCATCAAAATTGGTTTTTGCCAGATTGGTAAAATGAAACAGATTCTTTATACTTCCAAGGCTTGACTCTATGTCCGCCTCTGACACTGTTACTTCGTATGGAATGCTGTACTCCCCATGATTGGAAATAATGCAGAATTCCCCCTTAACAGTTTCTCCAGCTTCCATATCAGAGGCATCAAACTGATATGCAATTTCTTCTTTTGTTCCGGAAAAGCTTTCCGTCAGGCATTTCATGCGAAGCCTGGTGGAACTGACCCTTCCCTCAGTAACCAGATTTTCACAGCCCGCAACAGAAAAAGAGCCTTCGTATATTTCGCCGCTGTTCACCGACAAATCTATCCTTGGACTGGAAAACTCCAGCAAACCGGTTTCCTTATTAAATTCTCCCGCCAAAATCCGTTCAACCGCTCTATACACTTATGTACTCCTCCGGATTCCTTTTCTCATTTAGTAATCTTTTTATAGTATACCATTATCTCAACCTTTTCCGCAACGTACAGTATTATAAATAATTTTACCAAAAGCGTTACTATTCACAGCCGATTTGGACAGATACACAGATTCGTCGAGCTTGCTCG
>CAZDPE010000036.1:0-23091 GCA_964507235.1 uncultured Lachnospiraceae bacterium
CAAGGCATGAACGCCCCAAATTGAATATCGGCTAAACACTTTCGGCTCATCGTGGATTTTTCAGCGGCGAGCCGTAATTTTTGCCTCATAAGCGGACCCTTTTGTCTATTTCCCTCCAGTGGAAAGTAAGAGGAACGCCTCTCGGATCGGAGGATATACCCATGACGCAAATTACGCTCCCTATGGAAATGCCCTTACATTCCAATCAGCTTTCGCCTTTTGGTCTATCTTCAATTGTATATAAGCCCTCTTGTGTGTTCCCCCACCCGAGGTCAAGTACCACGGAACAGTTGATTTTCTGAATGAGGCGTTTATTACCTCGAAAATGCCCGTCACCGTCAAATTCAAACATGGTCACAAAGTGCGTAAATTCAAGGACTTCTACATATCTCGCCTTTGTAGTCCCACTATAGTCTCCACATGCACCGTCATCCCGAACTGGTCCACGCCCCTGACTCTCTTCATCTCATATCCGCCATCGCACAGCACCCTCAAATCCCTTGCCAGGGTAGCGCTGTCACAGCTTACATAGACAATCCGCTCAGGCTGCATCCTGAGCATGGTTTCAAGACAGGCCGCATCACACCCTTTTCTGGGAGGATCAACCACAATCACATCCGCAAAAATCCCTTCTCTTTCAAGCTTTTCCGGCAGTACCTCTTCTGCTTTGCCGACAAAAAACTCTGCATTTTTAATTCCGTTATTTCCGGCATTTTCTCTTGCATCCTCAATCGCCTGCGGCACAATCTCCACCCCATATACCTGCTTTGCCTTTCCTGCCAGAAACAGAGAAATCGTTCCGATGCCGCAGTATAAATCCCATACCGTTTCCTCCCCGGTAAGCTGTGCATACTCCAGCGCAAGGCTATACAGCTTTTCTGTCTGAATGGGATTTACCTGATAGAATGACAACGGTGAAATAGAAAAAGTAATCCCCTTATCTGTTAAAGCAAAATCATGAAAAGTATCCCTCACATGAATCGTATCCGTAATCCTGTCACTGCCCCAAATAGCAACGGCCTCTTTTCCCATAATTACATTTGTATTTTCCGCATTGATGCTGACAGAAATACTTGTCATTCCCGGAACCGCAGAGAGCGCCTCTGTCAGCTTATCCTGCTTTGGCAGATACTTCTTAAGCCCTTTTCCTGCCTTTTTTCCTTTCAGATTAATCACCAGACATACCATCAGTTCCCCGCTGGTAAATCCCTTACGAATCAGCACATGGCGGAGCAACCCCTCTCCCGTACTTTCATCGTAGGCAGTTACATGGTTTTCCTTCATATAGCTTAAAATAACCTCAAGAATCACCTTATTCTCTTCTGCTCCCAGATAACAATCCGTATTGGCAATAATACTGTGAGTTCTGCCCGCATAGAAGCCGGCCACCGGATTTCCTTCCCTGTCGGTTCCGATAGGATACTGAGCCTTATTTCTGTACCGGAAGGGATATTCCATTCCTACTATAGGCTCCATGATACTGTCAACAAATTCAGGGGCAAAACCGCCGATTCGGATAAGATTATTTTTTATCTTTGATTCCTTAAACTCAAGCTGCTTTTCATAATCCATTGCCTGTATCTGACAGCCCCCGCATTGTTTATGAATAGGACAAACCGCATCCACACGAAAAGGAGAAGGCTCTATCACCTTCTCTAATCTTCCGAAGCTGTAATTTTTCTTTACCTTTGTAACACGAACCAGTGCCGTATCACCGATAACAGCATCCTTAACAAAAAAGGGATAGCCGTCAATTTTTCCTATCCCTTCTCCTTCATTGCTGATATCCTGTATTTTTATCGTAACTATGTCATTTTTCTTATATTCCATAACAAACCGCTCTTTCACACTTTTTCACCGCCGGCCGTCATTGCACATGATATTTTAAAAAAACATTATATGCAATGCTGCCTGTACAGTCACCTTTCAGACTATTCCATTCCTGTTTTCCTGAGATTGGAATCAAACCGCCTGTTAAAGCCAAGCCATCCCGTTTCTGCAGTATTTTCCAGGATTTCCGTAAAAGTCTGCAGCTTGGCGTCGGTATTGTCCGCAAAATAAAGAGCAACGGCTTCCATGATTGCAGGTTTTTTGGGTGAACCGAATTCATACTCGCCGTGGTGGGCTAAAATACAATGCTTTAATTCATTGGCAAGCATTGTGGGAAATCCGGGAATCTGGCGGATTTTTTCACCTATCATTTCCACACCGATTACGATATGCCCCAAAAACTGCCCGTCATCGGTATAGTCATTTTCAGGGAAAAGAGAAATTTCCTTCGTTTTTCCTATATCATGACAAATTGCTGCAGCAATCAGCAGATCCCTGTTAAGCAGCGGATATGAGGAACAATAATAATTACACAATCTGGTAACGCTCAGGGTATGCTGCAGCAGCCCTCCGATAAAGCCATGATGCACTGTTTTGGCAGCTGATGACTGCTTAAACGCTTTAATGAATTTAACATCCTTTACAAAAAATTCCTGTAAAAGCTGCTTTAAATAAGGATTTTCAACCTGACCGATAAATTCGAGCAGTTCAGCATACATTTCTTCGATGTCAAACTTACTTGCAGGAAGATAATCAGCCGGGTTATATTCTCCCTCCTGACACTTTCTGATTCTTTTAACATTTACCTGAAGAGCCCCCTGAAAGCTGGTAATTTCACCATAGACCTCTATGTAATCCAAAGAATCAAACTCTGCAATTCCCGCATTATTCGGATCCCATACCTTTGCATCAATAGTTCCTGTTTTATCCTGCAGGATAACCGTATCATAGGGTTTTCCGTTTTTAGTTACCGCAGAAGTTTTGTGCTTGCAAAGATAAATGTCAAAAACCCTGTCACCGTCACTGTAATCTTTAATAAATTTCATATTGTTCCTTCCTCATAAACGGCAATGCAGCTCATTGCCCTTTCTTTTTTATTCATAACAACACACTTTCAACAGACTCTTACCATTGCTTATATAACTTTTAATTACTTCATGGAAAGCACTACATCCAATTCCATTTCCGTATAACCTTCCGGTCCCTGCCTCAGCAGGCCAATGGTAACTGTCTGCTCCGGCTCGCTTGTTACAATACAGTCAACCAGCTCCTGATACGTGCTGATTTTGATTTCTCCCATTCCGATTATCACATCACCGCTCTGAATCCCCGCCGTCATAGCCGGAGAATCCATATCAATTTCCATAATATATGCACCGTACGGGACTTCCAATTTCTCATGGGCTTCCATAGTAACATCCGCACCGTGTATCCCCATATAAGGAATATTTTTATCATTTGACAAACGCTCAATTACCTTTTTCAACTCTGTAATTCCGATGGCGCCAATCAGATTCTTTGTATCACCGCTGTTATTATAGGTATCAATAATTCCTACAACCTGCCCTTTAAGATTAACAAGAACTCCTGTTGCACTGGTGCTGCCATAAATATCTGTGGTAATCCACTTATATCTTGAATCGGGCAGATTAATAACACTTCCCGATGAAGTAATGAAACCATAGCAAAGTGAATTAACAGTTCCTAACGGACGTCCAAGCGCAATAATAGGCGTTCCCGAAAGATTGCTTACTGCAGAAGTTCCCAGGTCCACAGGCTTTACCGCGTCCAGAGTGCTCTTTTCCATAGATGCCTTTAATACGGATAAAACTGCCAATCCTGTATTACTGTCCTTCTTTTTTAAAAACGCTTCATATTCCAGATTATCATTAAAGGTTATCTTTAAGGCTTCTGCATCCTGAATGGCATTGACATTTGCCAATACCAAAAGCTCCCTTCCGTTATCCGCCACAATAACGCCTGATATTACGCCTTCATTTTCATATGCATTATTAAACCAGTCCACATCGGAAGTGACGCCCACCACTGTTACCATGGATTTCTGCACTTCCTCCGCTACGCTTGAAAGAGAATGATAAAGAGAACTATAATCCTCCACGCCAAGCTTCATTTCCGATAAAACCTGAGCAATTTGTTCATCCTCAAGCGCCGGAGCTGTGGGCTCCGGAATCATCTGTGAATCGTCAGCTATCATATCCTCAGGCAGTATTTCATTTTCCTCTGTTTCCTCCACAAAAACCACAGTGGAAGGTTCCTCTTCCGGATACAGTCTGTTGCTGATAACCGGTTCCAAAACCAGAAAAGTCAGACATGCTACCGTACCGAATATGACCGCCATAGCTGCCGTAATTAATGTACGGCGAATCAACTTCTTCCTGTTTAAGGGCCGCTGTTTAATTGTTTCCTTCATAAAGTCGGTGGTTTCCTGATTATGCTTTTCTTCCATTTAAAGCTCCTCAATCCTTCTTTTTAAAAGCAAAAAATCTCTGTCCAAAGTAATTCAGAATAACAAATAATCCCATACCGCAGACCATGGCAATATTATCCTGCCACTGCCTGGAAAATCCGGAAAGCAGCAGCAATATCAGCTTCTTTGCGCCTCCATAAGCAATCAGATAGCATATTGTAATATTTAATATAAATTTAAGCATGATTACCGGAGATTTTTCTTTATTCTGAAAAGTAAAATACTTATTCAGGAAATAGCTGCAAATACTGCCGATTACATAATTAGCAGCGGATGATATCCAATAGGAAAAATGAAATACATTATATGCTATGAACATAACCGCCGTTCCCACTAATGTATTAACAATGCCTGCCAGTATAAATTTTATAAAGGTCATATCAAAATTTGATTTAATTTTTTCAAGCATCTGAAATCCTCCCGACCCTCACACGCTCTACTCCTATGCATCTAAAAAACACTTTCATAAATTATAACACATAATCATTGATAAAAATATCCTTTTTATATCAGTTGGCAGACACTTAAACAGCATACGCATTATAAAAGAATGTAAAAAAAGCCGAATTCCGAAATCCCGGATTCCAGCTTTTCCAGTCGGCGCGACAGGATTTGAACCTGCGGCCTCTGCGTCCCGAACGCAGCGCTCTACCAAACTGAGCCACGCGCCGAAGTGCTACGACATTACACATCATACAATTTTTACAGCTGATTGTCAATGTCTGCACCACAAATTTTCTATCGTTAATCTGCCTTAAAGTAATAAATATACAACCGTAATAATTAACCCAACACAGAATAACAGCAAACCAAAAGAAAGACTTCTCCTGATAATAATCTTATCTTCTGTAAGTTCCTCATGAACAAGGGCATATTTGTGCTCATAGTCCACATTTCTGTTTTTCTTTTTGAAAACAGTTGCGTTAGCAGCCTTTTCAAGCGCATTTACAAAGCATCCCAGCATATGGGTAACTGCAGTACCCTCCTCCAGTTCGTGAGGCAGCACGCTGTCCTTGTAAACAGTCTTGCGCAGCGCAACCACAACAGCATCAACAAGACTGTCCAGTATACGGCAGGCTACGCCGCAGACAAAAGGCAGAAGCTGAAGCAGGACAGGGCGGTAAATTGTATTTTCAAGGTCAAGATAATATTTCCACCTGTTAAGGTAAACCGCTTTTCCATCTTCCTTCTTCATAAGCCAGAGCCTTACAATTACCAGATAAATAACCGCTCCTATTACAATGGAGGTAAGCCCTCCTTTCAGATTGGCAAAGGAAAAATACGCCGTTTCTTCTGATTCCTTCAGCTGCATAAATCCCTGCCCCATATCCGCCAGCATATTCATTACCTTCCCCGGGAAAAATCCCATAATGGGAAGCAGCGTTGCACTGACCGTCAGGGCAAATGCACTGACCTTATTCATATAAGCTCCTTTTAAAGAATCATACTTCTCCTGCAATGCATCATCATTATTTTTTTCTACAAATAATACAACATACAGCTTCGTCATATAGGCTGCCGTAAGACCGCCGCTGATTAAGAAAATCCATTCAATGCCCTTCATCATACCGGCGCCGAATATTCCGCCGACAGAGCCTTCCTTCAGCAGCTCTGTATATTCCACAATGCTCTCATGAATCAAAGTCTTACTCACATATCCGTTCCAGAGAGGAATGCCTGCGATTCCTAACGCTCCCATCAGAAAAATATAATTAAGAAGTGGTTTTTTGCGCCCAAAGCCTTTAATATCATTAAGATTCAGCTTATGCACATTCATAAACACCACGCCTGCCGCCATGAACAATACCAGTTTTATCAGAGAGTGATTCACCATATGAAGCAAGGAGCCTCTCACTGCCAGAGCATTTTCTTCACCAAGAAGCCCTGCCATTCCCACGCCTACCAGAATGAAGCCAATCTGGGATACGGAAGAACAGGCCAATGTCCTTTTCAAATCCACGGAAAACAGAGCCAATACTGCTCCCACTACCATTGTGCACACTCCGATTATCAAAATCATGCTTCCCCATGCACCGTTTCCAAGGAAAATATAACTGCTCAAAATCAGGATTCCATACATTCCTGCTTTTGTTAAAATACCGGAAAGCAGGGCAGAAGCCGGAGCCGGGGCCACAGGATGAGCCTTGGGAAGCCAGATATGAAGGGGAAATGCACCTGCCTTGGCGCCAAAGCCAAAAAGCATACAGATTCCCGCTGCCCACAGCTTTCTTACCGCACCCGGAGCTGAAGCATCCACATTCAAATACAAATCATATCTGCCTGACAAACCAACTAAATCCTCAAACATCAAAGTTCCCGTAATACTATAGAGAAGGAAAATACCCATCAGCATAACAAGTCCGCCGATTACCGCTACTGCAAGATAAGTTCCCGCTGCACGCAAGGATTCCTTTTTCTCATCATGGGCAACCCATACGTAAGATGTAAAAGACATAATTTCAAAGAAAATAAAAGTAGTATAAAAATCAGCGGAAAGAAATACGCCGATTGTCGCACCAAGCGTCAAAAGCAAAAACAGATAATAACGGTTTCTGTTTCTGTAATGAGCAAAATACTCCCTGGAAAACAGCGTAGTCATCATCCACATAAAAGAAGCAATTAAACCGTACAAAGCCCGAAATCCATCCAGCTTAAAGTGCAGTCCGAATCCGCACACCTGGGGAATCGTAAACACAAGCCCTTCTTCCTGTACATTTCCAATGAACAAATTGACTGCCATAAACAAAAGCGTGGCAAATGTAATTACCGTTACGGCATCTGCAAAGTAATCACGAATATTCTTTTGATATCTTCCCAGCAAATATGAGATAACCGCTGCTGCCATGGGAAAAAACACACTGAAAGCTAAAAGAAAACTCATATTAATACCCTCCGTTTGCTACACCCTTGAGGAAATTTACAACAGGCGTGGAATATACTCCAAACAAAATAATAAATACCGTAAAAACTACTAAAGGAACGAGCATTTTCCAGCTGGGGTCCTTTACGTCCTTAATACTGCTGCCGTCAAAATCCTTTCCCGGAAAAAACGCCCTGATAACAATAGTCAGCATATAAATTGCCGTCAATAATGCGGAAATCAGAAGACACACAATCCCGGCATACGCCACCGGATTTCCGCTGTCCACAGCTGCCGATGCCAGATTCCATTTACTGATAAATCCCGCAAGACCGGGCACTCCCATAAGTCCGAATGCGGAAATCGTAAATACCGTAAATACCCAGGGCATTTTATATCCCAGACCATCCAATTCATGTACATAATGCTTATCCGTCTGATGCATAATGGCGCCTGCACAGAAGAAAGAGCTGATTTTCATAACGGCATGGAATATCATATGACTTAAAGCGCCTACCATGCCGAGAGGCGTCATAAGGGTTGCCCCAAATACAATATAAGACAGATTACTGATAGTGGAATAAGCCAGTCTTCTCTTGATATGGGTTTCCTTTACCGCACGGCTGCAGCCATACACAATCGTAAACATGGCAATCAGCATTACTACTGTTTGTGCCCACGTACCCTTCAAAAAATCTGTGCCAAAACTGTAATAGGTCAATCTTAAAATAGCAAATGCACCGGATTTAACTACTGCCACCGCATGAAGCAGGGCTGTAACAGGAGTTGGCGCCACACAGGCATCAGGAAGCCATGAATTGAAAGGACAAACTGCGGCTTTCACCCCAAATCCCATAAACGCCATTACATAAATAAGCAAAAGTGTATTCGTTCTGTCTCCGATTTTATTAAGGTCTAAGACGCCGCCCAGCACAAAATCCGTGGTGTTTCCATAAATAATAATAAATATTAAGCCCACAAAGGCAAATGCCGCACCGCCCAGTGAATAATACAAATATTTTCTGCTTGCCAGAATCGCTTCTCTCGTCAGTGTGTGCATAACGAGGGGCACTGTAACCAAAGTGAGCAGCTCATAAAAGAAATACAGGGTAAGCATGTTGCCTGCCATTGCAATTCCGAGCGTCACTCCATAAGTCATAGTATAAAAAGCAAAAAATGTTTTCTCATGATCTTCCTTAGTCATATATTCAAAAGCATATAAGGTGGCAAAAGGCCAGAGAGCGGAAACAAGACCTGCAAACACCATACTTAACCCGTCAATTTTAAAAGTAATCGTTAAATTTCCGGTAAATTTTGCCAGGGTAAACGCTTCCTCCTGATTTCCCGTCAAAAGCCGCCAGACTAATAAGGAATTCAGCACTACAAGCCCTTCCAGAAAAATTTCCATATGCTTTCTCTGCTTAAAAGGAAGTAAGGGAACCAGTATACCCGTAATTATGGGAAGTAAAATAACAACCAGCATCATAATATCTTTCATATCCCTTCTCCTTTCCTATACAATCTTTGTTACAAACTGCTGTATAAAATTAATCAGCACATTGGGGAATAATCCGGCCAGCACCGATAAAATGGTAAGTATCAGCACCGGTATTGTCATAAGGCCATTCGGCTCTTTTTTCTGCAGCTTCTGATAATCGTAATCCGCTCCTGGGAAAAAACCATGAATTGTAACCGGAAGCAGATATCCTGCCGTCAGAAGCGCACTGATTAACAAAATCACAGGCCCAATCCAGGAAAATCCCGGCATACCGGACTCAAGGGCTCCCACTGCCAGATACCACTTGCTGACAAAGCCTCCCGTAGGCGGTATTCCAATCAGGCCCAGGGATACAATCGTATAACACCAGATGAGCAGCGGCATTTCCTTGCCGATTCCCCTGAGTTCATCCACCCTTGTTTTTCCGGTTTTATAAATAATGGCTCCTGCGCAAAGGAACAGCGCCGCCTTAATAAATGCATGACAAATCACATGCAGCACACCTCCCGTTACGGAGCCTGCGTCCATTACGGAAAGACCGAACAAAATATAGGATACCTGGCTGACAGTAGAATAAGCCAGCCTTTTTTTCAGTACAGGCTCTCTGTAAGCTAACATAGAACCCATAAATATGGTAATAAGTGCAAGTATCATAAAGACTGTCTGCACCCAGGTTCCTCTCAAAAAGGAAGCGCCGAACAAATAATAAACGACACGCACAATACCAAGCACGCCAGCTTTTACAATTACTGCGGATAAAACGGCAGAAGCCGGCGCCGGCGCTGCCGGATGGGCCGCAGGCAGCCATGCATGCATGGGAAACATGCCCGCTTTAACAGAAAAGCCCAGAATCATTGCAAAGGCAGCCGCAAGCAGCAGCGGAACATTCCCCGCTGCAAGTTCCGGATTAATCACTCCGCCCTCACTGAAGGAAAGTGTATTTCCATATTTGCTCAGAAAATATAATCCAAATAAAGCCATATAGGCGCCGCACAAAGAATAAAACAAGTACTTAAGCCCGGCCATAACAGCTTCCCTGGATCCGTTATGCAGCACTAAAGGCATGGATGCCAGTGTAAGCATTTCAAAGAACAGATAAAAAGTAATGATATTTCCTGCAAAGCAGAGAGCCATCAGAATGCCGAATACAATCAGATAATATCCGTAATATCTTTTTTCTTTCTGCTCATGCTTCATATATTCAAAAGAAAAAAAGCCGGCACACACAAACACAATTATTGTCATCCCCGCAAATACCGCTCCCATACTGTCTATTTTAAACAGAATGGGAAGATTATCCGTAAGATTAAATAAAAGAAGCATCTCTCCTCTTACCATAATAATGGCAAGCAGTCCTAAAAGGGCGGTAATAATAAGGGATACCCCGGTTGTGATTAACAGGGCCTGCCTGTTTTTCATTTCCCTTCTGACAAGTATGTATATTCCCATCAGGATTGGAAATAAAATTGGTAATAACATAAAATAAATCACAGTAAACCTCCTTTATGCGAACATGGAAAGACCCTGTTCAATCAAATCTACTATAGGCTGTGAACTGATACCGAGCACTACATTTAAAATAATGAAACAGACTAATGTTACTGCATAAAGCTTCATGCTCTTAAAGGTAACAACCTCATATTTGCTTTCTTCAACAGGTGTATAAATACGAATCACTGTCTTCATAAAATAAATGGCATTTAATATGGTACTGATCGCCAGCACAATCAATGCCGGCAGCATTTTCCCCTGATTCTGGACCGCTGCCTGAGCAAATAACAGTTTACTGATAAATCCTGAAAACATAGGCACACCTACCATGGATAGGGATCCTACCGTAAATGCAACTCCCGCCCATTTATTTCTGTAAGCCGCACCTGTCAAATCAATAAATTTTCTGCTGCCGCCGGACACATCCGTAAGTCCGATAGCCGCAATAAACAGCAGGGACTTTGTAGCCGCATGTGACAGAATATGAAATACGCTGGCTGTCATACCTGCCTGGGTTCCCATTCCGATACCCATATAAATATATCCGATTTGAGCTACGGAGGAAAAAGCAATCATCCTTCGGATGTCATTTTCCTCAATAGCATTTAAGGAACCGAAAATCATGCCCATAAAGCCAAATACAAACAAAACGTCTATAATTCTGGTGCCGTCAAAAATATCAAAGCCAATGACCCTGTAAATAATTTTCATCAGCAAAAATATGTATCCTTTAGACACAAGACTTGACAGCATTGCCGCTGAAGAAACTGTGGAATAACCATAAGCATCCGGCAGCCATGCATGAAACGGAAACAACGCACTCTTAATGGCAAGTCCCACGCTCATCAATGCAATTGTTATGAGAAGTGGGACATGATAGGTTCCCTCTGCCATAATCAATTCCACGGATTCTTTGATATTGCTCATCAAAAGATGCCCTGTCAGATCATACAGCGTACAAATTCCGAGCAGCAGCATACCTGAACCCAAAAGACTCATAATCATATATCTGACAGCCGCTTCTATGGTTCTTCCGTTTTGACGAATCATAATCAGACCGCAGGCTGCGATAGTATTAATTTCTACAAAAACATATGCGGTAAATAAGTCATTTGTATAAACAAGTGCAAGAAGAGAGCTTAAAAGCAGGTTCACCAAAATGTAATAGAGATTATGCTTACTCTCCACCACCTCTTCATCCAGCTTTTTCCTTCCTCCAAGCATGGATAACAGCATAATAATACAAAAAAACAACGCCATTAACGCTTCCAAAATACCTGCACGTATCTCATTGCCCCAGGGCGCCGGAAAATGCCCCATCATATAGGTATAGCTTTCTCCTGTTCCGATCAGATATACCAATAAGACCAGGGACAAAATTCCTACCAGGGAAACAACCAGCGTATTAACCCATCTGGCCGCTTTCCGGGGAAGAACAGAGCAGACCGTTCCGGAAAACATGGATAAAATAATTGAGAAAAAAGGAAAATTCTGTATAAAATCCATTTATAATCCCTCCTTTTTCAGCCTGATGGAAATTTCATCCAAATCCAAAGTATGGTATCTCCGGTATAAACGAATTGTAAGCGACAGCATTAACGCTGAAACCGATACTGAAACCACAATACCGGTCAGTACCAGTCCGCTGGGAATCGGATTAATATAGGCTTCTACATCCTGCACGCCGTTTACTACAATCGGAACCGTTCTTCCGCTGATATATCCTTTTTCCGCCAAAAAAAGATATACCGCAGAATCCATAATATTCAAGCCTATGATTTTCTTTATCAGATTTTTCTGAAGCAGCAGATTGGTAAATCCGATGACAAACAAAATCATGGCAACTGCTTCTCCATAATTAATAAATAAATTGGGACCCATTTAAAAATCTCCTTTACGAAACATCACATAAAAGGTATACATTGTGCAGGCAACCACCATACCTACACAGATATTCAATACCAGAATTAAACCACTGCTCAAAATATGTCCCGGAGTGCCAAGGGGAATATGACTCTCCAGATGGTTGGCTCCTGTATAGAAGGAATAGCTTTTTGCCAGACAATAGGTTGTCAGCGCTGCAAAGCTAATCCATTTATAGGTTTTTTCCGTAAACAGCTTCTCTGTCTTTTTAAATCCGAAGGCATTCAGATACAATATTAACCCTGCGCCGATAATCGCACCGCCGGAAAATCCGCCGCCCGGTGACAAATGTCCGTTTAAAATCACATAGATGCCGAACAAAATAATCAGCGGCACCAATACGGCTGCCCCTGCCTGCAGAATTGCATCATTCTTCGGCTCAAAAATAC
Source organism: uncultured Lachnospiraceae bacterium (assembly GCA_964507235.1). Taxonomy (GTDB): domain Bacteria; phylum Bacillota; class Clostridia; order Lachnospirales; family Lachnospiraceae; genus Suilimivivens. Next base: position 12,480 of record CAZDPE010000036.1, read on the forward strand.
GGTCATTTTCCGGTTCCTCATATGCTTTACCGTCTTTATTTTTCTTTTTATTGACACGAAGAAGTATTAAAACGGTAATTGTTGCAACAAATAAAACATTGGATTCTCCAAATGTATCAAAAGCACGATAATCCAGAATCATGCCCGTTACAATATTCACTGCTCCGGTTTCCTGCAGTCCGCTTTCTATATAACGTGCAGGAACTTCATTATTTACGGGCCTGTCCGCCGTTCCTGTCTGGGGAAGGTATGAAACCGTATATAATAAAAGACCGGCCAAAGCGATACAAAATAAAACAGCCGCTGCCACGTATACTCTATGAAAGAAAATCAGCTTATCATTATGTTCAACATCATATACCTTATCCCTGATCATCTGTTTTTCCCTCATACGCTCCTGGATTGTGGACTCCTCTGCCTCCCATTCCTTTTGAGGCTTCATTTCCACCTCTCCAAGATAAGGGTCCTTACTTCCCGAAAGCCATCTGAAAAAATAAAAGGCTCTCGTTTTTTCATATTCTTCCTGAGGTCTTAATTTACTCATGGGATTGTTCCTCCCTTTCTGTTTTTTCCTGCTCCTTAACGTCCTTTTCAATCTGAATAGCATGTATCTTCTTTAAGGTCGCAAAAAACAGGATACTGGTAACCCCGGCGCCTACCGCAGCCTCAGTAATGGCCAAATCCGGAGATTCCAGACATACCCACAAAATTGACATTACCAGACTATAGGACATATAGATAAGTATGGAGTTAAGCAGATTTTTAGAAAAACTGACGGATACTGCACATACAATCAGAAATCCCATCAGCATCAATTGAAATATTGTCATAACTGCCTCCCTTCCGAAGCCTCATCCAAAGACTCTTTTTCACTTTTTATTGTTTCCAGTTCTTCTTCCAGCTGTTCCAGATTGTCATATACCGTACAATGCTCCTTCAGATTTTCATTGGTCGATACCTCGAGCCTTGAAAGCATATGAGAGCATACGGGGGATGCAAACCAGAAAAATACAACAATCAATGCCAGCTTCAGCGTAGTAAAATTTAATCCGCAGAAAATCATCAGTCCAACCAGGGAAAAACTGATGCCGAGCGTATCTCCCATAGCCGCTGCATGCATGCGGTTCAATACATAATCAAGGTGAAAAACACCATAAACTTCTATCAGAAAAATAACAAGACCGCAAAGAAGCATTGCTGCTCCTGCTATAAACCGAACCCATTCCAATATCTGCATACCGGCACCTCCTACTTTTCATTTCCAGTTTCTTTTGCATCATCATGCCCCTGCGTTTCATGACGCTTTTCTTCATAAATACCCATGTACACTTTAACAAGCATGACAACAGCCAGAAAACTCACCATAGCATAAATCAGACAGATATCCACAAGATAACCTTCATCAAGCAAAAGCGACATTACTGCAATGATTACCATAACCATAGTTCCCATCATATTAACAGCAACGATTCTGTCCGCTATTCTCGGCCCCTTTATGGCACGAATCAGACAGGCAAACAACATAAGGGCAAGTATAAAAAGGGCTAACCAGTAAATACCATTATAAGCAGCCTGCAATGCAGTAAGCTTTTCCTGCAATTCCATAATTATTCCATCCTTTCCAGTTTTTTAAGCAAATCTACAAAAACAGATCTGTTAATTCCTTCTGCCAACTCCTTATCAAGACAATGAACAACATATTCATCACCCTCCATGGAAACGGTAATGGTTCCCGGGGTCAGCGTAATGGAATCAGCAAGCGCAACTCTTGCCAGATTTGATTTTAAATCGGCTTTAAATTTCACTACAGCCGGTTCGATAACATAACGGGACGACATTATCATTTTAATTACAGCGTAATTAGCCTTAATAATTTCCTTTATCAGAATAAATACATATTGCAGGATATAAATGAGCTTTTTTACCATTAAAATATCAGTCCTCGGGCTGTAATTCATAAATTTGCAGATAAAAGCATACATTACGCCTGCAATTACTACACCAAAGGCTGCGATTTCCAATGTAAACCGGCCATTAAAAATAATCCATATCAGAAAAAATATTATGTACATACCAATACCTCTTCACAATCAGACAGGTGCTGCATTATGCCAGCACCTGCGCTACTTTTTCTTCTAATTCATTTTTGGAAACAGCCCCTACGGTAGTTGATACTGCTTCACCGTTTTTAAATATAATAATAGTCGGAATCGACATAACACGGTATTTTCCTGCAAGCTCCATATTTTCATCTATGTTGCATTTTCCCACTTTACATTTACCTGCAAAAGCGTCTGCAAGACCGGCAACAATAGGGGCCATCATCTTACAGGGACCGCACCAGTCCGCATAAAAATCTACTAATACGGGAGTTTCACTTTTTAATACTTCTTCTTCAAAATTGCTTTCCGTAATTTTTAATTCCATGATTTTTACCTCCTTAAAATAAGATTTAGTATTCCATTAAAAGCGCATTATATGCGGCTTATAATATACTTATAAATCGGATTTCCCATTGAAGAAAATTTTTCTTCATATTCTGTCATAATATTGCCTTTCATCATGTCCTCATCATGATGAAGGTCATAGGTAATGCTGTCAATCTTCCATCCGGCAAACGGCAGTTCCTCCACTGCAAAGTCGAACAGCGCGCGGTTATCCGTCTTAAACTCCAGCTGTCCATCCTGTTTTAAAAAACTATCATATCTCGCAAGGAATTCTCTGGATGGAAGACGGCGCTTTGCATGCCTGTCCTTAGGCCATGGGTCAGAAAAATTCAGGTAAATTCTCTCCACCTCATTCTTTGCAAAAACCTCTGTGATATCCTCCGCATCCATTCTGATAAATCTTAAATTGGGAAGGGGCTCTTCTTCCATCTTCTGAACAGCGCGCAGCAAAACGCTGGAATATTTTTCTATTCCTACATAATCAATATCTGGATGCTCTTTGGCCATTCCATAAATAAATCTGCCTTTTCCCATCCCAATCTCAATATGAATGGGATTATTATTTTCAAAAAGCTGGTTCCAGATACTCTTTTGCTTTTCAGGCTCATGAATGACCAGACTGCTTTCCGCAATTGCTTCTCTGGCACCGGGCACATTTTTCAGTCTCATAAACCAAAACCTTTCGTCCTATTGTTTACTGCTCTATCCAAGCATATTATTTTACACCTTTTATCTTAAAAAAGAAAGTTAAAAAATTTTTTGAATTTATCACCATTATTATCCATGAAAATTTTGTGAAATTCATTTGGTTTTTTCCTAAAATAGTGTATCATATTTACTGAGAAACAAATGAAATTTTTTATGTCAGTTTTATAAACAGGAGTTATAATGAAGCATTTCAAAGCAAAGCGGATAAGCACCTTATTATTATCCGCATTTTTATATACATCAATTATATTATCCGATACCCTTTCCGCATTTGCTGCACCAGAATCGGAGGTTACTGATTATCAGGCCGCCGCAGAGGAACGTAAATCCCTCGCCATTCAAAGCAATCAAATTGAAAACTGGCCTGAAGGCCCTGCCATCGGCGCCCAGGCTGCCATTTTAATGGAAGCCAATACAGGCATCATTCTTTATGCCAAAAATATTCACGAAAAACTGTATCCCGCCAGCACTACCAAACTGATGACCTGTCTGATAGCCGCTGAAAATTCCTCTATGGATGAAATGGTAACTTTTTCAAACGACGCTGTTTTCAGTATTGAAAAGGGAAGCTCCAACATGGGAATTGATGTGGGACAATCCCTGCCCATGGAAGAATGTCTTTACGGCATACTGGTTGCATCTGCCAACGAGGTCGCTAATGCTGTCGCAGAGCATGTGGCAGGCAGCATGGATGCCTTTGCTGATATGATGAACGAAAAAGCTGCCGAACTCGGCTGTGAAGATACACATTTTGTCAACGCACACGGTCTTTTTGATGAAAATCACTATACTTCCGCCTATGACCTGGCAATCATAGCAAAAGCTTTTTTCCAAAACGAGCAGCTTTCCAAATTGGGGAATACCGCTTCCCATCACTTCGAAGCCACGGCCACCCAGCCGGATGATTTTATTGTGCGCAATAAACATCAGCTTATTACAGGGGAGATTTCCTATAACGGCATTAAGGGAGGCAAAACGGGCTATACCGATGAAGCAAGACAGACCCTCGTTACCTGTGCGGAAAAAAACGATATGAAGCTTATCTGCGTTATCTTAAAAGAAGAAAGCCCTGACCAGTTTAATGATACGGTAAAATTATTTGATTATGGTTTTACTAATTTTACTGTCACCAATGTTGCGGAAAATGAAACCAGATATAACATAGAAAATTCCAGATTTTTTCATACTTCCTACGATATTTTCGGCAGCTCCAGTCCTATCCTTGCATTGAACCGGAACAGCTATCTGATTCTGCCGAAAACCGTGGATTTTACTGATTTGAAATCAGAAATTAATTATAATACGGCAGACGCCGATGTCGTCGCTGAAATCAATTATTCTTACCACGGTACCTATGTCGGAACCGCTGCCGTGGACCTTGCAAAAGAAAGCGGGCCTGTTCTTTCCGGCAGCAGCGGAAATGAATCGGAAATCTCCGGCACAGACGAAAAACGGGTTATTTTCATTAATATAAAAACTGTCCTTATCATTGTCCTTATTATTGCCGCTTTGCTCATCATTATTTTTATTATACGCGATATCATAATAAATTACAGCTTTTTAGGCAGCCGCAAAATCCACAGACACGATAAACTAAAGGGCGTCACAAAAAGGCGCAAAGATAAAGGCCCTACCTTTTAGAGCGGCCTGTTTTCTTTTTCAGTTTCTGGTGCTCCTTTGCTTCTCCTCTTTTATTTTGAAGCTTTGCACATTCCTCTTCCGAAATAAATTTGGAGGTTTTCACAACATAAACCTTGTCATCATCAGATTTACGGATTCTGATTTTTGATTTCATGAAGCCATGGACAGGACAGACTGCCACACTGTAATAATGCTTTCCGTTGGGCGTAAACCAACGGATTTTTTTTCGGATATTTTTATGACAAAGATAGCATTTAGTGCTGATAACCTCTTTATCCGCAAGCGCTTCCTGCTTATCCGCAAATTCTCTGGAAATGTATTTCATATAATCATGAAACAGTACATGAATTTCTTCTTCCCTTTTCTTTGGCAGCACAAAAGTATCGATAGAATAATTTTCCAGAACTGCCTCCGGAAGCAAAGCCAAAACCCTGGCCGTGTAATAGGCATCGCTGAAAGCCCTGTGAAAAGGAATATCCTTTTCTATATGGAGAAAATCAATGGCATATTCCAGACTTCTCCTTGATTTACCGTCTTCATAGGCAATGCTGAACAGCTTCTGTACATCCAGAAAACGAATGGGGACACTGCTTAAAGGCTCAAGCCCATAATACCGGATATTCCTCTGCAGCTCATATAAATCAAGCGGGCCCCAGGTACCGAAAATATAGTCCTCACCGCACCAGCGCTTAAATTCCCCCATAACCTGCGGAAAGGAATGTCCTTTTTGCAGATCCTGCATGCGCAGATGAATAAGTTTACCGGTAATTTTATGCATATGAAGATAAACAGTCGGCCTGACCAGCTGGTTAAATTCATCTGTCAGCTTTCTGCCGCTATCAAGTTTAACGGCTCCGATATCAACAATTTCAAAAGGGATATCCTTAACCTCCGCTTCTTCCCCCGTACCGCTCTGATTCCATTCCAAATCCAGCACAATATAATCCATTATCCATATATCCTCATTTCCATGCTGCTTTTCGTGATACAAAACTATGTGTCCTGAAAGGCACCGCATGATGAACAAGATAATCTTCCTGATCCTGAATCTGCTCCTGCCTTCCAAAATACTATATTACTCCGCTTTATTTGTTACATCTTATCATATTTCTTTCTGCTTGCCAATGAGGATATTGAAATGGATAGCTTTAAAGCGGACAGGCACATCAATAGCTTTTCCCCCACATTTCCAACATCAAAGGAATCCTGTGTCTGTAGGTATGTCCTGCTGCAACGGTTTCATAGGCTGCCGCCCTGACGCGCTCGCGCTCCTCCCTGCTGTTTCCATACCGGACAACTGCCTTTTTAAATTCTGTCCTGTCCGTAAAACAGGCCAGATTTTCATCCATTTTAAAGAAATAGGCATAATCCTTCTGAAAGCCCGCAATCGGGAAGCCGCCTGCGGCTATGACCTCCAGGGTATCCCTTGGAATCCCGTTATGCAGACAGTGGGGAGCCAGCACAAGGGTAAACTCCTTTCCCGCATAGATTCTCCGCCTTTGCTCCTCCTTCCCGGCAAACGGATGCTTCTCCGATTCACAGGCCTGAAAATCCCCGTCAGAGTATATCGTAATAATAGAATCAAAATTCTGCAAAAAAACATCCTGCTGCATTCCGGTACACACCGGAGCAAGATACCGGTCCGCTGCAAAAAGCTTTTGCATTTCAGGGAGAATCCCCTCCGGCACAGGATTACAGGCTAAGAATTCCCGCTGCACCCGCTGCAGCAGACCGTTCTCCAAAATACTTGCCCCATACAGCACCCGCTGGGCATGAAGAAAGGCGTCCAGATAACCCTTTCCATACAGGGACATTCCCTCTGTGTCCAGTTTTTCAGTGGGATGCCTTGCCACAAAGCACACTCCCCGCTCTATCGGTATATTCTCTGTCTCCTTAAGCTCCACGGCATCCGGCAGGAAAAAAGCCTTTGCCACTCCAAGCTGCCACAGCTTCTCCACCAGATAGCTGTCGCAGACGCCCAGATAGTTACAGACATTCCTGACGGAAGCTGTATACAGGTCAAAATTGGGAAGCTGCAGCACCCAGCAGCAGTAGGGAACCGCTTCCCTGCTGCACAGCTCGGACACCGCCGCAAAAAAATTGACGGAAAATACAATATCGCCTGATAAGGCACAAAGCGCTTTCTGAAAGGACTCCGTTTCCTGCCTTCGTTTTTCTTTCTCCTTTTCCGGCAGAATCTCCTCCTTCGTCCAATTTTCATAAAGCGCCTTTGGCAGCGCCAGCTCCTCCACCGTAAGCCCCGCTTCCCTCATAGCGCGTATAATTGCATCATCATAGGCATAACCCCATGTCAGATAAGTCAGTTTCATCATGATTCCCTCTCATTTCCCGTTCGTTAAGCCGGAAAGCTCCCAGATCCTGTCCAGCTGCCTTTCGTAGCTGAACTGATCCTTTACGATTTTATACCCGTTCTGGCGGATCTTTTCCGCCTCTTTTTCATGCTTCAGATAATAGCGGCACTTATCCAGCGCCTCCTCCGGGGAATGATAGATCAAAAGATCCCGCCCGTCCTCGAAATACCGCGTCAAATCCTCCTGATAACTGGTCAGGACAAGCGCCCGGCAGCCCATGATATCCAGTACACGCTGCGGAATCCCGCTGCGGATATTCCGCAGTGTGATATTCAGATTGATCCTGCTGCATTTGAATACCAGCGGCATCTCACTCACATAATCCACCGCTCCCTGTACGGATACGCCCGGGAGCTTGGGCGCTCCGGGGCTAAACAGCTTCACGCGGAAGTGCCTGGCGAGGAGCGTGAGCAGAAGCACTCTCTCCTTGTTCGTCACCGCCTTTTTCAAAAAGGAAATCAAATAGGTTGCGTTCATCTCCTTCACACCGGAAAGAAAATTCGTATTCAGATTTTTTATCAGCGCCTCTTCCACTTCCTGATTACAGATTCTCTTTACCACGTTTTCATTCACCATATCGCTGATGATATCCTTATCATGGACAGGAATCTGGGTATTGATGATCGCCGCCACATACCCCGCCCCGTATTCGTCAAACAGCGGAAAGATCGAATCCATATCCGACTGGTAAAGGTTCCCTACAAGGGAAACGTCCGCATAGTATCTGCCCCGCTCCATGGGAGTGGGTTTCATCCGGTTAAACCGCTCCGCATTGGTGGCAAGGGGCAGATAATGGATATTGGGAACATCCTTCTGCTCATAGGCTTCCGCCTCGGAGGAATCAAACACAAAAATGCGGTTTGTATCCAGCTTAAGCGCAGGGCGCACTCCGCCAAGCGCCGGGCTGTCATAGGTCCAGCAGATATAAAGGATTCCCCTGTCGTGGGCGGCTTCCGCCAGCACATCAAAAAAATTTACGGAAAAAATGGCGTCATAGGATTTTTCCCCAAGCGCCTTGTTCAGATTGATCTTAAACTGCTCCTTCTGTTCCTCTTTCCTGGCTGATGCGGGGGTGGAAAACAGATCGACCTGGTTTCCTTTCCGTAAAAGCGCCTGCACCAGATCGTGTTTGGTGATAAAATTCCATTCATAAACTAACAACTTCATTTTGTACGCTCCTGTCTGATGGAATATAACGAACAGGCGGCGCCGATACGGCGCCGCCTGTAAAGCTGCTGAAATCACATACAACCTTCTTACGGCGTTTTCCCCTAGCCGAGTAAGGACAGGACACCCTGATTGCTCTGGTTCGCCTGAGCCAGCATAGCCTGGCCTGCCTGCGCCAGAATGTTGTTGTTGGAGTACTTCACCATCTCAGTCGCCATATCCGTATCGCGAATCTGGCTTTCTGCGCTTGTGGTATTCTCCACTACGTTGTCCAGATTGTTGATGGTGTGCTCCAGACGGTTCTGGATAGCGCCGAGGGAAGCCCTCTGATCCGATACCTTGTTCAAAGCCGCCTTGATGGTTTCAATGGCGTTCAACGCATTGGTATCATCCTCGCCATCCACCTTAAGGCCGTTTACGCCCAGCGTCTTCGCGCTCATGGATTCGATCTTAAGGGTAATCTGATTGTTTGCGGTAGCGTCTGCGCCCACATGGAGCTTCAGGGACAGTGCGCCTACCTCAAACTCATCCGTTTCAACGAAATTGTCTACATCATCCTGGGTTGCAGGTCTGTGATCCGTTACGCCCTCGCCGGTCTTCACATACAGTCCCGCATCCGGATCCAGCTTGCCTTCATCATTAATATACTTATCCAGGCCATTGGCCGCAATCTCATTCCCGTCCTTATCGACGAACTGTACAACCTGCTTTACGGTATAACTTTGGTAACTAACCGAATCATTGATAAAGTTCACGCCGGAAATGGCGGAATAGTAATCGCTTAACACACCTGCATCACCGCCGATTGCTGTGCCGGCATCCACCTTATCACCGTTGCTGTCGTACATCGTCACATTGTCTTTGACTAAATACTGTGCTACTGATTCAGTAATAGTGTTCGATTCTATGGCAACCATATTGGTCCGAATAGTGGCGCTTGTATCACTAACGGCAACGCTGCTATAATAAATCGCTGTACTGTCATACTTATCACCCACCTGTACCTGATAGTACTCTTTCGTTGTTGCATCATATTTGTAATACTTGCCTGCGGAGGTGCTGTCGAAAACAGAGTCCGATGCTACATATGTGTCGCTGTCCGATATGGCGATCGAAATACCCGCCTGATCCGCCACGCTGTCAGAATAGTATGTTTTGGTGGTGTCAACGGCCGCGATCGCGGTTCCCGCCTTCAATGTCTTTATTTCCGTTCCTTCCAGATAATAGAGATCCTGGCTGAGCGTATCCGCTTCCTTATATTTAAAGTTCGTTCCCTTATCAGCGTTCTGATCGCCCTTTAAAAGATAGGTTTCATTGAACTTTGTGGTTTCAGACACCCGGTCAATCTCCGTTACCAGCTGATCGATTTCGGACTGGATCGCATCACGGTCCGATTCGGAATTGCTTCCGTTAGCGGCCTTCACTGCCAGCTCGTTCATTCTCTGGAGCATATCCTGCACTTCGGTGAGCGCACCTTCAGCTGTCTGTACTGCGCTGATACCGTCCTGCGCGTTAGAGGAGGCCTGCGTCAGACCTCTGATCTGCTTTCTCATCTTCTCACTGATGGAAAGACCTGCTGCATCATCCGCCGCACGGTTGATCTTATAGCCGGATGATAACTTTTCCGTGGACTTTGCCTGTGCGGATGAAGTTAATCCTAACATTCTGTTAGAGTTCATTGCTGTTAAATTGTGTTGTACTACCATAAATTTACCTCCTTGTGATACCGGGCACAAATCCGTTTGTGCCGGTGCATGGCGCCTCTTACGGGCGCATCCCTTTTTTGTTCTATATAACAACCAAATGTGTCAGCCCTGAAATCCGGGCCCTGACTTTATGGCCTCCACATCCGGCTATTATCAAATTAATCTGTTTTTTTGAGGGCGTTTCTTTTTCCCTTTCCCTCCTGCCCAACGACCACTATTTTGGCCTTTTTCCTGTATTTTTCAGGATGCTCCGGCTCTGCATAGTATTTGGGGAGCTTTGCTTTTAATTCCGGATCTGTAATCTGCTTTTCCACAGCCCTGCTCCGCACAATGTTCACTTCCCTTGGCGCGTCTATCATGATCCGCATATGTTTTCCCGTTCCTCCCAGGAACACGATTCTGATATCATCGCCAATCATCAAATATTCTTCCTGTGCAACCGACATTCGTAACATAATTTTCCTCCTTGAAACGGAAATACTGCTTTCCTGTTTGTGGCATACTATTTGGTATCAGGTAACACATTTCAAATTGTGTTACATTACAGATTGATCTGCTGAAAAATCTGATC
>CAZDPE010000037.1:0-22238 GCA_964507235.1 uncultured Lachnospiraceae bacterium
GCAAGCTCTCACGGTCATATTGTACAATTGTTTCTGCATGGCTGAACTGTTACATCATATCTTGTTGCGCTTGTATTTTTCTGACTTTTCCATTATACTTTATTTGTTAAGAAACCTGCAAAGGGAGATTTTTCTGTTTTTGGAGGATATTATGGAAGAGAAAGTTGCCATTATCGGTATTTTTATTCAGGATATTAGTGCTGCAGCCAAAGTAAATGAACTGCTTCATGAATATGCTGACTGCATCATCGGAAGAATCGGTATTCCTTACCGTGAAAAATCATTAAATATCATTTCGGTAATCATATGTGCTCCCCCTGACAAAATCAGTGCGCTCTCCGGTAAGCTTGGGCGGATTCAAGGAATCAGCGCCAAAGCCATGCAGGCGAAAATTGATTAATTCTTAAGGAGGAAATATTTCATGAAACTCACAACCAAACAAATTGTAATGACTGCGGCTCTTCTGGCTATCTGCATTGTCAGCCAGTTCTTTAAGAACACCAGCGTATTTATTACAGGACCCATTATCAACGCCTGTATCATTCTGGCCGGCTTAAGTGCAGGACTTGCCTGCGGCATTATTTTGTCCGTTATTACTCCCATTACTTCCTTCATCATAACCGGAAGCCCTGTTATGTCGGCAATCCCTGCCATTATTCCCTGTGTTATGATTGGCAATGCCCTGATTGTTATCTGCGTCTGCCTGCTTAAAAATAAAGTAAAGTGTAATTTAGGACTGCCTGTATCCATGATAATCGGTTGCATTGCTAAAGCATTATTTATGGGAATTGCCATTTCTCTGATTTTAATTCCTATGCTTCTGCCGGAACAAATGCAGCCAAAAATGAGCACCTTCCAATCTACTTTTTCAATCGTGCAGTTAATTACCGCTGCAATCGGAAGCGTATATGCTTATATCATCTGGATACCTCTGAAAAAATACTTAAGAAATGAAGCATAAGTGTTCTTCATTGGCATCTTGCTCCGTCATGCACACTGCTAAACAAAAGAAAGTATGCAGAAGGGGCTGCCGCACTAAGTAATTAGTGCGACAGCCCCCAATTGTTATTTTCTATTTGCCCAAAAAGTGAGATACATTTGTGCAACTGATTCAAGTAATACAAGCAATATGTGTAAAATCATAAAGATGCAGATAGCCGTAATATATTTAAGCAACGCAACAGAAAAGATGTTTTGCACAAGGGATATTGTTATAAGCGTCACTAAATATACAATCTCAATGATAACATTATAAGCTATATTAGAAAGCAAAATCTGAAATAAAGATAATTGCTGTCCATTAACAGGCTTAATATGCCTTAATAAGATTATCAGGAAACTTTTTTGCACCTTTAGGTCGTTTAAGCCAAATTTCAACTTCATCATCTATACCATCACGATTTGCAAATTGCATAAAATCATCTTTTATATCTTCTTTGCTGACAGTTAATTTTACGGAGGGTGCCCCAACGCACTATCTTTTGTCACGAAAACAGCCCGTCTGCAATTCTGCAGCCGGGCCGTCTTTTCACTTATTTTTTACTTTACATTTTGAAGCAAAGGTTATTTCATCTGTTCTTCCTGCTTCTTGATCATTCTACGAACCATTTCGCCGCCGATTGAACCTGCTTCTTTGGAAGTTAAATCACCATTGTAACCTTCCTTTAAGTTAACGCCAAGTTCAGATGCAACTTCTGTTTTGAAACGATCCATAGCTGCCTTAGCTTCAGGAACTTCTACTCTATTAGAAGATTTGCTGCTTGCCATTTTCATTCACCTCCGTTATTATTTTTGACTGTCTTTCAAGTCATCTATCCTTCAAGATAAGCTCTTTTCGTCTGCTTATCCTGAAGTTTTTTCATTCAAAGCATTTCGTCATCACTTATCTTGTTCATAGTATTAACGGTGTGAAAAAAAATATGTTGGAAAGTTTTACCTGATATTATTATTAAAAGCTTCTTAATTTATCATCTTTTTCATCCGGATTTTTTTCAATTTCCTTAACCAGAAGATAATAGCCATACCCTGCATTTACTTCCACATAAACCCGGTCTCCTGCTTTATGTCCCATAAGCGCTTTCCCGATAGGCGACTCCACACTTACAAGCCCTTCCAGAGAATTGCCGCGCATGGTGGTTACAATTTTATAATTTTCAACAGTGCCGTCTTCTTCAAACAAAACGGCGACTCTGGTGTTCATACCGATTTCATCATCCTTTGAATCATCAGGAATAATTTCCGCTGTTTTAATCATTTTTTCCAGAAACCGGATGCGGCTTTCATTTTTATTTTTTTCTCTTTTCGCTGCATAATACTCGAAGTTCTCACTTAAATCGCCCTGCGCCCTGGCTTCTTTTACAGCTTCAAGAAGCCTGGGACGTATCACCAGCTTTCTTTCTTCTATTTCTGCCTCCATGGCTTCAATATCTTTTTGTGTTAACTGATTAAACATTTCCCCTCATCTCTTCTTTCTATCTGCCGATTCCCATTCCGCCGACTTCCAACTGAACCGTTACCAGCTTTCTGCAAAGATATTGAATTAAATCTTTTCTGGTAATAATTCCTATGAATCGCTTTCTGTCATCAATTACCGGCACAAAATTCTGGTTCATGGCTTTATTAAGCAAATCTTCCATATTTACATCAACGTCCACAGGTTCATTATCCCATTTTCGTTTAATATCCATAATGGAAATTCCTTCTGCTTCTCTTAAAGATAAATTATTTTTATCCTTTATGCTCCAAAGCAGGTCGCCCTCTGTCAAGGTTCCCACATACTGGCCGTCCGTTCTGCTGATAATCGGAACAGCGGAATAACTGTGATGTTCCATTTTTTCAAGAGCCTGCCTTAAGGAATCTGTATCATATACATACGCCACTTCATTTTTAGGCGTCAAAAAAAATAAAATATTCATTTATGCTTATCTCCCCGGTTCTTTACAGACTGTTCTGTCAAAAACCGTTTTATCTGAATCTGTCCTTTCTTCTATTGGTTAAAAACAATCTTACGTGCCAATTCGTCCTTTGCTTCACTTCCCTTTAAATACTCCACAATAGCAAGTCCGAAATCAATGGCACAGCCCATGCCCCTGCCGGTAATAATCTTCCCGTCAGCAACCGCCGGTTCATAGACAACCTCCGCACCTGTCAGTTCTTTTTCAAAACCCGGATAAGCAATCGCTCTTTTCCCCTGTAAATGACCTCTGTGTCCTAAAATGGAAGGTGCCGCGCAAATTGCACAAACAGGCTTTTCGCCTGCCGCAAAAGCGTCTACCTGCTCCATCAGCGCTTCACAGGCCTCCAGATTCCTGGTTCCCGAACCGCCGCCGGGAAGCACAATCATATCAACCTGTTCAAAATCCACTTCTCCAAGCAGCTTGTCTGTTACTACGGGAATATGGTGGGCGCCTTCCACCGTTTTATCCTCCATTACGGAAACCATATCAGTATCTATATTTTCTCTTCTGAGCAAATCCACTACGGTAAGTGCTTCTATTTCCTCAAATCCTGTTGCAAAAAATACACATACTTTACTCATTGTTAACCCCTGCCTTTCTGTCTGCCGGCCGCTTTGTTTTTATTTAAGGCTGGCAGAATATTAAAAAACTTATGATAATATTTTACCATTAATGACTTCAATTTCCAATGAATGTTTTATTAAGATTTATGAATGTTTTGTAAATTTCTTTTTTTCATTAGCAATATTTTCCCTGTAATTATGTAGTATTGTACTTATTGAAAAGCAAAGCGGCAAATCGGAACGGACAATGCTATTACATATTCAAAAAAACATAAAAAAACAATTGAATATAAGATGAACATGTGTTACCATATGCCTAAAGCAAAAGATTTCTGTAAGCAAAAGATTTCTGTAAGCGAAAGCTTATTTGGCGGCGCCGCCGCATCTGACAGAATAGTCTGTTCTTTTTTCTTTGAAATCCTGCTTTTAAAAATCCAATTCACAAAAAAGCAGGAAGATGAAAGCGGACAGGACAGAAAGTAAAAAGATTAAACTGATTCACAGGCAGGTAAAAAAGGTCAAAGAATCTGAAAAGATGGGAGTGAGATATATGCAAAGGTGGGAAGAACTGGCAGAAGCGAAGGATGAAGGGCTTACTGAAGGCCTTGCTGAAGGGCGCAGCGAAGGTGAGGAACGAATCCTGATAAGGCAGATTTGCCAAAAGCTTCGTAAAGGGAAAACAACAGAGCAAATCGCAGAGGATTTAGAAGATAATATAGAAAAAATCGGAAAATTCTGTGAAGCAGCAAAGGAATTTGCTCCGGATTACGATTGTGACAGGATTTATGAAAAACTGCATGAACAGCCATTGTCCCGCTGCAAATAACCTGACATGAAACTCACAGTGCTGCAAAGCAGACGGCAGGCAAACAGCAGCGCATCTGCTGTTTGCCTTCATATTTTATTGCATAACTGATATATGTGCTTTGCTGTATTATTTATGATAAACAACATTAGAAAAGGAGCTTATTATGGAAATTGAACGTAAATTTACAATTACTGCACTTCCGGAGGATTTGGAAAAACACACCTGCCTCATTATCGAACAGGCTTATTTGAATACAGACCCGGTACTGCGCATCCGCCGTCAGAATGACGAATATTTTCTGACCTACAAAGGAAAAGGCCTCCTTGCCCGGGAAGAATATAATCTTCCCCTGAACAAAGAAGCCTATGAACATCTGCGTACCAAGGCAGACGGCAATATTATTTCCAAAAAACGATATCTTTTTCCGATTGCTTCTCCTGCGTTTAAAAAGGACTATGTACCTCCAAAGGATATGCCTCCCCTTACCATCGAACTGGATGTATTTGAACCTCCCTTTGCGCCCTTATGCATTGCCGAAGTAGAATTCCCCGATGAGGAAATGGCAAATGCATTTTTACCTCCCCACTGGTTTCTTGAGGATGTGACCTATCATAAAGAGTATCACAATTCCAATTTATCCCAAAGGGTGCTCTGAATTTTACTTTCCTTTAGGAATTCTTCCGTACATTTTGCTCATTTTATAAATTTTTTCTGCCAGTTCCTCTGTCAGTACGCCGTTTGTCATGCGCCACTTCCAATTAGTCCCAAGGGTTGACGGAGTATTGATTCTTGCCTCACTCCCAAGCCCCAGATAATCCTGCATGGGGATAATGGCTGTATCGGATACGCTGGCAAGCGCTGCCCTGATAAATTCCCATTCAATATTTTTATTCGATTTAATATTCAGATACCGCTTTGCAAAACTCCTATCCCTTCTGCCAACCGCATTCAACCAGCCCAAAGTGGTGTCATTGTCATGAGTTCCCGTATATACAACAGAATTGAACGTATAATTATGGGGCAGATAATCACTTTCCTCCCTGGAGTCAAAAGCAAACTGCAGAATTTTCATGCCGGGATAACCTGTCTTTTTCACAAGCTTAAGAACAGAAGGCGTTAAAAATCCAAGATCTTCGGCTATGACCGGCTTATTTCCCAGCTTTTCCTTCATCACCTTAAATAACTCGTACCCCGGTCCCTTTTCCCATTTGCCGAATTCTGCAGTAGGATTGCCGTAGGGTATGGAATAATATTCATCAAAGCCCCTGAAATGGTCAATTCTGACTATATCATACAATTCATAGCAGTAAGCAATCCTGCGCATCCACCATTCATATTCCGTTTCCTTATGATAATCCCAGCGATACAAGGGATTACCCCAAAGCTGTCCTGTTGCGGAAAATGCATCAGGCGGACAGCCTGCCACACCGATAGGCGTGCAGCTTTCATCCAGCTGAAACAGGGAAGGATTCGACCACGTATCGGCACTGTCAAAGGCCACATAAATGGGAATATCACCAATAATCAATATTCCCTTATCGTTTGCATATTTCTTCAGCTTCGTCCACTGGCTTTTAAATAAAAACTGCTGAAATTCATAAAACAGAATCTGAGCCTTCAATTCAAGACGATATTTCTCAAGAGCTTCCTTCTTACGTGTCTTTATATCATCATCCCACTGTGACCAGCTGATGCCGTCAAGAGAATCCTTAATTGCCATATACAGCGCATAATCGGGAAGCCATGCTTCGTTTTTCCTGATGAAATCTTTAAATTCCCCGCTCTCTTCAATCTTACTGTTTTCAAATGCTTTATATAATATTTTAAAACGGGAGTAATAAATTTTTTCATAATCAACATATTCTTCATTACTGCCGTAATCACAGCTTTCACAATCTTCTTCCGTCAGACAGCCTTCTGCAATCAGCTGTTCCAAATCAATATAATACGGATTTCCTGCAAAGGTTGAAAAAGACTGATAGGGTGAATCTCCATATCCCGTGGGTCCAAGGGGAAGTATCTGCCAGTAGGTTTGTCCCGCCTCCGACAGAAAATCAATAAATTCATAAGCTTCTTTGGAAAAGGTTCCGATTCCGTATTTAGAAGGAATACTTGAAACCGGTAATAATATGCCGCCTGCTCTCATGCTTGTCTCCTCATAATT
Source organism: uncultured Lachnospiraceae bacterium (assembly GCA_964507235.1). GTDB lineage: Bacteria > Bacillota > Clostridia > Lachnospirales > Lachnospiraceae > Suilimivivens. The sequence continues at coordinate 6,493 of CAZDPE010000037.1, forward strand.
TTTTTGGACACCCTCCGGCATCCAAATCATATAATAAGAAAATACCACTTGAAGAGCGTTTTTTCAAGTAATATTCTGTCTGCTGTCCCAAGTATGTAACAGTTCAGCAGCTTGACACGGCTTATTGCGTCGCCATGCTCCTTACCCTTGCCATTGCACTCTTTACCGGAGGCAGCAAAAGGATAATTACCGTTATAATGCCTTCTGCCAGAATATAGGAATAATTATAAGCAATGGGATAAATGGCCGACAGCGATTTCGGGAAAGAATCCGGCATATAATCCATCCAATATAAGTATCCGCCGATGGTATGAAAAAGCCCTCTTACCAATACGGCAAAAATATATCCCTTGATAAGTCCGTTTGCTTTTTTGTAAAAAAGACCCGACAGACCCAGAGCCGCAAATGCCAGAATATAATCAAGGCATGCCTGAAGTGGTGAAAGAATATAGCTTCCCCCATCCTGAACAAACTGTAAAAAGCCATAAGCAAACCCTGCGGCAAGACCGATTTTAGGCCCGTACCAATAGCCGATTAAGGTAACAAACAACATGGAACACAGTGTTATCGAACCTCCCCAGGGCATGGGAACGATTTTAATATAAGAAGCCACAAACCCAAGAGCAATGGCGGCAGCGCTGAATACCAGCTGCTTGGCAGAAAATCCCTTCTTTGGCTTCTTTCCGTTATCATCCTTTTCTTTTTCCCTTAAGAGGGCGGTAAGCACAACTAATAAGGCTATGATAATAATGACTGCCAGTACTCCGCCGGTGGTTAAGGAATAGTATCCGTCTTCCTGATTAAAAAACAGTGACATAAAAAAATCCTCCTTGTTTACATCACAGGAGGGGCCTTGTTTGATTTCAAAAAGCCATATAACTATATTGTCCTTAAAATACTTAAATATTTCAAATCACAATATAGAATGACTGAATGAAAATCAGCTTCCCTACGCCGGTATTATCCGGGTCAGGTAATGAGGGTCAGATCAAACTCGCTTTGATCAATCTCAGCTAAAGCTCCCCTAGCGACTTATTATTTTATTTAATTTACCATACGTCTAATTTCTGAATTTGTCAAGACAGGCTGCAGGCTGATTTTACAGCCTGATTTCTTTTGAAAGAGCAAAAGAATAGATAATCTTTTCCGCTACCTTCTTCCCTGTTATTCTTTCAAGCGCCTGTGCGTAATAGTCAAGCTGAACCTGATAACGTCCCGTCAGTTCTCCTTCCTCCTTTACCCTGTCAGTCTTATAATCCGCTACAATCAGCTTTCCGTCTTCTTCAAAGAAAACGTCGATAATTCCCTGTATCAGCACCATTTCCGATTCCGGAAGCGTATTGTTTAAGCTGTTTGCCGCAAGACCCAGTACAAAGGGCTGTTCTTTATAAAGTTTTCTGTTTTCCGCTGCGCATATCATTCTTTTCGCCAGAGATGTTCCAAAGAATTTAAGGAGCTTTGATACCGACACAGCGTTCCTCCACTCATTGGTGATTTTTTCGCTTTGCTCCATCTCCTCCATCTGCCGCAGAATTTCTCTTTTCAATATTTCAGTTTTTTCATCCGGCAGCTGTGCAAATTTTCCAAAATCAAAAAGCTCCATTATCTTATGGTAAGCACTTCCCCTGTCAGTACCCGACATCCCCTCTTTCTCTTTGATAAAGGAAGGAATATAAGGTACAATTTCAGGTTCCTCGTACATTTGCTTTGTAAACCCGCGGTCCGTACTCATCACGCCTTCAGAAGCGGCGTCTGCACGCTCTATTGACCTGTCAGATAAATACTGTGCTCCTGCTTTCTTCAATTCCGACACTGTAGTCTTTACAAATAAATCTGACAAATAGGCATAAGGATACTTTCTTTCAAACTTTTTCGACAAATATGTCATAATTTCATTGTCTGCCTCAGACAACAAGAGCCTTTGCTTCGCTTCATTAATTCTCAGGGTATCCTGAATATCAGAAAATAAAATATCCTCGGGATAAACCCACTCCGCTTCCTCTAAGCAGGGCAGCAGAAAATCAAGATAACTGCCGGCATCTGCCAGAGTGGAAAAAGGCACCTTCTCCCTTTTTCCTGAATCATCCCTGAAAAAGCTTTTCTCCTGCTCCAGACTTTCCTTCAGCTTATCGCAATCGGCAACAACAGCCGAAAGAAAAAGCTTTTCCTTCGCTCTGGTCATGGCAACGTATAAAATACGCAGTTCCTCCCCCAGACTGTCCAGCTTCAGCTTCATGGCAATAGCATTCTTACGCAGCGTCCTGCTTTGAATCCTCCGCTCACCGTCAATATAATCCACACCGATTCCCATATCCACATCCGCTATAAAACGTCCTGCGGTATCCTGCATATTGAATTTTTTGGAGAGCCCTGCCACAAAACAAACAGGAAACTCCAGTCCTTTGCTTTTATGAATACTCATAATGCGTACTACATCCGCATTTTCATCCAGAATATCCGCTTCTCCATAATCCACTTGATATTTCTCCAGCTGTTCCATATATCTGAGAAAATGAAACAGTCCGTAATAGCTGGTATTTTCAAATGCTGCCGCCCTGGTCAGCAGCATTTCCACATTAGCTCTCCTCTGCTCTCCTCCTGGCTTGGCAGAAACATATTCCAAATATCCGGTCTGGGTCAATATATCCTGAATCAGTTTATGGATAGGCGTATAGGCCGCCTTTCTCCGCCAATCTTTCAATCTGGTCAGAAACTTATTAAGTTTAAATTTAATTTTATTGTATTCTTCCTCATTTCCAAAAGCTTCTGCAATGCATTCTTCCGATTCTGCAATAAGTTCCGTATTGATTTCTGCATTAATTTCTGCGTTGATTTCTGCATTGATTTCTGCGTTGATTTCTGCATTGATTTCTGCGTTGGCTTCCGTGTTTTGACCGACAAGGGCTAAACAATTCTCATACAGAAAAACACCTTTCTTTCCAAGGCTTCGTATCAATGCTATTTCCTCTTCTGCAAAACCTCCGAAGAAAGATTTCAAAGCGCCGAAAAAAGGAATATCCTGCAGAGGATTATCCAATACATGAAGAAGCTGTAAAAGCTCCCTCACTTCAGATGCCTGAAAATATCCTGTTCTGGAAGAAACATAAGTAGGAACTCCCTCTTTTTCAAAAATTCGTTTAAAATCCTCCGCCCAGCCTGAAGTTGTCCGAAGTAAAATCACAATATCACTATATCTCACAGGCCGAAGTTCTCCTGTTCCCTTATCCGTAACCCGGAACTCCCGAAGCAGCTTTTTAATCCTTCCGGCAATGACCGCTGCCTCCTGCTCCCTTGCTGACAAACGGCTTTCCTTGTCCTTTCCTATTAATATAATTTCTGTCTTATTATGTCCGTAGTCCGGATAGACCGCACCCGGATAGAGGGCTGCATCTTCATCATAGTCAACACCGCCCAGACTTTCCCCCATAATCCGATAAAACAAATCGTTTACGCTTTCAAGAACTTCAGGCCGGCTTCTGAAATTCTTATGCAGATCAATTCGTTGTCTTTCTGAGTCAACCTTTGAATAACAGGTGTATTTTTCTATAAACAGTTCCGGTCTTGCCAGACGGAACTTATAAATGCTCTGTTTCACATCCCCTACCATAAACCGGTTAAAGTGTCCGTCATCTTCTCCTGATACGCTTTTCAGAAGCAGCTCCTGAACCAGATTGCTGTCCTGATACTCATCAATCAGGATTTCATGAAAAAACTGCCTGTATTCCTTTGCAGCCGGTGTCGCTTCATATTCTCCTTCCTCATTTTTCTTAAGAAGAATATTTAAAGCAAAATGCTCCATATCATGAAAGTCTATAATATCCTCCTTCCGTTTTCGCTCATCCAGCATTTCTTTAAATTGCAGCACAAGCCCCATCAGTGTTTCCACAGGTTTCCCGGCCAATTTCATTCTGTCCAGAATTTGCTCCGGTGAAAGGAGAAAATATGCTGTTTTCATATCTTCTATTTTCTTTTTTACATCATTTCTGATCTGCTGCACCTTTTTCTTGCATTCTTCGTCCACCGTATCATCTTTTTTCCCGGGAAGACGTCCGAAGCTGACCGCTTCAAAAAACTCAGAAAGCGCAGAAAAGGTTTCTTTTTCAGCCGCTTTTTCCAGCATTTCCTGCTCCCTCTCAAACAATTCCCCGTAATAATAGGGTCCTGCCGGAAGATGAATCAGCTTAAGCGCCTGTAAAAGCCGACTGCTGCATTCTTTTAAAGAGGTTCTGATATAATTTACAATATAATGGCACCATTCGCTTTCTTCCATTTCAGAAACATCTGTTATTGAATAGTCGTTTTTTCTGCTTGCAAGCCACTCCTCCGGCCATGGATTGCTCATGGAAAATTCATACAGCTTTAAAATATATTCCTCCAGCTGCTTATCGTTGCTGCCTCCGGTAAAATATTCCACACAGTTAAGAAATGTTTCATCCTTTTGGCTGTATCTTTCTTCCAGCAGTTCTGTCAGCACATCCTGCTTCATCAGCTTAAGCTCCCCTTCATCCGCCACGCGAAAGCCGGGGTCTAACCCGATATCATTAAAGTTATTTCTGATAAGGAACAGACAGAAGCTGTCAATCGTGGTAATCTGGGCATTGTGAAGCAGGGCGGCCTGCCTTTGCAGATGCTGGTTTTCCGGCTGTTCTTCCAGCTTTTTATCTATGGCCTGACTGATTCTTTCCCGCATCTGTGCAGCCGCAGCATTGGTAAAGGTTACCACCAGAAGCCTGTCTATATCCACCTTATTCTTTTCATCGGTAATCATCTTAATGATACGTTCCACCAGTACTGCCGTCTTTCCGGAACCGGCAGCCGCAGAAACAAGTATATTCCTGTTATGGAGGTCAATTACCTTTTGTTGCTCCGGCGTAAATGTCACTGCCATACTTTAAAAATTCCTTTCCTATTCTCACTGGATTTTAACTATCTAACCCTTTTCTCTCTTATTTTCTTCCTGCATTTTTATCAGTAAATCATCCTCCGTAAATTTAGGGAGGATTCTGGTTTCATATCCCTGTATCTTTTCATCGAAGCTGCATATTCCCTTATAAGCACAATAGGTACAGGCGCTTCCCCAGCCTGTTTCACAGGGATTTATCTCAATATTTCCTGCAAGGATTTCCTTTCCGAATTCTTTTATCTTCCGGTTTACAAAATCAGATACTATCCGGTAGTCCTCTTTGGAAATCACACTGGAAGATGCAGTAAAGCTTCCGTCTTTTTTCCTCTCCACCGGCACAAGCAGCGACTTATCCGAAAAGTTCCTGTCAAGAAGCTGAATAACCTTTTCATCATCACTGACCACTCCGGTGGTTCTCAGTTCCTTTAACAGCCTTTCATTAATTTCCTCTGCGGTTACTTCCTTCTCTTCTTTAATTACAGGGTCTGAAACATGATAATACAGCAGCGCAGCAGGAACAATTTCCTTATCAGGATGCTTTTTCTTTTCAATTTCTTCTGCCACATTCATATAAACTACCAGCTGAAGCTGAAGTCCGTAATACAGCGCTGCCAGGTCAAACTTCTTATTTCCAGATTTATAATCGATAATCTTTACATACACATGGTCTTCATCCTCAAAGGTATCAATTCTGTCAATTCTGCCTCTCAACTTCATTTTTTCTTTTTCTGTCAGGGCAATATTGACTGTTTCAAGATTCTCCACTCTGGAAAATGACATTTCAAAATGGGCAGGCGTAAAAGCGCCTCCCTTCAGCTGAGCCTTCAATGTTCTGACTGTCCGCTTCAAAATACGGTAAATCCTGTCTGTCATATATTCATAACGGGCGTTACTGTATAGAATTGTTTCTCCGTATTCGGCTGCACAGCTTGTAAGGGCCTCTTTCAGCAGCCTGTCCCCTTCTTCTTCGGGGAAATCAAACCATGTATAATGATTTTCTGAAAGTTTTCCTGCAAAAACCTCCAGCACACTATGATAAATGTTTCCCAAATCCACCTGTTCAAAGCTGTATTCTTCCCGCTCTTTCAGCATCAGCCCATATTGCAGGAAATGTGAATAAGCACAGGCTGCATACTGCTCCAGGCGGCTCACACTGTTTTCCAGCATGCTGCCGTAAATTGCTTTGGAAACCGCCTCGCTTAAGGGTGAATGCTGATACTGCGTAAAAGCTGCCTCTGTCATTTGACCCACCAGTTCCTTATAGCTTTCTTCCTTTTCATACAGCTTAAGCAGGGACGCCGCTTCCTTTTCTCCTCTGCTTCGCTGATTTCCTTCTCCATAATTTCTAAGCTCTCCTGCCAGAACAGCCAGCCCGTCCTTTGCCCCCACAATCTGCTCCAAAGGAGAGTCTGAAGCATCTGTCCTTATGATTTCCAGTCGGGGATAAAGTCTTTTTATCATATCTATCAGATAGGAAGGCCGTATGCTTTTCCCTTCGCTGCTCACTCTGGCATAGGACAAATGAAGCTGCCCGGAAGGCTTTGTCATATTCATATACAAATACAGCCTTTGAATATACATCTGCTGTCTTGGAGTAGGCGCCAGTTCAAACTCCGACTCCTGCAGAAATTCTCTGTCAATATCGGAAATAATTCCTCCTTTGGAGCTGTTCCTCGGAATATTTCCGTCATTAACCCCCAGAAAAAACAAAACCTTTACCTGCTTTAATCTGGTTCTCTCCATATCCCCGACTACAATCCTGTCCACACTGCCGGGAATAATCCCTATTTCAATCTCCGAAAAGCCTGCATCCAGAATATCTGCAAATTCCTGCAGCGGAATTTCTTCTTCTGAAAGAAGACCCTCTATCTGCTCGAACAGTTCCATCACCAGACGGTATATTTGTGCATATTCCCTGGCCTTTTCCCTGTTTCCGTCACTTTTAAATTCCTCTTCATATTTCGCCAGTTTTTCCTGTATTTTTGCCTTTACAATAAAATCATATAAGGTTCTGACATATTCCCCCGCCGTTTTCTTTTTTTCAAGGAGGGGCATAATCTGTTCCATCAGCTTTTCTCTTGTTCTGTTTAAGTCTTCCAGCAAAATCACCTGTTCATCCGCATCAGGCACCCTGGGCTGCCTGGTAAAGGCATTGCTCCACTTCTTTTTCCCTTTAATCCCCATGGAAAGCACATAATTCTCCAATCGGTCTATTTCCATGTTTTCAAAACCTGCAAGCCCGCTGCGCAGATAATGAAATACTGCTTCGTAGGAAAAATTCATTAAACATATTTTCAGGGCACTTCTGATAAATTCAATAAAAGGATTCAGCAAAAGCCCCCTTGTCCTGTCCATAAACATGGGAATATCGTAATTCTTTCCTTCTCTTTCCAGATAATCCCCATAAGTTTCCAAATCTCCTGCCACTACAGCAATATCACGGTAGCTGCAATAGCCGGTCAGAACCATCTCCTTAATCCTGATGCATACCTGCCGCACCTCGGCTGCCGGGGAATCGGCTTCCATAATACTGATATTCTCTGCCGTATCCTCATAGGCTTTTACAGGATAACGGAATAAATGCCTTTCCAGATGGGCAAGCTGAGGATTGTGCTTAAATCTCGGCAGGGGATTTTCTTTTATGTAAATATCCTCAGCCCTTTCAATTCCGGCTTCCTCTGCCAAATGGCACAAATCCTTTACCGTCTTCTTACTTAATCGAAACAATTCCTGTTCCCCTGTCATCTGAAAGGGATTTTCTTTCATATCAATCGTTATTGAAAGTATGACTCTATCAGTCAATTCCATTAATCTTTGAATTAACCGGTTCTGAATTGGGGTAAATCCGGTAAAGCCGTCAAATATCACCACACTGTTTTTAATAATATCAGATTTTACCACTGCCCTTGTAAGCAGCTCCAATGTTTCTTCTGTGGTAATGAATTTATCTTTGATATAGGAAAGAAATCCTGCATAAAGCACCTGTAAGTCTTTCAATTTATAATACAGGGTTCCTCTTCCCTTTGCATAGTCCGCAAGCTGACTTACCTGCTCCGGAGCAATACCATACTGCATAAACTCGGAAAGCGCTGACTTCACCTCATGTATATAACCTATTTTGTGAAGATTCGGTCCTATTATGGGCAGTTCTTCTTTTACATCTGCAGCCACCTTACGAAGCACCAGACTCTTACCCGTATCATCCAATACCGGCTTTAATCCGAATCCTGTTTCTTCAAAAATTCTATGAGCAAGCCTGCCGAAACTTAAAACATCGATATTCATAATCCCCTTTTTTTCACTGGCATTTACCAGGTCAAACTGAGTCTGCATGGTAAACTGGTCGGGAACAAGAAACAAAAAGTTTTTATCCGGTTCCTTATTTGCCCATTCGATAACATCCATATGAAGTTTTCTGCTCTTACCGGAACCGGAGGGTCCGAAGTAAAATTGTAGCGGCATATATTTTCCTTTCTTTACAGGCTTTCAAACTCAATTCCGTTATCCTTTGCATATTTTTCTGCAGCCGAACCCGGAACTCCTTTTATTTTAAATCCCGGAACAACAATATTTTCAAAACCAGTCATAGCTTTCCCCGGTGCCGTATCTGCTTCTTCCATCAATATAACATGCTTCCATTTGAATTCTCCTTTTCATCCATCGCTGTACGAAATCTGTCATTCATAAATAATCAATCATCTCTTTCACAGAACTGAAAATCAAATCCGGCACCACATCCGACTCCTCCACATCCTTCATGGAAGCTTCTCCGCTTAATACAAGAATGCCAGTATATCCGTTGTTCACTCCTGCTGCCACATCCGTATAAAGCCTGTCCCCCGTCATGGCCGTCTGCTCCTTGGTTACGCCCGCACGCACGGCAAGATAATCCATAATATCTCCGCTTGGTTTTCCGATAACACGGTCAGGATACCGGAAGGCTGAGGCATGAATAAAAGCATGAATGGCTCCCACATCAGGAACAAACCCGTTTTCCGTAGGACAGTTATAATCAGGGTGAGTGGCAATATAAGGCAGCCCGCTTCTTACAAAGTCACATACTTTGCACATCTTTGCATAATCAAGGGAAGTATCAAAACCTGTTACCACAATCTCCGGCTCTTTGTCATCCAGCAAAATCCCCTCCTCCTCAAACTCCCTTGTAAGCAGCTCATTACCAAGCAGAAACACTCTTTTTCCCGGATAATTTCTTTTCAGATAATCTATGGTTGCCTGCCCCGAGGTTACAATTTTTCTGCTGTCCACATTAAGTCCCATGCGCAGCAGCTTTTCCACATAATTTTCAGGCCCCTTGGAAGAATTATTGGTAAGAAAAATATACTGTTTTCCCACTCTTTCCACTGCATTGAGAAAATCCCTTGCACCCTCAATCCATTTTTCTCCCAGATAAATGGTTCCGTCCATATCCAGTGCAAAGCAGGTAATGTCCTTAAGCTTCTGCTCTTTATCTTCATTCACTGCAGGAATCTGTTTCATTCTTGTCAATCCTCTTTTATTCCGTTTTTTGTGCAGCCGAAAGCCTCACTATTTTAGTATAGCACAGCCAAATACAAATTCCCACCTTTATTCCATGCCTGCATTATCTGCTGGTAACAGTTCAGCCATACTCCTTTTCTTATCTTTCCGGCAAATCGAGCAGAGTAAAAAAAACCGGCTCGATTTGCGCACACACATTCCGCACTATCGTGCTTCATGCTTTTGCGCCCGACAAATGGCATTTCATGCGAACATGATGCCGCCTGCCGGGCTTGTGCATCAAAAAACTGCCCATGACAAAGGACATGGGTAGTTTACTTTAATCACTCTTTTATTCTTTTCTGATTGTTGCCAAATTTAAACCTTGAAATTTACACCTGTATCAGATGGTTCTTCTTCATCAAATTTATAATCCTTACCGGGCAGAACGGCATTCAATACGATTCCCGTAAGGGCGCCTACTGCCAGACCGGAAAGCTTAATTGTTACGGAACCTGCTGTAAAAGCAATTGCTCCTGCCGCGCTGAAATTGATTCCAATGGAAAGCACCAGAATCAGTGCTGCAATAATTACGTTGCGGCTCTTGGAAAAATCCACCTTGTTTTCCACGACATTGCGGACACCCACTGCGGAAATCATACCATATAATACTAATGATACACCGCCCAGTGTTGCGGTAGGCATGCAGGAAATAACTGCCGCAATCTTAGGTGAGAAGGAGAAAATCATTGCAAAAACCGCTGCAATTCTGATTACCACAGGATCATAAACCTTAGTAAGAGAAAGAACACCGGTGTTTTCACCATAAGTCGTATTTGCAGGTGCTCCGAACAGAGAAGCAAGAGTAGTTGCAAGTCCGTCGCCGGTCAGTGTTCTGTGCAGTCCGGGGTCTTTAATATAGTTTTTACCTACGGTAGACGAAATAGCGGAAATATCTCCGATGTGCTCCACCATCGTTGCCAATGCTATCGGCATAATAGTGATAACAGCTGTAATCAGCAGGGAAGCATCCCCTTTACCAATCAGTGAAAATACTGTATTGTCCCAGTGAATGGGAAGACCAATCCATGCCGCTTCCTGGACGGGCGTAAAATCCACATTGCCGGTAACCGCTGCGATTACATAGGAAACAACCACGCCCATAATAATGGGAATAATCTTAATCATTCCCTTTCCCCAAATATTGCAGATAACAACAACAGCAATTGCAATCACTGCAATCCACCAATTCGCTGTGCAGTTATCAATTGCCGACTGGGATAAATTAAGTCCGATTGCAATAATGATAGGCCCTGTAACAATAGGCGGGAAAAATCTCATAACTTTGTTGATGCCAAAGGCTTTAATCAGCCCTGCAAGAACCAGATATAAAAGACCGGCGCAGGCTACGCCAAAGCATGCATAAGGAAGTAATTCCGCTTCCCCGTCAGGCGCAATCGCCCAATAGCCCGCCAGAAAGGCAAAGGAAGACCCGAGAAATGCAGGCACTTTTCCTTTAGACAAAAAATGGAACAACAAAGTACCCAGTCCTGCAAATAACAGTGTGGTGGAAACATCCAGACCTGTCAGTGCGGGAACGACTACCGTTGCTCCAAACATTGCGAACATATGCTGCAACCCAAGAATCAGCATTTTGGGTACGCCGAGCTGCTTTGCGTCGAAGATGCCTTCATCCCCGACATTCAATTTTTCTTTACTCATGTCTATCTCCTCCTTATGTAAAACCTTTTAGAGAATATCATATAAAAAAATAAGGCATCCGTCAAGACTTGACGCCTTTCTTTTCATGCGCTGTGTAACAGACAATATGTAATGACCTCCAGTTTGCATATTGTCTGTTACTGCGCTGCAATTAACTGCTGTCAGCGCCTATACAATTTCCCTGGTAGCCTTCTTAAGAAAATCCAGTTCTTCTCCTTCAAAATAAGGCGCCAGCTTTTCATATACAGATTTATGATACAGATTCAGTGTTTTCTTTTCACTTTCTTCCATTGCAGATGCATCGATACCGTCAAGGTCAATGGGCACATAAGTCAAATCCTCAAAGCACAGAAACTGACCGAATTCATTTTTGTCCCCTTTCCGGCACAAAAGCTCATTTTCAATTCTGACGCCATGACTTCCTTCTATATAAACTCCCGGCTCATCGGTAGTCACCATTCCTTCCTCAAAGGCCCAGTTTTCATCACTGTCCGGCAGCGGCTTATTCCTGAAGCTGTTGGGACCTTCATGAACATTCAGAAGATATCCTACTCCATGACCTGTTCCATGCTTATAATCAAGTCCTTTTTCCCAAAATACTCCTCTTGCCAGAATATCCAGATTGACACCCTTGCAGCCCTGCAGAAAATTTGCGCTCTTAAGACGCAGCACAGCTCTTGCCGTCAGGGTAAAATGCTGTTTCATTTCCTCTGAAATTTCTCCCAGAATAAAGGTTCTGGTAATATCCGTACTGCCTTCAAAATAGTGTCCGCCGCTGTCAACCATCAGCATGCCCTTTGCCTGTATTTCGGAAAAATTCTCCGGCGTGGCGCTGTAATGAATAATAGCTCCGTTAGAGCCGTAAGCGCAGATTGTAGTAAAGCTTGGTTCAATAAAGGACGGATTCTGTGCACGAAGGCTTTCCAGATAATCAGAAGCGCTGATTTCCGTCATCGGTATTTTACCCACATTTTTCTTAAGCCAAAACATGAATTTTGTTACTGCAATGCCGTCCATCAAATGAGCCTTCCGCAGATTTTCCTGCTCCACTTTATTCTTCACAGCCTTCATAAGTGTAGTTGGATTGGCCCTATCAATAATCTGTGCCCCGTCTCCCATTTCCTTTTTCAGGCGGTAATTGATTCTCTTTTCACAGACAAGAAGCTTAAGTCCGGGCTCTCTTTTCACCATTTCGGCAACATATGTATAAAAGTCATCATAGGGCATAAGCGTAATATGATTATCTGAAAGGTACTCCCTTACTTTTTCATCAAAAGCCCCTTCTCCGGCAAACAGATATGCTTCCTTTTGTGTAATCACCGCATAGGATAAAAGAACCGGACAGCTTTCCACATCATCAGCGCGGAGGTTAAACAGCCATGCAATATCGTCCAAGGTAGTCAATATATGTACCGGCGCTTTTTCCTCTGTCATCTTTTCACGCAGGCGCTTCAGCTTATCCCCAGTACTTTCTCCGCTATATCTTTCCTCAAGCACAAATACCCGGGTAAATGCCATTTCCGGTCTGTCCTTCCAGATTCCTTCTGCCAAATCCAGATTCCAAACCACCTTACCGCCCTTTTGCGCCGCAATCTTCTCATAAGCAAGACCTTCCCCTGCAGTAATCACTCTGCCGTCAAATCCAAGGCTTTGGCCTTCCTTCAATTTCTGCTTCAAATATTCGTTCAGTGAAGGTACCCCGGGCTCCCCCATTTTCATAAGGGTAATGCCGCTTCCTTCAAGTTCCTTTGCCGCCTGGATAAAGTAACGTCCGTCTGTAAACAAAGCCGCTTCCTCCTGCAGCACCGCCAGGGTTCCCGCCGAACCTGTAAATCCACTGAAATACTTACGCACCATAAAATACTCACTGACATATTCACTGTTGTGAAAATCAGAGGTGGGAATAACATAACAGTCAATTCCCGCATCCTTCATGGCCTTCCTTAATTCTGACAATCTTTCCTGTATCATAATGACCTCCTTATTTTTTCATTTTGGGATTAAAAATCAAACTGGCCAGATAGCCGAAGATAAGGGCTGCTGAAGTTCCCACCGCTCCGGCTTTAAAGCCTCCTGCAAACAGCCCCATAAAGCCCTGCTCGTCCACCGCTTCCTTCACTCCCTTCATCAGGTTATTCCCAAAACCAAGAAGCGGTACCAAAGCGCCTGCTCCGGCAAATTCCACAAAGGGCTGATAAAAGCCGATAAAATTCAGGACAGCACCCATGCACACCAAAAGCACCATGATTCTTCCCGGCATCATCTTAGTTTTCTCAGCCAATATCTGTACCAATGCACAAATCAGTCCGCCTATCCAAAATGCATTCAAATAATCCATCATAAAACCTCCTGCGAAAAAATCCGTTTACTATTGTTTTAAATAGTGTGTCCCGAATTTCTTTTTGCATTCACAGACAGAAAAATTTAATGACGGCTCTTTTTTTCTGGCAGTTGAACTAATATAACAGCGCAAAATACCAGCGCACACCCCATAAGCTCTCTGAGGGTTAAGGACTGTTTCAAAATCACCCAGCCCGCCAACATGGAAACCACGGATTCAAGGCTCAGTATCAGGGATGCAACCGTAGGATCCATATCCTTCTGCCCAATCACCTGCAGCGTATAGGCCACGCCGCTTGATAAAATACCCGCATAAGCAAGCGGAATAATACCATCGATAAAATTCTGCAGCTGAGGCTGTTCAAAAATAATGGCTCCTGTACTTCCGATAATTCCCACCGTTAAAAACTGAATACAGGATAATTCCACCCCGTCCGCTTTGGGGGAAAAATAATCAATCACCAGTATATGTACGGAAAACACAATTGCACAGGCAAAAACAAGCGCATCTCCCTTGCTCAACGACAGTTTTTCACTCATACAAAGCAGATACATGCCAAAGGCTGCAATTACGGTGCCGATCCATACCTTTCCCGGTATCCTTTTCTTTAGAAAAACCCCAAAGAACGGCACCAGAATAATGTATAGAGTGGTAATAAAGCCCGCTTTTCCCACCGTAGTATACATAATGCCGTACTGCTGCAGCAGGGCTGCCCCGCACAGCGCAAGTCCGCAGCAAATTCCTCCCACAGCAGTTGTTTTCGTATCTGCAGCCGGAATATTCGCCGCTTTATTCTTCCTTCTCCTGAAAATAATTACCGGTATAAGCACCAGACTTCCCATCAAAAACCTTGCACCGTTAAAGCTTAACGGTCCCATATAATCCATGCCTACACTTTGGGCAACAAAAGCAACCCCCCAGATAAAGGCCGCCAGAAACAGAAGAAAACTGCTCCTTAGTGAAACTTTTTTCATTTTGTACTGCTCCTCATATTCTGCTGTATTTTCTGATATTCAGATTTGATTTCCTCTACAATTATTCTGATGGGTTTATCCCTGCATTCTATTATGATATCCGCATATTTCTCATATAAGGGCGTTCTTTCCTCATACAAATCAAGCAGGGTAAAGCCCTCCCTAAGAACCACTCCCCGCTCATGCAGGTCACCAAGTCTTTCTTTCAGTTCTTCATAAGGCAGCTTTAAATATATTACCTTTCCAATCTGTTTAAAGTGCTCCATTGCTTCCTTTCCGTATACCGCACTGCCGCCTGTTGCAATCACGGCGCAGTCCGGCTCCAAAGAAGCATTTATTTCATTTTCAAGCATAAGAAAACCTGCTTCACCCTTCTCCTCTATAAGCTGGTAAAGCAGTTTTCCGGTTTTTTCCTGAATAACCAGGTCAGAGTCAAGAAAGCTGCAGCCCAGCTTTTTGGCAAGCACCACGCCCACTGTACTTTTCCCTGCCCCCGGCATTCCTGTCAATATAATGTTTTTCATCTCTTTCCCGGATGTAATTCCTTCCTTTTTACTTTCATTAATCCAGACTGGCAACCACTTCCACTTCACACAGAACATTCTTGGGAAGCTGCTTAACAGCCACACAGCTTCTGGCAGGCTTTCCTGTAAAATACTGCTCATAAACACCGTTAAATGCTGCAAAATCTGCCATGTCCGCAAGAAAACAGGCAGTTTTTACCACATGCTCATAATCCGTTCCCGCTTCTTTTAAAATCTCACCCACATTTTCAATTGCCTGCTTAGCCTGCACGGTAATATCACCCTGTGCAATTTCACCTGTTGCCGGAATAATCGGTATCTGTCCTGACGCAAATAATAATCCGTTTGCGATAATCCCCTGGGAATAGGGCCCAATTGCTGTGGGCGCCTTATCAGTTGCTACTTTCTTTAACATAATAATTCCTCCATCATTCATCAAATTCTGCAGTTACGTAAAATCCTCTTTCATTCTGAATAACACTGACCACTCTGCCTTCCCGTGATTTCAGCCTCTCCCTGAACGGAATATTTCCTGACATGGCAAGTGACGGATCAATGGTATAATAGTAATTACTGGGAAGGGCACCTTCCGTTACCGTAATTTCATCGCCTTCCTTCAAAAGCCCCGGCCGCTCCATTTTAAATTCCATAGAACGCATATCATTCCTCCCATCTGTACATGCATTCTTATTTTAATCAACTTTCTCCCTTTTTTCAATACCTGCCGGAATTTATTTCCGTAGGCAATAAGTCAAAGTGTAACAGTTCAGCCGTGCCCATTCATAAGTTGCCGATTTATACATTTT
>CAZDPE010000038.1:0-21097 GCA_964507235.1 uncultured Lachnospiraceae bacterium
GGTTTTATTTTCCTGCATGATGAAAATTCTACTTATGACCTGAACTTTTTGAATGCAGCAAAGGAAGCTTGTGAAAATTTAGGTGTTGAATGTGTATTAAAGACCAACATTCCTGAAGGACAGGAGTGCTATGAAGCAGCCTGCGAGTTTGCTGATGCAGGATGTGACTTTATTTTTGCAGACAGCTTTGGTCATGAAGATTATATGATTGAGGCTGCAAAAGAGTATCCGGATGTACAGTTTAGCCATGCAACCGGAACCAAGGCACATACTGAGAACCTTGCTAATTACCACAATGCATTTGCTTCCATCTATGATGGCCGTTATCTTGCAGGTATTGCGGCAGGTATGAAATTAAATGAGATGATTGAGAGCGGTGATATCACTGCAGATCAGGTTAAAATCGGTTACGTTGGTGCTTATACATATGCAGAAGTTATTTCCGGTTACACCTCTTTCTTCTTAGGTGCCCGTTCCGTTTGCCCTACTGTTACTATGGAAGTAACCTTTACCGGTTCCTGGTATGATGAAACAGCAGAAAAGGAAGGCGCTAACAAGCTGATTGAAAATGGCTGTGTATTGATTAGCCAGCATGCAGACTCCATGGGTGCACCTACAGCATGTGAAACTGCCGGCATACCTAATGTTTCCTATAACGGAAGTACGGTAAGCGCCTGTCCCAATACTTTTATCGTATCTTCCAGAATCAACTGGGTGCCTTATTTTGAGTATGCTCTTGGATGCATAGCTGATGGTACCGCAATTGATGCTGACTGGTGCGGTTCTCTGGAAACAGGTTCTGTTGTGCTGACCGAACTTGGTTCTGCAGCGGCAGAAGGAACTCAGGATGCAATTGATGCAGCCAGGACTGAGATTATTGCCGGAAACCTGCATGCTTTTGATACTGCTGCTTTCACTGTTAACGGTGCAGCTTTAGAGAGCTATGAAGCAGATGTGGATACTGATGCAGATTATACACCTGATCATGAAGTAGTAAGTGACGGATATTTCCATGAGTCCGGTGAGGGATTCCGTTCCGCTCCTTACTTTGATGTACAGATTGACGGAATTACTCTTCTGGATACTGCATTTTAATATAAAGCCTTGCAAATTGCAGGGGGCGGCACAGCGATTTTCGCCGCGCCGCCCTTTTTCTATATGGTTGAAGGAAGACTTTGACAAGGTAGAAAAGGGGCGGAACAGCTAATAATTTGAAAGGGGACAAATGATGGAAACCAAAACAGCTGCAGTTTCAATGAAAAATGTTACGAAAGCCTTTGGATCTGTAAATGCCAATGATAAGGTCAATCTGGATATTTATAAGGGAGAGATTCTGGCTCTGTTAGGGGAAAACGGAAGCGGGAAAACAACTTTAATGAATATGCTTTCAGGCATTTATTTTCCGGATGAAGGGCAGATTTTTATTAATGGGAAAGAGGAGGTCATTAAATCGCCTAAAGATGCGCTGAATTTGGGTATTGGGATGGTTCATCAGCACTTTAAGCTGATTGATGTGCTGTCTGCAACAGAAAATATTATCCTGGGCCTGGAAGGTAAATTGAATATTAAAGAGGCTTCAAAAAAAATAGATGATATCTGTAAAAGATATGGATTTGAGGTAGATCCCAGGCAGAAGATTTACGATATGTCCGTTTCTCAAAAGCAGACAGTGGAAATCGTCAAAGTATTATATCGAGGTGCGGATATACTGATTTTGGACGAGCCCACGGCGGTGCTGACTCCTCAGGAAACGGAAAGACTGTTTGCCGTACTGCGTAAGATGAGGGATGACGGTAAGGCAATTGTTATTATTACCCATAAGATGCATGAGGTAGAATCATTATCTGACAGAGTAGCGGTGCTTCGCAATGGACAGTATATTGGCAGCATGGCAACCAAAGATACCAATGTGACTGAAATGACCAATATGATGGTGGGTCATGCGGTAACATTAAATATAGAAAGACCTGAACCGGTAAATCCGAAACCCCGTATCGAGGTGCAGGGTCTGACGGTCCGCAGTGAAGAAGGAGTGCTGAAGCTGAAGGATGTGACGTTTACTGCTAACAGCGGAGAAATTCTTGGTATCGCCGGCATTTCAGGCTGCGGACAGAAAGAGCTGCTGGAAGCAATTGCCGGTTTGCAGGTTGTAGAGTCCGGCAGTATCAATTATGTGGAGGAAGATGGCACCAGGGAATTGCTTATCGGAAAGGATCCTCTCAAGATTGCGGAGATGGGAGTTTCTTTGTCCTTTGTTCCTGAGGACAGGCTTGGAATGGGTCTGGTAGGCAATATGGATATTACCAATAATATGATGCTCCGCTCCTTCCGGCGGGGTCATAGCCCCTTTACCAATCGAAAGCCGCCAAGGCAGCTGGCCGCAGACGTAGTGAAAAATCTGGATGTGGTGACAGCCGGCATAACGACTCCAATCCGCAGATTATCCGGCGGGAATGTCCAGAAGGTATTAGTTGGACGCGAAATAGCTTCCGCTCCTACCGTATTACTGACTGCTTATGCAGTGCGTGGCCTGGATATCAATTCTTCTTATACAATATATGATTTGATTAATGAGCAGAAAAAAAATAGCGTGGCAGTAATCTTTGTTGGAGAAGACCTGGATGTGCTGTTGGAATTATCCGATAGAATTCTGGTTCTGTGCGGCGGACAGGTCAGCGGTATTGTGGATGCAAGAAAGGCTGATAAGAATCAGCTGGGAATGCTAATGACCAGAATGGGAGGCAGTGAAAATCATGAATGAAAAAAATAAAGAGCCGTTTTTTCATATAGTGAAAAGGGATACGTTTTTCTGGTACAAAGCGATAGGAATCCGCATTGCGGCAATTGCACTGGCATTGATTCTCTGCGCTGTTATAACCACGATTACTACAGGTATTAATCCGATCCGGGTGTATGAATCCATTTTTATCGGCGCCTTCGGCACAGCCAGAAAAACCTGGATTACTTTTCAGAATATTTCCATTTTGCTTTTGATTTCGCTGGCGCTGACTCCGGCTTTTAGGATGAAATTCTGGAATATCGGCGGAGAGGGACAGGTGCTGATTGGCGGCCTGGCCGCCGCTGCCTGCATGATTTGCCTGAATGATAAACTGCCGAACGGACTGGTAATGGTCTGCATGGTAATTGCCAGCATTGCTGCAGGCGCTGCATGGGGTTTTATTCCTGCTTTTTTCAGGGCAAAGTGGAATACGAATGAAACTCTTTCCACGTTGATGATGAACTATATTGCCACCCAGTTGGTTGCTTTTTTTACTATTGTTTGGGAGGTGCCCAAAGGTTCCGGAAAAATCGGTATCATTAATCAGAATTCCAATGTGGGCTGGCTGCCTCAGGTTTTTGGTTCCAAATACCTGCTGAGTATTCTGATTGCTGTGGTTATCACAGTGTTTATGTATATCTATCTGAATTACAGCAAGCATGGATATGAAATTTCCGTTGTGGGTGAAAGCGAAAACACTGCAAAATATGTGGGTATTAAGGTAGAAAGGGTTATTATCCGTACAATGATTCTTTCAGGTGCCGTATGCGGACTGGTGGGCCTGTTGTTGGTAGGAAGTATTAATCATACAGTAACTACTACTATTGCCGGCGGACAGGGATTTACTGCCGTTCTGGTATCCTGGATGTCCAAATTTAACCCATTGACCATGGTATTTTCCAGCTTTTTGATTATTTTCATGAATCGGGGTGCCAGTGAGATATCCACCAACTTTGGTTTGAACCAGTCATATTCAGATATCTTGACCGGTATTATCCTGTTTTTCATTATTGGATGTGAATTTTTTATTTCCTATCGGATTCAGTTCCGTAAAAAAGCAGAAAAGGAGGGACAGTGATTATGTGGAGTTTTTTGCTTGCATTTATTCCAAGGGCAATTGTGCAGGGTATTCCTCTTTTATATGGCAGTACCGGAGAAATTGTTACGGAGAAGTCCGGTAATCTGAATCTGGGAATTCCCGGTGTTATGTATGTGGGTGCGATTAGCGGTGTTATTGGCTCTTTCTTTTATGAGAGGTCAGTATCAGATGCAGTAGCCATGAATCCTGTGCTGGCTGTATTGATTCCAATGGTGTGCTGCCTGCTTGGCTCCCTGCTGATGGGACTGCTTTATTGCTTCCTGACAGTAACATTGCGGGCCAATCAAAATGTGACCGGTTTGGCCATGACCACCTTTGGTGTGGGTTTTGGTAATTTCTTCGGCGGTTCTTTGATTAAGCTGGTTGCCAGTGATGTACCTTCCATTGCGCTGAGCGCCACCAGCGGATACTTCAGCAAAGCACTTCCCTTTGCAGGAAAGTTGGGGTGGTTCGGAAAGCTGTTTTTGTCTTATGGATTCCTGGCATATCTGGGAGTAGTTATTGCATTGGCAGTCTCCTATATTCTGAACCGTACCCGTGTAGGACTTCATTTAAGGGCCGTGGGCGAAGGTCCGAACACTGCCGATGCAGCCGGAGTTAATGTAACAAAATACAAATATATTGCCACCTGTGCAGGATGTATGATTGCAGGTCTGGGCGGTTTATATTATGTGATGGATTATGCCTGCGGGGTTTGGTCCAACGATGCCTTTGGCGACAGGGGATGGCTTGCAATTGCACTTGTTATTTTTACAATCTGGCGTCCTAATCTGAGTGTACTGGCGTCCTTCCTGTTTGGCGGGCTTTATATCCTATATTTGTATATTCCCACAGGTATGGACCATATGGAGTATCAGGAATTATATAAAATGATTCCCTATGTGGTCACTTTGGTGGTTTTGGTAGTCACCAGTATGCGGAGAAAGCGTGAGAATCAGCCGCCCGCAAGTCTGGGACTGGCATACTTCAGAGAAGAACGTTGATAAATTAAGAAGGAAGCGGAAATTTTACAGGTGGATAAATATGGTACGTGAGTATTCAGAGCAAAATGTATATATGGCCCTCCAGGAAAGGCTGCACTTTCTTTTTGAGGAATTTGATAATATTTATGTTTCTTTCTCAGGAGGAAAAGACAGCGGACTGCTTTTAAATCTGGTGCTGGATTATCAGAAAAAATATTATCCTGACAGGAAGATAGGAGTTTTTCATCAGGATTTTGAGGCTCAGTATACGGTAACAACAGAATATGTGGAAAGAACATTTGAGCGGATTAAGGACGAGGTGGACCCCTATTGGGTATGTCTTCCCATGGCAACGAGGACAGCGCTGAGCAGCTATGAGATGTACTGGTATCCCTGGGATGATACAAAAAAGGACTGCTGGGTCAGGGAAATGCCGAAAAAGGATTATGTAATTAATCTGAAAAACAATCCTATTGTTACATATCGTTACCGGATGCATCAGGAGGATCTTGCCAAGCAGTTCGGACGCTGGTACAGAATGGCTCACGGTGATAAGAAAACAGTTTGTCTGCTTGGTATGAGGGCTGACGAATCCCTGCAAAGATACAGCGGATTTTTAAATAAAAAGTATGGTTATCAGGGAGAATGCTGGATTAGCAAACAGTTTAAGGATGTCTGGTGTGCCTCGCCTTTGTATGACTGGTCTTCCGAGGATGTCTGGCATGCGAACTGGATCTTTGATTATGATTACAATCATCTGTATGACCTTTATTATAAAGCAGGTCTTAAGGTTTCACAAATGCGGGTTGCATCTCCGTTTAATGATTATTCCAAGGATTCCCTAAATTTATACAGAGTTATCGACCCGGAAATATGGGTAAAGCTTGTAGGAAGGGTTCAGGGAGCTAATTTTGCCTGTATTTACGGCAGGACTAAGGCAATGGGATATCGGAACGTAACGCTGCCGGAAGGCCATACCTGGAAATCCTATACCATGTTTCTGTTGGATACGCTGCCGGCAAGGCTGCGGAACAATTATGTGAAAAAATTTAATACATCCATTGAATTTTGGCATAAAACGGGAGGAGGACTGGATGAGGATACGATTCAGGAGTTAATAGAGCATGGATATCAAATCCGGCGAAATGGTGTTTCCAATTATACTCTGAATAAGAAATCACGAATTGTATTTATAGGAAGCATCCCTGATAATACCGATGACATCAAATCAACTAAAGACATTCCAAGCTGGAAAAGAATGTGCTTTTGTATTTTAAAAAATGACCACATCTGTCGTTTTATGGGATTTGGCATGAGTAAGCAGCAGCAAAAGAGGATTGATGTAATCCGGCGTAAATATAAAAGCATAGAGGAGATAAATTATGGAGAATAAAAGTCCTGTGTATTATGTTCGAGCCGTTCCGGTAGAAAAAATAAAACCGAATACTTATAATCCCAACTCAGTGGCGCCGCCTGAAATGAAGCTGCTTTATGAAAGCATTAAAGCTGACGGATACACAATGCCTATTGTCTGCTATTACAGCAAAGAGCAGGATACCTATATTATTGTAGACGGCTTTCACCGCTACAGAATTATGCTTGAATATCCTGATATTTATGAAAGAGAAAAAGGGCTGCTACCGGTTTCCGTAATTGACAAGCCCATTGACCAGAGGATGGCAAGCACCATCCGTCATAATCGTGCCAGAGGCAATCATGATGTGGATTTGATGAGTAATATCGTAAAGGAGCTGCATGATTTGGGGCGTTCCGATGCATGGATATCCAAGCATCTGGGAATGGATCGAGATGAAATTTTGCGTCTGAAACAAATTACGGGGCTTGCGGCACTGTTTAAGGATGTAAAATTCGGAAAAGCATGGCGGCCGGTGGATGAACCGGAGGAATAATTTTTAAAAAACAAAATTTCTGTTATAAATAATAAGGTACCTTGACAAATGGAGGCGTGTTGCACCAAAATTATCAAGGTACCTTATTATATCGGAGGAGATTTTATGTCGGAAGAAGAAAAGGATACTCTTCTTGCGCTTACCCAAAAACTTAAAGAGGACTGGAACAGCCGCTGCGGCGATTGTCACAGGCACTGATTTATGTTAATAGTAAGTCCTCAGGATATTCTGTTAAATAAAGGAGAAAATTTTTATGTGGAAATATATAAAGAGATATCTTCATATTGCAGTACTGGCTGCACTGTTCATGATAGGCGAGGTGTTAATGGATTTAATACAGCCCGGGCTCATGAGCCGTATTGTGGATGAGGGGGTATTGGGAATTAATAATAACGGCGTCGGCGACATTCGCCTGATTTTAAGATTGGGACTTGCCATGATAGGGCTTGTAATTTTCGGAGGACTGTGCGGTTCGTTAAATAATGTGTTTGTGCATATGTCAAGCCAGAACATAGGAAATGAAATGCGCAAGGACAGCTTTCGGAAAATCATGACCTTTTCTTTTCCACAGATGGACCGTATAGGTACCGGTTCGCTTGTAACGAGAGTTACAAATGATATTACACAGGTGCAGAACTTTGTTGCACAGTTTGTCCGCGGTATGATTCGTACCTCCATGTTAATGGCAGGAAGCATTTTCTTTATGTTTCAGTTGAATCACAGATTCGGTCTTATTGTTCTGTGTGCGTTTCCGTTTATTCTGGGCTGCATGATTTTTTGTATGTATAAGGCAAATCCTTTGCTTCCGAGGCTGCAGGAACAGCTTGACCGGATAAACGGCATTATGCAGGAAGACGTGTCCGGCATCCGCATTATTAAGGCCTGTGTCCGGGAAGTATATGAAAAACTGCGTTTTGGAAAGGCAAATGACGAGTTAATTAAAACGCAGCTTGAGGTTCTTGTGATTTTTGCCTTTATGAATCCGGTAATGAATGCACTGATGTATGTAGTAGTTATAATTATTCTGCTTATGGGTTCTTATCAGGTAAAGGATAATGTGACCACGCCGGGGGTAATCATGGCATCCATTACATATACTACACAGCTTTTGAATGCCATTCTGATGCTGGTTATGCTGTTTCAGAATATTTCCAAGGGAATTGCTTCCTGGAAACGTGTGAAAGAAGTGCTGTATCGTGAACCGGAGCTTAAAGACGGTGAATTTGACGGCAATACGGCTGTTCATGGAAGAATTGAATTCCGGAATGCATCTTTTGCATTCCCTGGCACCGAAAAAACTGTTTTAAAGAATATTAACCTGACCATTAATCCTGGAGAAGTGGTGGCTGTTATGGGGGCCACGGGCTGTGGAAAAACCGCCCTGGTAAGTTTGATTCCCCGTTTCTATGATGTGACTGACGGCGCGGTTTTAGTGGACGGCGTGGATGTACGTGAATACGGACAGAAGGATTTAAGGAACAAAATTGCCATAGCGCTGCAAAAAAGCGAATTATTCAGCGCTGCTATTAAAGAAAATATTTTATGGGGAGCACCGGATGCGGAGGAAGAAAATATCCGGATTTCAGCAGGTATTGCCCAGGCGGACGATTTTATCCGGTCGACATCAGATGGCTATGATACTCCTGTTGCCGAGCGCGGAATGAGTTTATCAGGCGGCCAGAAGCAGAGAATATCTATTGCCAGGGCAATATTGAAAGACGCTGAAATATTGATTTTTGACGATTCCACCAGTGCGCTGGATTTAAAAACGGAGGCAAATCTTTATGCGGCGCTGCGTGAGCACAATCCGGAGAGCACGAAAATTCTGATTGCACAGAGAATTGCTTCTGTACGGCAGGCGGACAGAATTGTAGTTTTAAATAACGGCAGTATAGAAGCCTGCGGCACACACACTGAACTGATGCAGTCCTGTAAGACATATCAGGATATTTATCATTCACAAATAGGAAGTGAAGGTGAGAGCTATGAGTGAGTCTAAGAAGATAGAAAATAATATTCCGGGCATGAACAGGCATAACCGGTTTGTGGAAGTGGAGCATGCAGAAAATGTATGGGAAACGCTGAAAAGAATAGTGACTTATTTCATGCATGAAAAAATACTGGTAATCTGTATGTTGGGCGTTGTTATTTTCGGCACGCTCTGCGGCGTTTATGCGCCCAGTCTGCAAAGCGAAGCGATAGATATCATTGCCGGTGCAGCCGGGGGAAAGCTGCCGGAGGTGCTGCTGATGATGCTTGTAACATATTTCCTTTACAGCGGCAGTCAGTTAGTTCAGGGATTAATCAGTGCAAATTTAAGCCAGCGGATTGTAAAACAAATGAGAGAAGAGCTGTTTGGTAAAATTGTTGATTTGCCCGTTAAATATCTTGATACCCATTCACATGGCGATGTAATGAGCCGTATGACAAATGATATTGAAAATATTTCTACTACTGTTTCACAGTCGTTACCTTCGTTATTTTCAGGTGTCCTGACCATACTTGGCACGGTTGCCATTATGTTCTGGTACTGCTGGCAGCTGGCACTTTTAAGCTGCATTACCGTAATACTCACTGTTGTGGCAACAAAGGTATTGTCCAAAAAGGTGCGGAAGTTCTCACGCAGCCGCCAAAGACTGCTGGGAACCTTGAATGGAACGGTTGAAGAGATGATTTCCGGATATCGTACAGTTGTGGCGTATAATCATCAGGATATCACAGTGGATGAGTTTTGCAATACTTCTGATTCTCTGACAAAGGCGGGAATAAGGACTGATGTAATCAGCGGTGTTATGGGACCTGTTATGAACTGTATCGGAAACATCGGTTTTGTAATTATTGCAGCATTCGGAGGATATTTTGCGGTCAGCGGGTTGATATCCGTTGGTGTTATCTCCGCATTTATTGTGTATGCCAAGCAATTCAGCCGTCCCATTAATGAAATCGCGCAGATTTACGGTCAGCTTCAGACTGCGATTGCCGGAGCGGAAAGAGTATTTCATGTTTTGGATGAAACAAGTGAGGATAAAGAAGGGGAAGAACTTGCAGAAGAGGAAATGGCTGAAGTAAAATTCCAAAATGTAAAATTTTCCTATGAACAGGGTTATCCTGTTATTCATGATTTTACCCTGACGGTGCCCTTCGGTAAAAAGGTTGCCCTGGTAGGCGCTACCGGAAGCGGTAAAACAACAGTTGTTAATCTGCTTATGAGGTTTTATGATATTGACAGCGGTGAAATTTTTATTAATCATCAAAATATCGGTGGCGTTGCAAGAAACAGTCTTCGCGAAAATGTTGCAATTGTATTGCAGGATACGGTTCTGTTCTCGGATACCATCAAAAATAATCTGAAATACGGAAACGAAAATGCGACGGATGAGCAGTTGGATGCAGCGGTGGAAATGAGCCGTTGCAAAGAAATGATTCAGATGCTTCCTCAGGGATATGATACTGCTTTAAAGGGCTCGGGAGAAAATATCAGTCAGGGTCAGAGGCAGCTTCTTGCTATAGCCAGAGCCTTTGTAGCCGATCCCAGAATATTGATTCTGGATGAAGCCACTTCAAATGTAGATACCAGAACCGAAAAGGCAATACAGAATGCAATGCAGTTAATTATGAAAAATCGTACCAGTATCATTATTGCCCACCGTTTATCTACCATCAGGGATGCCGATATTATTGTAGTTATGGATAAGGGCAGAATAGTGGAGAGCGGTAGTCATGACAGTCTGCTTGCAAGGAAGGGCAAATATTATGAACTATATATGACACAGTATGCAGGGTTTGCTACGTAAATGAAGAGTAAGAAAAATGATACGGGAGAAACGAAAGACTTATGAGTCTGGAAGGAGTTATGATGAATTCTGACAGCAGCCGAAATACAAAGCAAAATCACAGATATGCGTTGCTTGACAGTATCCGCGGAATTACTCTGCTCAGCATGATTTTTTATCACGGAGCATGGGACCTGGTATATTTGTATCATGTAAAATGGGATTGGTATAAGGGCACGGGAGCTTATATCTGGCAGCAGAGTATTTGCTGGACTTTTATTTCCCTGTCCGGCTTCTGCTGGTCCCTTGGTAAAAAGCCTTTAAAGCGGGGTCTGCTTGTTTTTGGAGGGGGCTTGCTGGTATCCGCTGTAACCTGCCTGCTTATGCCGGAAAACAGGGTTGTATTCGGCGTGCTGACTTTAACAGGCTCCTGTATGCTTTTGATGATACCCCTTGATAAGGTGCTTAAAAAGATTCCCGCTTTAGCCGGAATCTTTTTAAGCCTGTTATTATTTGTCATAACAAGAAATATAAATGCAGGGCAGCTGGGTTTTGAGGGCCTTCAAATGGCAGAGCTGCCGGAAAGCTTATATCATGGGCTGGCAGCCACTTACCTGGGATTTATGGAACCGGGCTTTTTTTCCACGGATTATTTTTCCCTGTTTCCGTGGCTGTTTTTGTTTATCAGCGGATATTATTTATATCATATATTTGCGGCAAAAGATGTCTTTTCTCTGCCGGTTTTTAAATGGGGACTGCAGCCCTTTTGTTTTCTTGGAAGGCATTCTCTGATTATCTACCTGCTTCATCAGCCGGTGCTGTATTTGGCGGGACTTTGTTTTTTTAGCTGACGGAGTTTACTGAGCGATTAAAGAGTCTGTTTCTTTAAATAATTTTCTGCTTCCCAAGGACATCATTGCAGTTATAAGAAAGGCGCCGATAAAAAGAACGGATATGTTTTCCTTCATTTTCTCCACGAGAATCCCATAAACGGCCTGGCCTATGGGCTGTGCACTACCCATTTTGGCTTTCAAGCTCTGCAAAAATCGGTTTCTGTTCTCCGAAATCCGGAGTTGCGGGATGATTTTGAAGATTACCGGAGGAGATTACAAGATTGGAGATTACACAAGATTGAAGATTACAGGTTGAAACATGAAAAAGGGACGTGTTATACTGGAAACGTTACATCGCTAAGGAGAAGGACGGTATTATAATGAGCGAAACAATTGTAACCCTGAAAAAGGGAGAAGGACGCACCATCAAAGCAGGCGGTATGTGGATATATGATAATGAAATTCAAAGCATTGCGGGAAGCTTTAAGAACGGAGAAATTGTAACGGTTCATGATTTTGACGGATATCCTATGGGAAGGGGATTTATTAATCAGAATTCTAAAATCAGAATCCGCCTTATGACAAGAAACGTCCGGCAGGAGATTGACAGTGAGTTTTTAAAGCAGCGGGTTAAGGATGCATGGGAGTATCGTAAGAAGACTGTTGATACCGGAAGCTGCAGGGTAATTTTCGGGGAAGCGGATTTCCTTCCCGGACTTGTAATTGATAAATTTTCCGATGTATTGGTAGTGGAATCCCTTGCGCTTGGGATTGACCGGTTTAAGCTTCAGATAGTGGAGCTTTTGAAGGAAGTGCTTTCGGAAGACGGCATTGTTATCAGGGGTGTCTATGAAAGAAGCGATGCCAGGGTAAGAATTCATGAAGGCATGGAACGTATTAAGGGATTTATCGGTGAAGAATTTGATACCAATGTGGAAATTATTGAAAATGGCGTAAAATATATTGTAGATGTTAAGGACGGACAAAAGACCGGATTTTTCCTGGATCAGAAATACAACAGACTGGCGGTTCAGAAGCTTTGTAAGGATGCGAGGGTTCTGGACTGTTTTACTCATACAGGTTCCTTTGCATTAAATGCAGGAATTGCAGGAGCAAAAGAGGTTATCGGCGTGGATGCCTCCCGGCTTGCAGTAGACCAGGCAGCAAAAAACGCAGCCTTGAACGGGCTTGCGGAAAGAGTGTCTTTCAGATGTCAGGATGTATTTGAACTGCTTCCTGAGCTGGAGGCAAGGGGGGAATTTTTCGATGTGGTTATTTTAGACCCTCCTGCATTTACGAAATCCCGAAGTTCCATTAAAAATGCCATAAAGGGCTATCGGGAAATTAATCTTCGAGCCATGAAGCTGGTAAAAGACGGTGGTTTTCTGGCAACCTGCTCCTGTTCTCACTTTATGTCTTATGAGCTGTTTACAGAAACCATTAATCAGGCGGCAAGAAATGTCCATAAGAGGCTGCGTCAGGTGGAATTCAGAACCCAGGCTCCCGACCATCCTATTCTCTGGGCAGCTGATGAGTCTTATTATCTGAAGTTTTATATCTTTCAGGTGTGTGAAGAAAGATAAGATTAAAAAATAGTACAGGCACATATTCCTGCAGCAGTACGGGAATATGTGCCTTAGTTTTTTTTCATAGCTCTAATCAGATTCAAAAGAGCATTTATTTCCTCTTGCGACAGACCTGACAGGTCTATTTCCTGTTTATTTTCCAGCCCTAAAAGATAATCCGTGCTAACGCCGAAAATTCTTGCAATGTGAATAAGAATATCATAAGAAGGTAAACGCAGACCTGTTTCGTAAGCACTGATAACAGATTTTGTAAGTCCCAATTTTTGTGCCAGTTGTGCTTGTGTAAAATTTTCTTTCAAACGTAGAGTTTTGAGTACGTTTCCAAAATCAACCATATGAAAACCTCCTTTAGCCATAGCATACTATAATATAAGTATTCTATAGGTTGACTATGTATTGAATTAGTTGACTTATAAGAATTGTACGGGTATAATCAATAAGGATATTGGCAGATTTATCATTATGGTCAGGGAAGGCTGTGAAAACAGACCGGGGAGGTCAGAATGAAAAGAATAACCGAATTTTTGATAAAGCACAAGGTATTCGTCTTTTTAGTATTTATACTAGCTGCTTTCGTGGGTATAATTAATGATGATTATGTGTATCAGGATGCATTTAGGGAGTTAGGAGAGAATAATGTTTATGTTACTTCCGATACTCCTATAAAACAGGAAATCATATTATCTGGGAAAAAATTCCGTTCAATTTTGTTAAATATTGCAGCTCCTGCAGAATTATCCGGTGAATATACAACTGTCATTCACATTTATAGTGATAAAGAAGAAATATATACGAAATCATTTTCCAATGACACATTGTTTGAAATTAGTGATTATAAAGGCTATGCAGCAGAATTTGTTTTTGATAATATAACGTTCTCAGATAATGACAGCCGCTATTTTCTGGAGATTACCAGTAATTCGCCTGCACAGGAGAATTCTTATGGATTTGGACTGACATTAGAGGGTACGGTTTGGAACAGAACGACTTATTTGTTATTTACTAAAGACCAGCGAAAAATTATAACCTTTTTTGCAGTGTTGCTGTTTGCAATTCCCATGTATACGATTCTTTTTCAAAAAGACACCAATAAGTGGATAATGAAACCGGAAAACATTTTTATAATTATGTCGATACCGCTTTGCATATTATATCTGATACTTGTACCAATCTTTCAGGTACCGGATGAGGTGAATCATTATGTCAGGTCGTATGGTATTATCCATGGCTATTTTTTAGTTCCGCCGGATGGGAAAATTCCAATTCCGGAAAATTTGATTCCATTTCGGAGTGATAGTTATACGCCATACATTC
Source organism: uncultured Lachnospiraceae bacterium (assembly GCA_964507235.1). Taxonomy (GTDB): domain Bacteria; phylum Bacillota; class Clostridia; order Lachnospirales; family Lachnospiraceae; genus Suilimivivens. Next base: position 14,257 of record CAZDPE010000038.1, read on the forward strand.
TGTTTAAAAATTTCATCATGCAGATAGATGCGGATAATGTAATTTTACATGACAATGTAAATATGGCGCTGTATTCTCCCGTATCTTATATTTTTCAATCGCTTGGGGTCGCTTTGGGGGAGGTGTTAACGCATAACACATATGTAATGGTGATTTGCGGAAGTATTGTTAATGCAATTGGTTGTACAGTAATCATTTATTATGCTATAAAATATATTCCTTATGGAAAGGGAATACTATTGTTCCTGGCATTAACACCCATGTCATTGCAGGAAAGAGCAAGTCTTTCCGTAGATGCAATTACCTTTGCCGCGGCGCTTGCGGTATTGGCATATTGTTTATATTTGAGAGCGGAACACAGGCAAATGAATAAAAAGCAGTTAATCCTGATTTATGCAATTATGATGATGATGGCATCCTGCAAGGTGATTTATTTTATTATGGCAGGTTTGGTATTGATTATACCCTGGGAATGCTTTGGAAGTAAAAAAAAGAGTTTATTTCATAAAGCCGTAATATTGACAATAGTGCTTTCAATTTCTATGGGATGGCTGATTATTGCCGGAAAATATTTACAGTATACAAGAGGCGGGGGAGGAACAAACGAGAAGCTTTTATATATTATAAATCAGCCTGGACGATATTTATATATTATGGATAAAGTAATCTGGCAGGAGGGTGTGGAATTTTTAAATCAATTGCTGGGAAGTAAATTAGGCAGCCTGAATATTTCTGTTAACGGTTGTCTGATTATAGGATTAATGGTGCTTTTGTGCTGGTTTGTATCGGTAGAAAAGGTTAGAAGAAGACAACCGGATTATTTGGCGTCTTTGTTTATGGCGGGTATCGGATTAGGAACAATATTCCTGATTTTTACGAGTTTATATATTCAGTGGACGGATATCGGAGCCTCAACTTATGACATAGAAGGATTACAGGGAAGATATTTTCTTCCGACATTGCCATATTTATTGTGTGCTTTCATCAGTATGCTGCATTCGGATGGAACGATAGAAATAAGCAATAAATCATTTGTGAAGTCATCATATACATTATATTTTTTAAATTTATTGGTTTTGGTACAGATTTGGGAATATAGTTCTTTTATCTGAGCTCTTTAAAATAGCCGGAGTTGATATGAAATTATCAGCTTCGGCTATTTCATTTCCGCATTAGGAAGTACTCTGCCGTATGTCCTGCTCCCTTCAGAACCGCATTTTTTTATTGCTTCTTTTTTCAGAAACTTTACTCTGATGTGCGTATGAATAATGACTCCAAAAAAAAGATACTATATAATTAAGATATATAAACTAATATAAGGAGCAATAGAAAATGACACTATATGAATTAATTTGCATTGTGGATGATGAACAGCAGGAACGACTTTCCGAACTGGCAAAGCGGTATGAAAAAATAAACGGATGGAAGGAAAAAGATATTCTGCAGTTCGGGGTCGTCGCCTTAAAAAAGAATATGGATTTAATATTAGAATTTTTGGAAATCACAGCAGAGCAATTGGAAAGTGAAAGAAGCTGACTGCATATGACGAGGAATGATTTGACAAAGCTGTAACTGGGCTATATTATGCATATGAGGAATTGAATTCTGAAGCCTATGATTAAATATAGATTAATCCCCTGGTTGGATGTATATAAGGAGATTTCCCGTGTTATTGGATGTTATAGCAGATACATTAATAGATGCCTTAAAGCTTTTGCCCTTTCTTTTTGTGACTTACCTGGTAATGGAATATATTGAACATAAAGCTGGAGATAAAGCGGAAGAAATGGTTCAGAAGGCAGGAAGATTCGGACCGTTTATCGGCAGTATACTTGGAGTGGTTCCCCAATGCGGTTTTTCCGCGGCGGCTTCAAATCTGTATGCCGGCAGAATCATTACGCTCGGAACCTTGCTCTCGATTTACCTTTCCACTTCGGATGAAATGCTTCCCATATTCATTTCAGAGCAGGTTCCCGTTCTTACTATTCTGCGTATTCTTGGAATTAAGATTTTGATTGGTATGGCAGCAGGCTTTATGATTGATATGCTGGTAAGAAAGAAGCATGGCAGCGGGGCGGAGCATGAGCATCTGAAAATTGAAGAAATGTGCGACCATCAGCATTGTCATTGCGGAGAAGGTAAGATATGGAAATCAGCGCTCAGTCATACTTTGCAGATACTTCTCTTTATTATTATTGTATCCTTTGCGCTTAATCTTTTAATTGAAATCATAGGGGAAGACAGCCTTTCGGCTGTATTAAGCGGCAAACCGGTCATAGGCTGTATGCTGGCGGGAATTATCGGATTGATACCCAATTGTGCGGCCTCTGTGGTTTTAACACAGCTGTATTTGGAAGGCATGTTAAGCGCAGGCTCCATGACAGCAGGGCTTTTGGTCGGTGCGGGAGTCGGGCTTTTGGTATTATTTAAGGTCAATGAGAATATAAAAGAGAACATTAAGATAACTGTGCTTCTTTATGTGATAGGAGTTGTTTCGGGAATTATAATAGAAACAGCCGGCCTTGTTTTTTAGGTCGGCTGCCTCAAAAAGGGGGATACAATCTTGCTGCTAAGGCTTTTCACAGCGAGATAGCAAGCTTAAATTTGAAGATTTTTCAAACGGTAAAATTCACCCTTTAATTCCATCAGTTCATTATAGGTTCCGAATTCTACCAATCCGCCGTTTCCAACGACGGCAATCTTATCAGCATCACGAATGGTGGAGAGCCTGTGCGCTACGATTAAGGTAGTGCGGTCTTGTACCAGATTGTGAATTGCTTCCTGTATTTTTTTCTCGGAAATCGTATCCAGGGCAGAAGTTGCTTCATCAAGAATCAAAATGCTGGGATTTCTGATAAAAGCCCTGGCAATGGAAATTCGTTGTCTTTGTCCTCCCGATAAGTTGCTTCCGTGTTCGGTTATCATGGTTTCTAGCCCGTCAGGAAGAGAACTTATCAGCTCTTCCAGATTGGCGGCTTTAATTACCTTGTTCAGCAATTCATCTGAAATATTGTCCATACCATAAGTAATATTTTCGCGGATGCTTCCTGAGAATAAGATGGATTGCTGGGGAACTACTGCTATATGGGAACGGTAGCTTTGCAGGTTTAAACCGGCTAAATCCATTCCATCAATCAGTATTCTGCCGGAATTGACCTTCATAAATCCGATTACCATGTTAAGAATGGTTGTTTTACCGGCACCGGAACTTCCCACAAATGCAATAGTTTCTCCCGCATTAATGTGAAAACTTAAATCGGAAAGCACGGGAGTATCCGCGTCAGGATATTGAAAGGTTACATGGTCAAAGGTGATGTCGCCTGTAATATTTTTAACCTTTTTCTTATTTTTATTATCCTCAATATCATGGCTTAAAAGAATATCGCCAATGGAATCCACGGACTCAAGCCCTTTTGAAATGGTGGGCAGAAGAGTGATAATGTTGGATACCTGATTGACAATACTGGAAAAGTAGGTCTGATACATGACTACTTCGCCTACGGATATTTTCCCTTTGGAGGCCAGATAACCGGTAAATCCAAGGCAGATAACCTGAAACAGCTGAAAACAAACCCAGCTGACGGAGGAAAAATAGGTCTGTATCATGTCAAGCTTAAGTCCTTTTTCCGCTACATGCTCAAGCTGGTTATCCATTTTTCTGGTTTCCTGTTTTTCCAGGGCATGAGCTCTGGTAACGGGAATCAATTCAACCATTTCCATGACCCTAACTGAGGTTTCTTCCATCTCCCGGCGGAAATCGGAATTATAACGTTTAATTTTGCTTTTAAATGTTACCATCAGGCAGACGGCAACAGGAATCGTGGCGAGGAAAAATAAAAATACGGTAATGCTTTTAAAAATTACCACCCCGAATGCTACACAGATATTCAGTAGAATGCTCAGCACTGTAATGAATATCTGAGAGGAAAGCGTTTCAATCTGTTCCACGTCACGCATGATTTTTGACTGAAGGCGCCCCGACTGCATTTCGTTGTGATAGGTAATGGAAAGCTGCTGAAGTTTTCTTACCAGAGAACTTCTAAGGCCCTGTTCTACGCCGCGTACTGTTTTGGCATACAGCCAGGTATGTATATAATTGGAAAAGACATTCTGTATTACAAAGAATGACATTATCAATATATTAATCAGTATAATGGTTCCGGAATTGTCCGGTTTATTTGTAGCCGTATTAATAATGTTGGAGGTAACAATAGGAAGCACCCATACAGGAGAATGCTTTACAGCAAAAAACATAATAGAAAGAAACAGCTTAGGGTAATGCCCCCTGTAAATACCCAGAAGTATTTTAAGGCTGTTTCCCTCATTTCGCTTAAAGGTTTCCAAAAACGCCTTCTCGGAAGCGTCAAGGTTAATTGCTTCCGGCTGCGTAAAATTTTTCATAATAATAATGTCCTTAAAATTATTTTAAATTAAAAGCTGTTATAATATTTTTTCACAACATCCTGGGCAGGCTTTTCATATATGTCATAACTGCCGTGGTGCTTGGCTTTGCAGGGAGGATATTGCTTCCATGCCCAATCCCAAAGGCAGAACCCCTCTACCCAGGAACGGTTTTTGCAGGCTTCAAACATGGCGGTATACCAGTCGGCCTGTTCCTGTAAGTTTACATCGCCTGTTAAGGTCCAGTCATTGGGGGCTTTTGAAGAGCCTTCCGTGGACATACAGCCGCATTCGGAAAAGAAAAACGGCTTATTAAATTTTTTAACAACTTTTTCAATACGGTCAAGCTCCTGTTCCCAGTCCGTTGTAGGATAGTAGCCGCTTGAAGATATAACATCCACGCAATCCCACCAGGTGATATTATCTTCCTGATATTTATCAGTATTGTAAGAAACAGGACCGGAATAAACGGATTTAATATCGGCAATCAGCTTGCGCCATTCAGCCTCCCGTCTTTCGCTCATCACCATTTCACAGCCGGCAAGAAACATCTCGCAATTTGTTTCTTCGGCGATTTTTGCATAATGTAACTGAAATTTAGTATAAGAAGCAAACCAGTTTCTCCATTTTGGTTCGCAGTGCACATCTTTATCGAAAAAATTGATATAGGCACGCCAGGCTCCGTTTTTGCAGTTTACAGTGGGTTTCAGTGCTGTCTGCAGACCGATTTCGTGGGCATACTTTATCATAGCTTTCAGCTCTTCATCCGATATCGTCGCGTCTGTAGTATAAAAAATCTCTTCTGATTGAGGAGTTTCCTGTAAACCGTTGGGAATTAAAATAATGAAATTAGCCCCGGTTTTTTCTTTCAGATTATCCAGGCTGTCGAAAGCTTCCTTTGTTTCAAAGCTGCCTTTAGGCGCAAAAGACGCAAACGTAACCCCTTTAATAAATTGCATAATCCATTCTCCTTTCTTGTAAAATTGATATTATTTTGATTTTATAAAAAATATAGCACTTTTTATATTTATTCGCTATAATATAGCTGTGCAAAAATTGTAAAAATCTATTTCCAAATACATTTGAATAAGAGGTGGCAGAATGCAGTATTTGTTTGAGTATAGTGACACATTAAATTCACCTTATGAGGCATTTTTATATGATACAACTGTAAAGCCTTTCCCTGTCAGACCTCATTGGCATTATTTTATGGAAATTATTTATATGAAAGAGGGTACCGGGCTTATAGAGTGTGACGGCAGCAGTTATATTGTGGAAAGCGGCGATTTGATTTTATTCCATCCCGAAGCGGTACATGCTATTTATACGGCTACCAATTTTCCTCTGAAATATGAAGTGATTAAGTTTGATGTGAACAGGCTGTATACGGAAAACAGTTATGCGCCGAAGCTGCGCATTATTTTGGGAAGTGCAAATAAAAACAGAAATGCACCGATTTCTTTTAAAGAAGAGGATATCAGAAATATTCCCGCTGCCGAAATATTTGAAGAATGCCGCAAAGAGCTGGAACATAAAAATTACGGTTATGATATTATCGTTCATAATAAAATCTGTTATTTGCTGGTACATTTGATCAGGATATGGAGGGAAAAAGGATTTGATACCGATGTGGCGGCGGTACATTCCTTGGAAGTGGACTCCATTCATGCAATTACCGAGTATATAGATGCCCATGTAGGCGAGCCCATTAAGGTAGAGGAGCTGGCGGATATGTGCAGCATGAGTTACTCTTATTTTGCTAAGAATTTTAAGCAGTATTACGGCAGGTCATGTAAGGAATATATTGAATTTATCCGTATTTGCAAAGCGGAAGACCTTCTTCTTTTTACTGATTTTGATTTGAGTTACATCAGCCAGGAAACAGGTTTTGCCGACAGCAGTCATTTGATAAAAATATTTAAGAAATGGAAAGGGGTTACGCCCAAGCAGTTTAAGCTGCAGTATGCGAAGACAAATAAAAAGCAGGAAGCGTAATGGTGTGCACGCCGATTCCGCTGCGCTGCATCTCTGTCGCGGGCTTCGCCCTATCATTTGCAAAAAATTCAGTGCCTTTTGTGTGCAAGCACCCAAGGCACTAAATTTTTACAAATGGCACGGCTCATGCCTTACGCGCAAAAAAAGCACCATCCCCAAGGCTCTTTGTCCTCAAAAATGGTACTTACAAGTGCACCGCCAGGGGCTCGAACCCTGGACACCCTGATTAAGAGTCAGGTGCTCTACCAACTGAGCTAGCGGTGCGTATCTTTTGTTTGCAACAACAGGCTTTAATCTATTGTTTATTCACATGCATCATTTGCAACGCAAGTGTTATTATAGTATAATGTTTTTTGATTTGCAAGTATTTTTTAAAAAAATTTAAGATATTTTGTAACAGTTCAGCCATGCAGAAACAATTGTACAATATGACCGTGAGAGCTTG
>CAZDPE010000039.1:0-20796 GCA_964507235.1 uncultured Lachnospiraceae bacterium
AAGGAAGCAAGCTCCCTGTACTGCGCCAGCTCCACACGGATAGGCGCTGCAATTTTCTTCATCGCTTTAATTTGAGCTGCACCCCCTACACGGGATACGGACAAACCGGCATTTACCGCAGGGCGGAAACCGGAATTAAACATTTCCGTTTCCAGATAAATCTGACCGTCAGTAATGGAAATAACGTTGGTAGGAATGTATGCGGATACATCTCCTGCCTGAGTTTCAATAATAGGAAGCGCCGTCAGGGAACCTCCTCCATATTCTTCACTCATGCGGGCTGCTCTTTCCAACAGTCTGGAATGAAGGTAGAATACATCTCCGGGATAAGCCTCACGTCCGGGGGGTCTTTTCAGAAGCAGGGAAAGCGTACGGTAAGCAGCTGCATGCTTGCTTAAATCGTCATAAACAACCAGTACATCTTCTCCGTTTTCCATCCACTCCTCGCCGATTGCACATCCTGAATATGGTGCGATGTACTGTAAAGGCGCCAATTCACTTGCAGTAGCTGCAACTACTGTGGTATAAGCAAGGGCACCGAATTCCTCCAGCGTCTTAACAATGGAGGCAACCGTGGAAGCCTTCTGACCGATGGCTACATAAATACACTTTACGCCCTGCCCCTTCTGGTTGATAATTGTGTCAATGGCAATGGCCGTCTTTCCTGTCTGCCTGTCGCCGATAATAAGCTCTCTTTGCCCTCTTCCGATAGGTACCATGGAATCAATCGCTTTAATACCTGTCTGAAGCGGAGTATCTACTGACTTTCTGGTAATAACACCAGACGCCACTCTTTCAATTTTACGGTACTTATCCGTCTGGATTGGACCTTTTCCGTCAATGGGCTGACCCAGCGCATTAACAACACGTCCAAGCATTACATCACCTACAGGAACCTCAACTACTCGTCCGGTAGTTTTTACCATATCCCCTTCATTGATGTTCTTCTGACTTCCCAGAAGTACGGCGCCTACATTATCCTCTTCCAGATTCAGCACCATGCCGTATACTTCTCCGGGGAACTCAAGAAGCTCTCCCTGCATTGCGTTTTCCAGACCATGTACGCGGGTAATACCGTCAGCCACCTGAATAACAGTGCCGACGTCTGAAACTTCAAGTTCTGAAGCATATCTTTTTATCTGCTCTTTAATGACCGAGCTGATTTCTTCCGGTCTTAAATTCATGGTTCTTATGCACCTTTCTAATCATTTTTATTAAACGGCTTCGCATATGTCAGTCATACTCAGCTGTTTTCAATCCTTGTTTTCAGCAGCTGCCTGCGCAGTTCAAACAGTCTGGTTTTAATACTGCTGTCAACCACTCTGTCCCCTATACGAATTACCATGCCGCCGATTAATTCTTCATCCACCTGATAATGCATTTCCATCTGTTTGTAGGAAGTGGTGGAAAGAAGTTTTTCTTCTATTTCCTGCTGCTTTGCCGTGTCAAGCGAAATTGCCGTAGTTACATATGCAACGCCGATACCCTTCAGCTTCTTTACTTCATCAATAAAATAATCAAGGATTGCATCAATTTCCCCATATCTGTCCTTGCTTATAATAAGATGTAAGAATCCTGACAGTTCATCGGAAATCCTTCCCCCAAAAACATTATCAAGAACCTCCTGCTTCTCTTCCTTCAGAATCTTGGGATGATTCATCAATTTATTAAAATCAGGATTCTCTTTCAGTATTTCCTTAAAGGTCATGACTTCTTCCAGGAAAGCATCCTCCCTGCCTTCCTCTGCCGCCAGTTCAAACAAAGCTTCTCCATATGTTTTCGATACTAGCTTAGCCATGTGCTCTCACCTATTTCCTTCAAAGTTTCATTTACAAGACTTTCCTGCACACTGGTATCAATGGATGCCTTAACTACTTTGCCGGCCATCATAGATGCAATGACTACCATTTCACGCTTCACGTCATCCGCCATCTTCTGCTTCTCAAGCTCGGCTTCCACTCTGGCTCTTTCAATAATTCTGGCAGCTTCTTCTTTCGCTTCTGCCACAATCTTATTTTCATTTGCCAATCCGCGCTTTCTGGCATCGCTTAAGATTTCATCCGCTTCCTTTTCGATGTTCCTTAATTTATCTTCATATTCAGCCTTCAGCGCAGCCGCATCTTCCATATCCTTTGCGGCATTGTCCAGCTCCCCCTTAATCTTATCCTGTCTTTTCTTAAGAAATTCTCTGGCAGGATTAAAGAGAAAGTAGGATGCAAACAGAAACAGGACGAAAATTGAAATCATCATCAGGCCCGCATCCGCTAAAAGCTGCAAATCCAAATCAAACAATCTCGGTTCCATCGTCAAGTCTCCTTTCTATTATGATTCATTTCAGAAGAATGCTGCGGCACTCTTCTCCGGAAAACCTGTTTTTTCTCAGACGGCATCCCCTGACGCCCCGGAAAAACTTTTCCGGCAGTTACGGTACAAGGGGCTTAACGAATAACAGAAGGATAGCAATCAGCAAGCCATACAGACCTGTTGTTTCCGCAACAGCCTGTCCAAGCAGCATGGTTGAAGTAATATCAGATTTTGCTCCGGGATTTCTTCCAACTGCCGCTGCCGCATGTCCTGCTGCAATACCCTGTCCTACACCAGGTCCGATACCGGCAATAACCGCCAGACCTGCACCGATTGCTGAGCAACCTAAAATAAAGTTAGTATTAAATTCCATTTTTGTTTCCTCCTTGTGCTTATAAGCATAATTTTAATATTTTAATTTTCTTCCGTACTGCACGCATCCGTAATGTACGTCATAGTCAGCATACAGAAAACATAAGTTTGAATTGCTCCTGAGAACAAATCAAAATATACATGCAATGCTGCGGGCCAGATAACGGCAAACTTATTGAGAAGCGCGTAGATAAGCGCCATAATTGCCGTTCCTGACAGAATATTGGCAAAAAGACGTAAGGATAACGAAACCGGCACTGCCAAATCACCTATGATATTAATCGGCGCCCAAATCGGCCACGGGTCGCATAAGCCCTTTAAAACGCCTGATACCTTCTGGTGCTTAAACTTGTTGAAATGAATTATCACAAAGGTAATGATACCAAGTGCAAAGGTTACGCCATAATCGGCAGTAGGCGGGCGTAAGCCCAAAAGTCCGGATATATTACTGATAAAAATGAAAATAAAAATAGTGCCGATGTAATTTCGGAAGTTTACGGCATATTTGCCCATAACACCTCCAATCATACCATCCAGCATCTCAACAATAATCTCAACAACATTCTGGAACGCACCCGGAACCTCCGTTGCATGCTTAATTGCCCGGTTTGCCAACAGGCAGAATGCCATAATAATCAGCATTACAATTAAAATGCATACATGCGACGTTGTTATCCATACAGTCTGTCCGAATAATTCATAGGAAAAAACCCCGTGAATCATAAAATCCACAGCCGTGCCTTCCGATAACAAGATTCCCTGCCCCATAATTTCACCTCCTTATTTCCTGCTCACAGGCAGGTTCTTCTATCATTAAATCAGGTAGAATTTCTTCTCCATAAAAAAGCTTACTGATTTTTCTGGTAAAAACATTCATATAGGCGGATGCTTTTAATCCCATCACCCCGAGAAATGCCGAAAGGGGATTCCCGATTCCGGTAACAGCCGTAAGGATTAAAACGGCCGTGATAAAAACATATCTGAAAATATTCTGCCTGCTCAAATAACTCACAGCGTCCTTTTCTCCGAAGTCCAGCCCTCTGTCTAAAGAATGCCACATATGATATGCGGAAATTCCCGCAGTCAGAATACCAATCCAAAGCCCAAGGCTGTAACCCGCCCTGTCTTCTGCAAAAAATACAAATATCTGACAAATAACTCCAAAAATTAAAATGCCAATCAACAATTCAAACAATGTCCTGTTCATTTTGATGATGACTGCCTTCATAATTCATTTCCTCTGATTTCGTTTCTGTTCCATTCTGTTTTTCCTGCCCTTGTGCAGATAGGCGGATTCACTGCTCTTACGGTCAAAAATCTTTTTGGAAAACCGGTAAATATTTCTGATGCCGGCAGCTGCACCCACAAAGAACAGTAAAATAACAAAACAAGAGGTTCCCAGCTTCTTATCCAGATATATTCCAAGAAAAGAACAAGCAAAGACGGGAACTAACATATTAATACCGAATTGCCCTATCATTGTCAGGGATTGATATACACTCCGATTAAACTTAGGCATGCCTCTCCCTCTCAGGATATTTCCTGCTAAAATTTGCTATTTGCATACACTTATAGATTATACCCATTTTTCACGTTTATGTCCAGGAAAAAAGTTGACTTTCTGACTGTTTAAGAGTAGTATTTTGAAAAATAGATTTTTTATGAAATTTATCTAAAATTTATTGAAATTTTATGTAAATCGGAGATTTTCTATGAGCGCTGATATCATTATCAGACCGGCCGCGGCAGAGGATGCAGAAGCTCTTTTGAATATTTATGCACCTTACGTTGAACGCACGGCTGTTACCTTTGAATACACAATTCCTTCCCTTGCAGAATTCAGGGACAGAATTATAAATATTTCTTCCCGCTATCCCTATTTGGGCGCATGGAAAGACGGACTTCTCATGGGATATGCCTATGCTTCTCCTTTCAAGGGCAGGGCTGCTTATGACTGGTCCGTTGAAACATCAATTTATGTTTCCGAAAATTCCCGCCGCTCCGGAATCGGCACCGCGCTTTATCAAAGGCTGGAAGAACTGCTGAAAAAGCAGAACATCTGCAACCTGTGTGCCTGTATCACCTATCCCAACCCTGAAAGCATAGCTTTCCATGAGAAATTCGGCTATACCGCCGTGGCACATTTTCACAAATCAGGTTATAAACTCGGTGCCTGGTATGACATGATATGGATGGAAAAATTCGTTAACGAACATCAATGCAGCCCCAAAACCTTTGTTCCCATAAAGGAAGTACTGTGAAAAATAAATTTTTCACAGGCAAATTTGTGCTTGCGCCCAAATTCGCAGGCTGAGCAAGAATGGAGGATTATTATGACAAATCCTGTTTTGTACCGCAGACGTCTGATTCCCGATGAATGCATTCTTTTAAAAGACGATATCATCCTGGAATGCAATGAAGAACATATTGTTACATCATGGAATGCCATTCGTCCCAAAAAAGACCTTCATCATGGCTATTCCTGCTATTTTTTAAAGGAAGGCTTTAAGGTGAGTAAATTCTACTATGAGGACGGCAGACTTCTGTACTGGTACTGCGATATTGTAGATTTTGATTACTCTCCTGCCGACAACAGACTGATTGTAACTGACCTGCTTGCAGATGTTATTATTTATCCCGACGGCTTTGTAAAGGTGGTGGATTTGGACGAGCTGGTAACAGCCCTGGAATCCCGTTCCCTTACTCTGGATACCTTAAAATCCTGCCTGCAGAAGCTTGATAGACTGCTGACAATTATCTACGGAGGGAATTTCGACAAATTGACCTCTTACATTGAAGCCTATGAACAGTCAACAACCCCGCCGCAGGCAACGGAACATGAAAATTGAACGCCCCAGGAGGCGGGTATTGACCTTCGCGGCATTCGTCAGGGTCATGCAGGCATGACTTTGACTCATTCTCGCAGGAATAGATTGTGCATGAAAAACGGCTGATAACATTACTCAGGCAGCATTCTGCTCATGAATAATGTTATCAGCCGTTTTCTTATTGTTAATAGAAAATATGTCCTCCAATCTGGATTCCGCTTAAACCTTCCACCGGCGTTCTGAAAAACAGACAATTTCCTACTGTAGTTGCGCCTTTCATAGCTTCGTCAGCCGCCTGATAGCATGCCTGAGTCGCGTGTCCTTCTGCAAGCGCAAGTGCAAGCCGTCCGCTGGCCACCGGAGAAAACTGCTTATCCTGATAGATAACTCCCACCACAGTATCCGGGAAAACCGAGCTCATGACACGATTCATGACAACCGCCCCTACCGCAACCTGACCTGCATAAGGCTGGTTTCCCGCCTCGCAGTAAATCAGATTTGCAAGAAGATACCTGTCCCCGTCAGCAAAAGAAATTTCCGAAATATCACGCCAGGTTGACTGCGCCGCCAGCTGGGAAAGTCTTCGTTCTTCTTCCAGCTGTTTTTGCAGCTGTTCAATATTATTATTCTGCTCCGCAAGCTGCTGTTCATACGCAAGCATTTCCTGCTCCGCTTCCGAAATCTGATGCTGATAGCTGGAAATTTTTCCCGATGTCTGACTCACCAGTCCCGCTACGCGGCTCTGCTCCGCTTCCACCTTTACCTTCAGTTCATCCAAATCTTCCTTTTCCTGCTTAAGCCGGGCTTCCGTTTCCTCAATCCGGGCTCTGGTATTCTGAAATTCCATAAGCTTCTTCCTGTCATAGGAAGCCAGTTTTTCAATATACTCGCTGCGATTGAGCAAATCCGAAAAATTCGCGGAGCTGAAAATCATTTCCAAAAGCAAAAAATCACGCTTCTCATACATAAACTGAACGCGCTTTTTCATTGCTGCATACTGAGCTTCCTCCACTGCCTTTGCTTCTTCCAATTCCCTGCCTGTCTGTTCAATTTCCTCTTCTTTTACATCAATCTTATCTTCCAGCTCTGCCAGATTATTGCTGACCTGTGTCAAATCATTATTCAGACTGTTCAACTGGCCTTTAAGACCTTCTGTCGTTTCCTGCAGATTATCCAGTTCTTCCTGCGTGGAGTTAATTGCATTTTCAGTTTTTTCTTTTTCTTCTTTTGCCTGATTCAGCTTGTTTTCCGTATCTTTTATATCCGCATAAGCAGTTGTAGGAACGGCGCACAGCAGCAGGGCGGCCGCCGTCAATACGGCAGCTCTCTGCTTTCCTGCCTTTTTCATCCGTTTCACCTGCCTCTTCGATATCATTACTTGGTACCGAAAATTCTATCTCCGGCGTCACCCAGCCCCGGTACGATGTAGCCGTAATCGTTTAATTTTTCATCCAATGCCCCAATATAAATATCTACATCAGGATGATTTTCCTGCATGGCTTTCACGCCCTCCGGAGCAGCAATAATGCACATAAAATGTATATTTCTGCAGCCTTTATCCTTCAGCATCTGAATTGCAGCAACAGAAGATCCACCCGTAGCAAGCATGGGATCCACCACAAACACTTCTCTCTCCGCACAATCAGCCGGCAGCTTGCAATAATATTCAACAGGCTTTAAGGTTTCAGGATCACGGTAAAGTCCAATATGTCCTACCTTTGCCGCAGGAATCAGATTGAGCATACCGTCTACCATTCCAAGCCCTGCCCTTAAAATAGGCACTATGGCCATTTTCTTTCCCTTTAATTGTTTTACTGTTGTTTCACAAATCGGCGTTTCTATTTTTACGTCTGTAAGCTTTAAATCTCTGGTTGCTTCATAACAAATCAACATGGCAATTTCGCCGATTGTCTGTCTGAAATCCTTCGTACCAGTGTCTGTCCGTCTGATATAACCGATTTTGTGCTGAATCAGGGGATGATCCATAATTACTGTTCTTGCCATTTTTTTACCTCCGCATCTTATCGTCTTTTGTTTTGAAACCTATATCTTAAATTCTGCCCGTTTTCCTGCTTTCTATTTCTTTATCACTCCAGTTTTGAAATTCTTCTGATATGATTCTCACCCTGCGAAAACTCTGTATCAAGAAAGGTATCTACAATCTCCATTGCCAGATTTTTCCCGGTAAAGCCTCCGCCCAGGGCCAGCATATTGGCATCATTATGAAGCCTTGTCATTTTAGCCAGATAAGCATCCGTGCACAGAGCGCAGCGCACTCCTTTCACCTTATTGGCTGCAATGGAAATTCCGATTCCCGTAGTACATATCACAATACCTTTTTCACAGCTTCCATCTGCAACTGCCCGTGCCGCAGCGTATCCGAAATCCGGATAATCGCAGGAACTTTTGTCAAAGCATCCGAAATCCTTATACTCCATCCCCCGTTCCTTTAAATGCTCAATAACCTGCATTTTTAAATCATAACCGCCATGATCACTGCCAAGTGCTATCATATCCCTGCCTCCTCATTTTTTATTATTTTTACTTTTATACCTGTATTACCTGATGGCCTGCCGCTTTCAGCAGCCGGTTCATAACAGCCTGTCCAATTCCTCTGTGGGGAAAAGACTCCGCAAACATCACCTGAACCTCATCATCATCAAATTCTCTTAAAATACGGAACAGATGCCTTGCTGCAGCTTCCTCATCCTTTTTTTCCCCGGTACTCTTTATATTTCCGCCCAGGTATCTTCCTGCCGTTTCATCTGCTGCAATTACACCGGTTTTTATTCCCTCTTTTTTTAAGACACTAATCCTGTCATTAACATATTTTATCACCGCTTCAGGTTCTCCTTCCACCACGGTGAGATTCCCCTTCGGTGCATAATGCCTGTATTTCATGCCCGGAGCCTTGGGTGCCTGCCCGGAATTGCTATCTATAATCGTTCTGTCAACCTCTACATCTCCGATTGCTTCCTTCAGCATAGCCTCCGTAATATATCCAGGACGCAGAATCACAGGCCTGCTGCCTGTCAAATCAATAATTGTTGATTCCAGTCCGATATTAACTTCTCCGCCGTCGATAATCATATCCACTCTGCCATCAAGGTCCTCAATAACATATTTCGCAATCGTGGGACTGGGTCTTCCGGAACGGTTCGCGCTGGGTGCAGCAACATATCCTCCCGCTGCATCAATCAAAGCCTGCGCTGTCTTATGGGACGGCATTCTGACCGCTACTGTTTCAAGTCCTCCCGTGGTTGTAAGCGGCACGGCATCAGACTTATTAAAAATCATGGTAAGAGGACCCGGCCAATATTTCTCAGCCAGCAAATATGCTTCTTCAGGTATTTCACTGACTATCCCTTTTAAAAATTCCATATTAGTAATGTGTATAATAAGCGGATTGTCGGAAGGCCGGCCCTTTGCTTCATATATTTTTGCGGAGGAGCTTTCATTTAACGCATCTCCGCCAAGCCCGTAAACCGTTTCTGTGGGAAATGCCACCAAACCTCCCCGCTTCAGAATTTCTCCGGCTTTTCCTATGGCTTCCATATCTATATTATTTTCATCAATTCTGATAATTTCTGTTTTCATTTTATGATTTCTCCACGCCTGTTAACCATATATACTCTACCATATTTTTCTCTGTTTGACTAGTAGCGCGGATTAACAAGAAGCTTAATGTGTATTAATATATTTCATAATGCCCATATGTATATTCCATGCCAGCTTTTCCTGGTAAAAAGCAGTAACCAGTTTTTCCGCCTCTTCTGAATTTGACAAGAATCCGCATTCCACAATAACAATGGGTTTTGCCGTCTTCTTCAGCAGATAATAGCTGTCATTTCCTTTGGCCTGTCTTTTGTTTTCGGAATCCAGCGCACGCAGCTGCTCCTGCAGAATTTCTGCAAGCTCTTTACTCCTTTCACTGGTCTGATAATAGAAAACCTGGGCACCTTTCACATACTCTTCATGATAACTGTTCTGATGAATGCTCACTATCAGCACCGGATCAGCCGATTCAATAATCTCAAGCCGCTTTTTCATATCCTGTACCTTTTTGTTGGAGGCGTTTTCATCATATAAGCCGTTCTCATCCTCTCTTGTCATTACCACCTTGATATCTTCCGCTTCAAGAAATTTTTTTAAAATGACTGCTATTTGTAAATTAATATCTTTTTCCAATGCATTATTGATTCCCACCTTGCCGGGATCAGAGCCCCCATGTCCTGCATCTATAACCACGCAAATCTGTTTCCCGGATGTTTCCACTTCACCCGAAGCTACAAAGGCCGCGCCTTCCCTTGACACAACAAACATGGAAAACAACAAAATACCTGCCATTACTAATCTCAGAACTCTATTTTGATTTTCTGTCATAGGTACCCTGCCATATTCAATTTCATAATATATTTATGAAAAAACAGCTGTGGGTATAACCCACAGCTTATCCTTAAATCCAAATAATGCACTCCGTTATTTTATCGGTTCAGGTAATTCACGATTTCATCCCAGATTTCCGGTTTTTCATATCCCAGCCTCCAGCTGGCCACACCCGCAATTCCGTATTTCTCCATAATATTAAGCTTTACCTGAATCGACTGCTCGTCTTCAAGCCACACCTGATACAGCGTATCTCCCGAAGTATACTCTCCGTAATTCTGACAGGTTGCATCATCCCATTCCACCTCAATGTTATGAGCTGATACATACTCCTGCGCCATATCCATGCCGACAGCCTGGCTGCTGATGCTGCTGCCTGTAGTTTCCCATATTCTGGTGTAAAAAGGCACTGCATTAATCACTTTATTTGCCGGAACCTGTTCCACTGTTTTGGCAATCCCCTCTTCCACGTAATCAATGGAGGCAACGCTTCCTGCCACTTCACTTCCCGCATAATGTTCATCATATCCCATAATAATGACATAATCGGCCACAATACCCTGTTCCCTCCGGTCATAATGATCCGTATAACCGGTCGGCACATAATTGTCCACGGAAAGGACAATTCCATGCTCTCTGCAGGGAATGGACAGCTCTCTGATAAATTCAATATAATGCTCTCCGCAGTCCATGCTGATTTGCTCAAAATCCACATTAATGCCGTCAATATCGTACTCCAGCACCGTATTGATTAAATTTTCAATCAGCTGCGTTCTCACAGCGGTAGAAGATAAAATCACATACATGTCAATGCTGCTTTTATATTCAATATTTTCTATCAGAGCCCACACCTCAAGCCCCATGTCGTGAGCCTTATTCACATATTCTGAGGTTGCAAAGCTTGTAAAGCCCCCATTATTATCCGAAAGCTTAAACCATGTGGGAGAAATGACATTTAATCCCTTAGTATTGGCCGTTACACTGCCAAGCGTATCATTCCCTGCAGTGCCGGCTATCACATGCCACCCTAAATTAATCTTATAATCTCTGGTTACACTGGTATACTCGGGCTCTTCATAATCGGTTACCGGAATGGGCTGTTCATTTCTTATATCCGACAATCTCTTGTTTTCCACATATCCAATTATGGAATCTGCCGTTTTCACTTTGCTCCAGGTTTCCATTTGCTCAAGAACCGTGACCTTATCTCCCTGCTGCACATCCTCAAGAATTTCGCTCTTAACGCCTCCCCTGATTCTGACTGCGGTATCCTTCTTTATTTCCGAAACCTGAATTTCATTCCAGGAAGTATCTATCTGGATACGGTTTGGCTCCGTAAATGCTTCATAGGAAAAATTTGTATATTGCTTCACATAATCAATTGCCACATAAAGCTCATCCTCTTCATATCTGGCAATCACATAACCCAAATCTTCACTGCCGTTTTTACTTTCCTTCACAGTACTTCCGGTATTCGTTTTCACAATATCGTCCGGAAGTGTATATAACAGCAGATTTTCGTTTTTATCCTCATAAAATCTATCGTTAAAATATTTATGGACAGTAAATAAATCCAGATAATAAACTCCGTCTATCAATCTGGCACGTTCCTCTATCATTTCATTTCCAAGAATAACAGCTGTGTCTTCCTGTGAACTGATTTGAAAATAATCATATAAGTCAGCCCTTTCCCTGGAATAGGAATATCTTTCTATCAGCTTAGTCCCAACACTGATACATCCTATAATTATAATAAGGACGATTGCAACTAATATGGGAATTATTTTTTTCTTCATATATAAGTTTCCTCCAATCGTCCTTTATTATAACAAACTATTTTCATACCGTCATTATCAATTTTTGACTTTTTATTTCTTTCCGGCAGCAGCCCTTTTGTTTCGCTCGTTATCATGGGGGTATGCCTGCGTGCTGATACTGTCCGCTGCTGCCGGAATATTCAGATAGGGGCTTAATCCAGTGAAATCCTGTCATATCTGATTTCTTTTATTCTTCCCTCTTTATCGGTTACGTAATCAGGCATGTACAAAGTATCTTCATTAACACAATTTTTTTCAATATTTTCCGAAGTGGTCGGCGTACCATCAAGATAGAGCCTGATTCCCGCTTTTTCCCATTTTTGCAGCTGTTGCACGAGGGAACCTGAATTATTTTCACTTTTGTCAGTCATAATTTCTCCCATCCGTTTTAAGTTTTAAATTTCCGGAAGGCCAAAAGAAGCCGTGATATGTTATGTCAGAAAATAAACCTTAAAACTGATTATAGTTTTCTCGTTTCATGACGATAATAAAACAGTAGAGATGCCGGATATGTATCAAAATTAATTTACCGCTTGCGAATTTTCAAAGTGAATTATAAGGTGAAAACCCTTGTGGAATTTTCGCGACAGACACTTAAGCCTGTAAGACTGCCTTCTTAAAAAGATATTTTTGAAATTACAAGCAGCTTATCAGCTGCCTGCCTAAAGAAGGTTTGGATTGATGCTCCTTAACGGAAACATCAATTGAAAAATAATTTTGCTTAAAATAAATATAATTGTATTATAAAAATTTCATGCCTCCTCCTGATACTGATTTATCCGGGGGCATCTCATGCAGCTATAGTAGTATAAATTACCAAATTTTGCAAGTGTTTTTATTAATTATTTATATATTTTTCATAAATTCAATTATTTTAATCTGATGACATGAAAGATTATTAAATTTTTTTAAACACTTAACTTGTCCTATTGACTTAAATTCAAGCAAAGTATAATATAACTTATCATAAGGAAATATTGAATTTATTGTAACCAAACGGCAAGATAACAGTATCTTAATAGTAAGGATGTGATAAAATGAAAATAGAAAAAGTAAATGATCATCAGATTCGCTGTACCCTTACCAGAGAAGATTTGGCTGACAGAGAATTAAAGCTCAGTGAACTGGCTTACGGTACTGAGAAAGCGAAAGATTTATTCCGTGATATGATGCAGCAGGCATCTTTTGAATTTGGATTTGAAGCGGAAGACATTCCGTTAATGATAGAGGCCATTCCACTAAATTCCGAATGTATTGTTCTTATTATTACCAAGGTGGAAGACCCTGAAGAATTGGATACCCGCTTTTCAAAATTTGCTCCTTCTGTTCATGAGGACAGGGAAACAGTCGATGACGTACTGGATTCCATTGCCGACGGTGCCGATGATGTACTGGATTTATTCAGAAAAATTCAGAATAAACATGCCGTTTCCGAGAATACGGATTCAGACCATGCTCATGCACAGTCCGCCGAATCCTTAGAGGAAACAAAACGTTCCTTTAAGAATGCTTTGCAGAAGAAGCTGAGTGAAACCTCTGCCGCAATGGAACTGACCAAAATATATATGTTCCATTCCCTTCATGAGCTTATGAAGCTTTCCCATGTTCTTTCCGGTTACTATGCAGGTAAGAATTCCTTATACAAAAAGGCAGACGGTTCTTATATTCTGGTACTATCTAAAAGCGGGCACACGCCGGCGGAATTTAACAAAATCTGCAATATTCTTTCCGAATACGGCAGTTCAGCCAAATCGGTTCCCGCTTCAGAAGCATACCTGGAAGAACATTTTGAACCGATTATTAAAGATGCCGCATTGCAGTCCTTGTGCCGCATATAGCCGGCCGTAAACAGACCTGTTTTATACCGGGTAAAGCATAACCTTAAACGCACAAATCAGAAATATTCTGATTTGTGCATTTTTTTGTCCATAACAATAAAAAGTTTACAAAATACTTTTATTGTTCAAAATATACCAAAATTACTTGGTTTTTGTCACATCTGATGATAGAATGATGAAATAAGCAGTCAGAAGCCTTTTCTGATGCAAAATAATATCAAACTATCGCGGAAGGGAAAAAATTATGGACATGTATGCAACATTCTGGGCTCTTGTTCCGCCCATTGTGGCCATTGTACTGGCTTTAATCACAAAGGAGGTTTACAGCTCTTTATTCATTGGTATTGTAGTAGGCGGATTGTTCTTCTCCGGCTTCTCCTTTGAAGGAACTCTCACACATATTTTTAATAACGGCTTTGTTTCCGTACTCTCAGACCCTTACAATGTGGGAATCATCATTTTTCTGGTTATCCTGGGCGCCATGGTAAGCCTGATGAACCGGACAGGCGGGAGCGCAGCCTTCGGGCGTTTTGCAAAAGAAAGAATCAAAACCCGCGCCGGTGCGCAGCTGGCCACCGTTGCCCTGGGCGTGCTGATTTTTATTGACGATTATTTTAATTGTCTTACTGTAGGAAGCGTAATGCGCCCGGTTACGGATGAACATAAAGTTTCCCGTGCCAAGCTGGCTTACCTGATTGATGCCACCGCTGCGCCTGTCTGCATTATCGCTCCCATTTCTTCCTGGGCTGCAGCAGTATCAGGATTTGTAGAAGGAGAAGACGGCTTCTCCATTTTTATCAGTGCTATTCCTTACAATTTCTATGCGTTGCTGACTATTGTCATGATGATTGGGCTGATTGTATTAAACATGGATTTCGGTTCCATGAAGAAATACGAAGCAAATGCATTAAAAGGCGATTTATTTTCTGATGATGACAGCGTTCAGACTGACGATACACCCGCCGGCGCAAAGGGCAAAGTCATTGATTTAATTATCCCCATTATCACCCTGATTATCTGCTGCGTTATCGGCATGATTTATACCGGCGGCTTTTTTGACGGTGCAGGCTTTATTGAGGCCTTTTCTAATTCCGATGCTTCCGTCGGACTGGCCCTTGGCAGTATCTGCGCCATGCTGATTACCATTATCATTTATCTGCTTCGCAGAGTTCTTACTTTCAGCGAATGCATGGAATGCCTTCCTTCCGGTTTTAAGGCGATGGTTCCTGCCATTTTAATACTTACCTTCGCATGGACTTTAAAGGCTATGACCGACAGTCTGGGTGCCAAGGAATTTGTAGCTGCCGCCATGGAGCAAAGCGCAGGTTCTCTTATGAATTTCCTGCCTGCCATTATTTTCCTGGTTGGCTGCTTCCTTGCTTTCTCTACCGGAACCTCATGGGGTACTTTCGGAATTCTGATTCCCATTGTTGTCGCCGTATTTTCCGGCAGCAATCATGAACTGATGATTATCTCCATTTCTGCCTGTATGGCAGGAGCTGTGTGCGGCGATCACTGTTCGCCCATTTCCGATACCACCATCATGGCAAGCGCCGGTGCACAATGTAAGCATGTAAACCATGTAACCACCCAGCTGCCTTACGCTCTGGTCGTAGCGGCAATTTCCTTTGTAACTTATTTAGTTGCCGGCTTTGCACAAAGTGCTCTTATTTCGCTTCCCATCGGAATCCTGCTTCTTCTTATCACTCTTGTTACGATAAAAAAGCTTACTTCTGATAAAGCAGAAAATTAATACTGTCAAAAGACCCCTGCTTCACACGATACATGCGAATCAAGGGTCTTTCTTTATTACCGGTTAATCATCTTTTATAATTCCGCAATCTTAGCCATTAAATCATCTATATTCATGCCATGAACCATAGCTGCTTCTTCAAGGCTTTCTGCCTGTGCGGAAGGACATCCCAGACAATGCATTCCCGCTTCCATTAAAACAGGTGCAACAGACGGATTGGTTCTTAAGATTTCGCCGATTGTCATTTCCTTAGTAATCTGTGCCATTTTGAGTAAACCTCCTTCTATTTATAACCATTTGTAGTATTACAAGCCTAAAACCTAATGCCTGTGACCTTATTCAGTATAATACTTTACCCACTTTCTGGCAAGCCTAGTCAGGAGAATTTTATTTAACGCCTTCTGTTTTTATAATAAATTTAACGCTTCCATCCATGCCCTCTGAAAGTCCTGTAAATGTATTATATTCTTTACCGGCGTCGGCCACTGCCTTAAGCCTGTCAATAACATCCTGCACATCATCGCCGAAAAGCTCTGTTAATTTACTGATTCCTTCTTCATCAAACCGGAACATACCGTCTACCAGCGCAAGCGCACCTTCATCCAGAGTTCCCATTCCTTCATCCAGAGTCAGAACACCTTCTTTCAAAGTATCAATTCCCTGTTTTAAATCTCCGGCGCCATTATTCAACACTTCCGTACCGGAAACCAGCTGTCCTGTACCATCTCTTAATTCTCCGGTCCCACTCTTTAAGGCGGCTGCTCCATCCTTTAAACTGCCTGCTCCGTCTGCCAGTTCACCGGCCCCGCTGTTTAAAGTATCGATTCCCTGTTTTAATTCGCTTGCGCCGCTGTTTAATTCCTGCGCTCCCGAAACAGCAGAAGCGGTTCCATCCTTCAGCTGTGCTGCTCCTATTCCCAAAGCCTGCAGCCCTTTATCCGGTGCTTCACCTACCAGCTGATTGACACCTGCAGAAAACTGCTGTAAGCCCTGATTCAGATTTCCTGTGCCGCCGGCAATTCCTTCCGCCAAAAGCTTAATATTCGCTTTTGCTTCCATTGCCTGCTCACTGTTCGCAGAAGACAAGGCCGAAGCCATGGATTCCAGGGTTCCTATCTGTGCATCGCAGGCTGCCACTGCCGCCTGACAGGAAGCTACCTGATTTTCCGCTTCCTGATAAACTGCCAGTGCGCTTTGAATATCTCCTGCATTTACCACTTCCACTTCTACATTTTCTGTGCTGTAAGAAGTCACTTCCAATTCCGCCGTCTTTGTAAATGATTGGGTTCCCGTTCCTGTAACCACTTCCAGCTCATAGCTTCCCGTTTCTTCTTCCCCTTCGCCATCACCTTCCGAAGTCTGGCTGATGGTACGCTGCTCCGTTACAGGCACTTCTACCTCTACTTCCACTTCCTGGCTGACCACCTGAGTATCCGCTCCCGTTATAACCTCAAAGCTCTGGCTTGAAACAGAACATGCTGCAAGCAGTGCATTTTGCGCATTATCCCGAGCAGCCTGAGCCTGTTCCAGCCCCGCCTGAGCCTGGCTTCTGTTTTCTCTTGCCTGTGCAAGCTGTGCTTCAATAGCTGCAGCCAGCTCTCCCGATGCCTGGTCTGCGCTTTCAAAATATGCCTGCACCAGAGTATTTAATATGGCCGCATTATCCGTCAGGCTCTTCGAACCTGCCAGAATCGAAATATTTTCGCCGTTTTCATTTGTCATCTGGCTTAAGCTGTATTGTAACTGCTTTGCGCCTTCACTTGCTGCCAGCACACCGTTTTTCAAAGAATCAGCCCCTTCATCCAGCTGCTTTGCTCCGCTTACCAGTGAACTTGTTCCATCAAGAAGCTTTTGCCCTCCCTGCTGCAGTTCCCCTGTTCCTGACTTTAATTGTGAAACGCCATTCTGCAATGCCACCGTTCCGTCTAAAAGCGCAGATGCTCCTTCATCCAGCTGCTGGGCTCCGCTGCTTAAAAGCCCTGATTTCTCATATAATTCCTGTGTACCGTTTTTTAACTGTGAAGCGCCGTCCTTCAGTTCATCCGTACCTGCCAGCAGTTCACTTGTTCCTTCCTTAAGCTGACTGCTTCCATCCTGCAGCTCTACAGTACCGTCCTTTAATCCATCTGTAGCCGCCTGCAAATCTTCCATGGAATCATTGATTTCAGAAAGGTCAAAGGAATCGGTAAGTTCAATATCCGAAAGCACATCGCTCATAGCCACTGTCATAGTCATGCCGAGTTCAAAATTCTGTGCATCCGCTGTTACCTCAATGTAATCGGGAATTTCCAAATCCTCAAGTTCTTCTCCTTTATCTGAAAGCTCTTCCTTTAATTCTTCCATATTGATGCTTTCTTTAAGTCCCGGAAAAGCAACGCCCACTACTACGCTGTTGTTTCCTTCCGACATCAGCCTTGCATTGGTCACTTCAATGTTTGAAAAGATATCCTGCGGAAGCACCATACCCGAAATCATGGCAAAAGGAATTTTTATTTCCTGCTTCTTCCCTCCGATATCCACTGTTCTTGTTTCTTTATTTTTATAATCCAGCCGGATAGTAACCCTGCCGCTCTTTCCTGCCAGTTCTTCCGGTGCAATATCCTTTCCGTCCAGCTGATAGGACACCTTTACTTCTACCGGAACCTCCTTATCGGTAGTGCCTTTATAATAAATATCAGCGCCTTGCGCCTGCCATGTAATGTTTCCATCCTTATCCGTTTCAAAGGTTTCATATCCCTTTACATTCTCAATATCAGTCAAATCTGAAAAATCAGTAAGAACACTGTCACCGTCAGCATTTTTCAGCCAGTTGCTGACAATCACTTCATTGACGCCGCCCGCTGCATCTGCCAGTACATAAACGGTTTCTTCCTTTCCTGCCTCACTGCTGTGAGAAGCGCTTACCTGACCGTTTAGCACCTCCTCCAAAACACTTTCCTGATTTTCCTGTGTAATGATTGAAGAAGCTTCAGCCTCCTCCTGACCGCAGCCTGCAAGGCCGATTACCATTACTGTACTGAGTCCCAGACACAATATCTTTTTTTCGATTTTTCTGTTTCTTTTCCCAATCTTTTTCATAATGAAACTGCCTCCTGACCTACATTGTTTTTCTTTTTACTGTTTTTCAAAATGCTGTGCATGATTATCCTGTCAAACACCATAAACATGGAAGGTAATATAAAGATTACAGATACCATGCTGATAAGCGCGCCCCTTGCCATCAATGTGCAAAGAGAACTGATCATATCAATGTTGGAATACAGCCCAACTCCAAATGTTGCCGCAAAAAAGGACAATGCGCTGACCACAATGGACTTCACACTGGTCTGACATGCAATTGTAACCGCTTCTTTTTTCTCTACCCCGGCAAACCTTTCTTTTCTGTATCTTGTTGTCATTAAAATTGCATAATCCACGGTAGCCCCCAGCTGGATTGTTCCAATAACTACAGAAGCAATAAAAGGTATCGCTGTTTTTGTATAATAGGGAATTCCCATATTTACAAAAATTGCCATTTCTATAACCGATACCAGAATTATCGGCAGAGATATTGACTTAAACACCAGCAGAATAATAACAAAAATCACACCGATGGATACTACACTGACCGTATTGAAATCCTTATCCGTAATTTCTATCAAATCTTTAGTACACGGCGCTTCCCCTACCAGCATTCCCTTGCTGTCATAAGATTTGCAGATGGCGTTGAGCTTTTCACACTGACTGTTAACCTCCTCAGAAGCTACCTTATATTGAGAACCGATTAACAAAAGCTGCCAGTTTTCATTCATAAGAGAATCCGTTAAATCGGAGGGGATCAATTCATCCGGAACAGATACTCCTTTTATGGAATTAAGCCCCAGTATCCAGTTAACACCGTCAACCGTTTTCATTTCATCCGTCATATGTTTTACATCTTTAGCAGAAAGATCCGCACTGAGCAAAAGCATATGTGTAGCATTCATGTCAAAGCTTTCATTTAATTTCTCGTTGGCTACAATACTTGGCAGATCCCTGGGAAGCGTTTCATCCAGATTGTAATATACCTCTGTATTTTTGTAACCATACAAAGCAGGTATTAAAATAATCACAAACAATGCCACAAAAATCTTATAATTCTTCGTTACAAATGCCCCTGCTCCTTTCAGATTGGGAAGCAAAGCCTTATGCTTTGTTTTTTCCAGCGCCTTATCAAAAACAAGTATCATGGATGGCAGAATTGTAATACAGGCAACTACGCCGAAAACCACTCCTTTTGCCATCACTATGCCTAAATCCATTCCCAGTGTAAAGCTCATAAAACAGAGGGCAATAAAGCCTGCCACGGTAGTCATGGAGCTGCTCACCACGGAAGTAATGGTTTCGCCGATTGCCTTTGCCATAGCTTCCTTTTTATCCGCCGCCTCCAACTGCTTTTCCTGATAACTGTGCCACAGGAAAATAGAATAATCCATGGCGACAGCTATGACGTGGATTTTTACAATATTTACACCATTCTTGAAAACTCCCCCAAAGCTTTCCAAAATCCTGAAATATTACTTTTTATGATTGTTGAGCTTGTCAGCTCCACCTGCTACAGCTCTATTTTATACGGCGAGCCTGTCGGCATAGAAGAACTGAAGCCGTATCTTTTTAATGCCATCAGACAGCTGATAAAAAGCCAGGAAGTCAAATCTCCGGATAACTGACTTACGCCAAACCTGCAGAATGACATTACTGCAGAGTATTTAGTAAATTTTTCTAAAATTTCTGTAAAAATCACTCTTTGTTTGTAAAAAAGTACATTTCCTTGCTTGACTGATACTCCCCTTGTAACCTATAATTAGAAGTACAAAAACAGCATAGTTGTTATGCTCATAATTAAATAATAAATAGGAGGCTTACTCAAAATGAGACCAGAATGGAACAATTTTGTAGGCGGTAAGTGGGAAAATGAAGTAAACGTACGTGACTTCATTCAGAAAAACTATCATCCTTATGATGGTGATGACTCCTTCTTAGCTGAAGCTACACAGGACACAAAAGACTTATGGTCAATGGTACTTGATTTACAGAAAAAGGAACGTGAAGCAGGCGGCGTTCTGGATATGGATACCAAGGTTGTATCCACTATCACATCACACGGCCCCGGCTATCTTGACAAATCCAAAGAAAAAATCGTCGGATTCCAGACAGATAAGCCCTTCAAGCGTTCTCTTCAGCCTTACGGCGGTATCAGAATGGCAGAAAAAGCTTGTTCTGACAACGGATATGAAGTAGATCCTGAAATCAGCGAGTTCTTCTCAACACACAGAAAAACTCACAATGCAGGATGCTTTGATGCTTACAATCAGGAAATGAGAGCATGCCGTTCCGCACACATCATCACAGGTCTTCCGGATGCTTACGGACGTGGACGTATCATCGGCGACTACAGACGTGTTGCCCTGTACGGTATCGACAGACTGATCGAAGATAAGCAGGCTCAGAAGGATTCTACAGGACGTGTTATGACAGAT
>CAZDPE010000040.1:0-20036 GCA_964507235.1 uncultured Lachnospiraceae bacterium
TTGGAGTGAAAATGTACATTCCGCCAACTTATGAATGGTATGGCTGAACTGTTACGATATGATAATACGTTGAAAGAGATATATTGAGAAAATTCTGGTATTTTTGAAGCGGATATGATATAATCGTACAATGATTGTGAGTATGCGAAAAATTAAGCAGTATAAGGCTATATATAAGGAGGATGTACAAGAATGAGTGTACAGGTAGAAAAATTAGAAAAGAACATGGCGAAGCTTACCATTGAAGTTTCAGCGGAAGAATTGGAAAAAGCGCTTGAAGGCGCTTTTCAGAAAAACAAGAACAAAATCAGTGTTCCCGGATTTAGAAAGGGTAAAGTACCCCGTCAGATGATTGAGAGAATGTACGGAAAAGAGATTTTCTATGAAGATGCAGCAAATGCGCTGATTCCCGAGGCCTACGAAAAAGCTCTTGATGAATGTGAAGAGGATATTGTTTCTTCCCCTTCCATTGATGTGGTTCAGATTGAAGCGGGAAAGCCTTTCATTTTTACTGCAGAAGTAGCATTAAAGCCTGAAGTGAAGCTTGGCAAGTATAAGGGCGTTAAGGTTGATAAGGCGGATACCGCTGTAACGGATGAAGAAGTGGATGCTGAAATCAATAAGGAAAGAGAAAACAATGCAAGAAATATTGAAGTAACTGACAGAGCCGTAAAAGACGGTGATATGACAGTGATTGATTTTGAAGGCTTTGTTGACGGCGTGGCTTTTGAAGGCGGAAAAGGTGAAAACTATCCTTTAACCATCGGCTCCGGCGCATTCATTCCCGGCTTTGAAGCGCAGCTTGTAGGCGCTGAAATAGGCAGGGAAGTGGAAGTAAACGTAACTTTTCCGGAGGATTATCAGGCAGAAGATTTGAAGGGCAAGGCTGCCGTATTTAAATGTACTGTTAAGGAAATCAAAGAAAAGGAACTTCCTGAATTAGACGATGAATTTGCAAGTGAAGTTTCCGAATTTGAAACCCTGGCAGAATACAAAGCGGATGTTAAGGGCAAACTGGAAGAGAGGAAAGCCAAGGAAGCTAAGGATGCCAAAGAAGCAGCAGTAATAGAAGCGATTGTTAAGGATTCCGATATGGAAATTCCTGAAGCAATGCTGGCTACCCAGCAAAGACAGATGGTAGATGAATTCGCTCAGAGAATTCAGATGCAGGGACTGACCATTGACCAGTACTTCCGGTTTACAGGTTCTTCTTATGAGCAGATGATAGAGCAGGTTAAGCCTCAGGCTGAAAAGAGAATTCAGTCAAGGCTTGTGCTTGAAGCAATTGCAAAGGCTGAAAGCATTGAAGCAACAGAAGAAGATTATGAAGAAGAATTAAAGACTATGGCGGAAGCATATCAGATGGAAGTGGAAAAAGTAAAAGAACTTCTGCCTGAAAAGAGTGCAGTTCAGATTAAAGAGGACATTGCTGTAAGAAAAGCGGCAGAATTTGTTGTAGAGAATGCAAAAGAGAAGTAATTCTAAAGAAACATTAAAATTCTATTAATAAAACGGTAAACTTATTGCAATCAAAGTACTCATGAATTATGATGAAGCAAGACATATTATAACATCAGTTTCCTGCGGAGAAATCCGCGGGAACTGTTCATGTATTTTGTTTAGAAAGGTAGGAGTATCTATATGAGTTTAGTGCCTTATGTCATTGAACAGACAAGTCGCGGAGAGCGTTCCTACGACATTTATTCAAGACTTTTAAAGGAAAGAATTATTTTTCTCGGAGAAGAAGTTAATGATGTTACAGCAAGTTTAATTGTCGCTCAGATGTTGTTTCTGGAAGCTGAAGACCCTGAAAAGGATATTCAGTTTTATATTAACAGTCCCGGCGGAAGCGTCACTGCCGGTATGGCAATTTATGATACCATGCAGTATGTAAAGTGTGATGTTTCCACCTATTGCATGGGTATGGCTGCCAGTATGGGGGCTTTTTTGCTTTCAGGCGGTACCAAAGGCAAAAGACTTGCCCTGCCCAATGCGGAAATTATGATTCATCAGCCGCTTGGCGGCGCTCAGGGCCAGGCAACAGAAATTGAAATTGCAGCAAAGCATATTCTGCAGACCAAAGAAAAGCTGAATAAAATTCTGGCTGAAAATACAGGAAAGGACTATGATGTCATTGCTGCAGATACAGAGAGAGATAATTGGATGACTGCTGAAGAAGCAAAAGAATATGGTCTTATTGACAGGGTTGTCTATAAGAGGGATGAAAAATAACAGACCAGAGGTGTGAGATGGCAGGAAAAAATTCCGACAATATCAGGTGTTCTTTTTGTAATAAAACACAGGACCAGGTGAAGAAGCTGATAGCAGGTCCGGCAGGTGTATATATTTGCGACGAGTGCGTGGAAATATGTGCGGATATTGTAGAAGAAGAATATGAGGAGGCACAGGCAGAACCTGATATGGAAATCAATCTGCTTAAGCCGGTTGAAATTAAGGATTTTCTGGATGATTATGTAATCGGACAGGATGAAGTTAAAAAGGTGCTTGCCGTTTCCGTATATAATCACTATAAACGGGTAATGGCCCCCAAAAATCCGGGTGATGTGGAACTGCAGAAAAGCAATATCATTATGATGGGCCCCACAGGTTCGGGTAAAACATATTTGGCCCAGACCCTGGCGAAAATTATTAATGTGCCCTTTGCAATTGCAGATGCTACCACGTTAACGGAGGCAGGTTATGTCGGCGAGGATGTTGAAAATATTCTTCTTAAGCTGATACAGGCGGCTGATTATGATGTGGAACGCGCCCAGTTTGGTATTATTTATATTGATGAAATTGATAAGATAACCAAAAAGAGTGAAAATGTTTCCATTACAAGGGATGTTTCCGGCGAGGGCGTACAGCAGGCTCTGCTTAAAATCATTGAGGGCACCGTGGCAAGTGTTCCGCCTCAGGGCGGTAGAAAGCATCCTCATCAGGAGCTGATTCAAATTGATACTACTAATATTTTATTTATCTGCGGCGGTGCTTTTGACGGTCTGGAAAAAATTGTCCAGAACAGATTAAACAGGAACTCCATAGGGTTTGATGCTGAGATTGCAGATAAGAAAAATACGGAAATCAGTGTTCTTTTAAAGGAGGTAACTCCGCAGGATTTGGTCAAGTTCGGATTAATTCCGGAATTTGTGGGCCGTGTTCCTATCAATGTATCTTTGGAAGGACTTGACGAAGCGGCATTGGTGAAAATATTAAAAGAGCCTAAGAATGCGCTGGTTAAGCAATATCAGAAACTTTTTGATTTAGATGATGTGGTTCTTACCTTTGAAAAAGATGCGGTGGAAGCAATTGCAAAACAGG
The DNA here is from genome assembly GCA_964507235.1 of uncultured Lachnospiraceae bacterium. GTDB lineage: Bacteria > Bacillota > Clostridia > Lachnospirales > Lachnospiraceae > Suilimivivens. The sequence goes on from CAZDPE010000040.1 coordinate 3,322, forward strand.
CGTATGAGCGTAAGACCGGTGCCAGAGGACTTCGTTCCATTATGGAAAAGGTAATGATGGATGTAATGTATCAAATTCCATCGGATGATACAATTGAAGAGTGTGTCATTACAAAAGGCGCAGTAGAAGGTGACAGTGAACCCTTGCTGATACATCGTGAAGTAATGCGCAGAGCAAGATAAGTTAACTAAGCTGACGTTTCTTATGAAACCAAATGTTTTAAGAAAAAACGCCGCCTCCTGTGGGCGGCGTTTGTATATTCAGGCGAGAGATAATATATGAGTGAAGAAAATAAGACAACTATAAATAGAATATTGCCCGCAGTTGCACTTCGGGGAATGACAATTTTGCCGGGAGCGATTATTCATTTTGATTTGAACAGAAATAAATCCATAGCGGCAATAGAACAGGCTATGGTAACGGGAAACCGCATTTTTTTGATAACCCAGAGAAATGCCGATGATGAAGAACCTTCATTTGAACAGCTCTACCATGTGGGAACCATAGCCATCATAAAGCAGATAACAAAGCTTCCGGGCGGCGTTATACGTGTATTGGTAGAAGGAACAGGACGGGGTATTTTTACAGGAGTGAACGAGGGAAATCCTGAGTTTATTGAAGCAGATGTGGAAGAAATTCTGAAAGAAGAGAAGGGCGAAAGCGGATTTCCCGGTGATGAAGATGAGGTGGAAAATACAGCGCGGCTTCAGCAGCTGAAAGAGTATTTTGCATCTTATGCTTCCTGCTATCCCAAATTAGGGAGAAATGCGCTGAGACGGTACGCGGATAATTATGATCTGGAGGATTTGATAGACCAGATTACCATGAATTTGCCCATAGAATACACTTATAAGCAGAAGATTCTTGAAGCGGTTTCCGTCGAGGAAAGATATGATGATATTTGTGAAATCCTCCTGAATGAAATAGAGATTTCCAAAATAAAAAATGACATTGCCCAGAAAATCAGGGGAAGAGTGGATAAGAATCAAAAGGAATACCTGCTTCGCGAACAGCTTCAATATATTAAAGAAGAACTGGGAGAGGAGGGCTCTTTTTCCGATGCGGACCAGTTTGAGGAGGCTCTTGATGCGCTTCAGGCTTCAGAGGAAGTAAAGGACAAAATAAAAAAAGAGATTACAAGATTCAAAAGCTTATCCTCCAACAGTTCGGAAAGCTCTGTGGAGCGGGCTTATATTGAAACGCTGCTTGAACTGCCATGGGACAAGGCTTCCGTGGATAATGAGAGCATGAAGCGTGCAGAAGAAATTCTGAACCGGGATCATTATGGGCTTGAGAAGGTGAAGGAGAGAATTTTGGAATATCTGGCAGTCCGCTGCCTTACCAGGAAGGGTGACAGTCCGATTCTCTGCCTGGTAGGACCTCCGGGAACCGGAAAGACTTCTATTGCCAGAAGTGTGGCAGAAGCCCTTGATAAAAAGTATATCCGCATCTGCCTTGGCGGCATCAGGGACGAGGCGGAAATCAGGGGGCACAGGAGAACCTATGTGGGAGCAATGCCCGGAAGGCTGGCAGCGGGTCTTAAGCAGGCAGGCGTAAAAAATCCGCTGATGCTGCTTGACGAAATTGACAAAGTAAGTAATGATTATAAGGGAGATACTTTTTCAGCCTTACTTGAAGTACTTGACAGTGAACAGAATGTACGGTTCAGGGACCATTATGTGGAAGTGCCCATTGATTTGTCGGAGGTATTGTTTATAGCAACGGCAAATACAACAGAAACAATTCCAAGGCCTCTTTTGGACCGTATGGAGATTATCGAGGTAAACAGCTATACGGAGAATGAAAAATTTCATATAGCAAAGGAACATCTGCTGGCCAAGGAACTTCAAAAAAACGGACTGAATAAGAGCCAGCTTTCCATTAAGGACAGCGCTCTTAAGAATATAATTACTTATTATACAAAAGAAGCAGGAGTGCGGAATCTGGAGAGGAAAATTGCCGATATCTGCAGAAAGGCAGCCAGGGAAATTCTGGAGGAAAGAGAAAAAGGGCAGGAAGCCGCCAAAATCAGCGTTACTGCTTCTAATTTAGAGCAATATCTGGGAAAAAGAAAGTTCACTTTAGATAAAGCAGACAAAAAGCCTCAGGTTGGAATTGTCAGGGGGCTGGCATGGACCAGTGTAGGAGGCGATACCCTGCAGATTGAAGTCAACATGATGCCCGGAAAAGGAGATATTGACTTAACAGGTCAAATGGGCGATGTAATGAAGGAGTCTGCGATTATTGCCATGAGTTATGTGCGTTCTATTGGAAAAGAAAACGGTATCAGGCCGGGAGTCTTTAAAGAGAATGATTTTCATATACATATTCCGGAAGGAGCCGTTCCCAAGGACGGTCCAAGTGCAGGGATTACCATGGCAACAGCAATCTTTTCAGCAGTTACCGGACAAAAGGTTCGGGGAGATATTGCAATGACCGGAGAAGTCACCTTAAGAGGGCGGGCATTGCCGATCGGTGGACTGAAGGAAAAAATACTTGCGGCAAGGATGGCGGGCTGCACAGAAGTATTGGTTCCGGATAAGAATAAAAAGGATATTGAAGAGATTTCGGATGAAATAAAAGAAGGGCTTACAATTACTTACGTGAAAGATATGAAGGAAGTATTGGAAAGAGCGCTTGTTAAGAAATGAAAGACCCTTGAAGAAAGGTATGGTCAATGAAATGGTTATTAAGAATGTAAGTCTGGAAACGGTCTGCGGCATTACAAGCAGCATTCCCGACAATCACTATATGGAGTTTGCATTTGCAGGAAAAAGCAATGTGGGTAAATCATCCCTGATTAACGGCCTTATGAACCGAAAAGCACTTGCGAGAATCAGCGCCCAGCCGGGGAAGACCCAGACTATTAATTTTTATAATATTAACGACGCTCTTTATTTTGTGGATTTGCCCGGATACGGTTATGCCAGGGCAAATGAGGAAATCAAAGCGAAATGGGGCAAAATGATTGAAAACTATCTTCATACTTCCAAGCAGCTTAAAGCAGTCTTTCTGCTTGTGGATATCAGGCATGAACCATCAGGCAATGATAAAATGATGTATGAGTGGATTGTGAGCCAGGGGTTTAAGCCGATTATTATTGCAACAAAGCTGGATAAAATCAACAGAAGCCAGATTCAAAAGCATGTAAAAATGGTCAGGGACGGATTAAAGGTGGAAAAGGGAACGGTGGTGATTCCTTATTCTGCCCGGACAAAGCAGGGCAGGGATGAAATATATGAGCTGCTGGACGGTTATCTTGATGAAGGCGGAAACGCACAGGCTTAAAAGAAGCAGGCGGGAGGTGTGTCCTGATGAGGCAGGGACAGTTAAAAACATATCTGAAGGTATTTGTAAATCTTGGAATCATGCTGCTTACATTATTTCTCTGCTTTGCGGTGCTGCCGAGAATTATTGTATACTTTATGCCCTTTGTGGTGGGATGGATTATTGCCATGATAGCCAGCCCCCTGGTGCGTTTTTTTGAAAAGACTCTTAAAATCAGGAGAAAGGCAGGCTCTGCTTTTGTGATTATTGCGGTAATTGCACTGGTGATTGTAGCCGGGTATTTTATCGGCGTTAAACTGATAGAGCAGATCGTTGAGTTTATAAGCGATATGCCGCAGCTGTGGGATGCAATGCAGCTGGATTTTTCAGAAATCGGGGAGAAGCTTTCCGTGGCATTTAAGTATCTGCCTAAGGAATTTCAGATAACTGTCAATAAAATTACAGGCAATGTGCAGGAATATTTCGGAAGTATAATAGGAAGCATCAGCGAGCCTACCCTGGAAGCGCTGGGGAATTTTGCAAAGAATCTTCCCAATATTGTAATCAGCATTATCATGAGTCTTCTGTTTGCCTACTTTTGTGTGGCAGACAGGGAATATGTTCCCAGGCTTTTGGAGAAAGTACTTCCGAAGTCTTTATTGGAGCGCTGGTATCTGATAAAACGGGGTCTTGCCAGGGCAGTCGGGGGATATTTTAAGGCCCAGCTTAAAATTGAAATCTGGATGTATGTACTGCTTGGGATTGGTTTTGCAATTTTAAATGTAAAATATGCATTTCTAATTGCCGTGGGGGTGGCGTTCCTTGATTTCCTTCCGTTTTTCGGCACCGGTACGGTGCTGATTCCATGGGCTGTTATCAAGTTTTTAAGCGGAGATTATAAAATGGTAATCGGACTCCTCATTATTTGGGGTGTGGGACAGCTGGCAAGGCAGATTATACAGCCTAAAATTGTGGGCGATTCCGTAGGTCTTTCTCCGATACCGACTATTGTTCTTTTATTTGTGGGCTATCGTCTGGCAGGGGTAGTGGGTATGATTATTGCCGTTCCTATCGGTATTATTGTGCTGAATATGTATGAGGAAGGCGTTTTTGAAACTACAATTAACAGTCTTAAAGTGCTGTATGCAGGAATCAGTAATTTCAGGCATTTGACGGATGAGGATATGAAAGAAGTGGAAAGATACAAGCAAGAAGAAGAAAAGCGTTTGAGCAGGCAGCTGGAAAGGGAAGAAACAAACATGGCTGCGGAAAAAAAGCAATAAAGCAACAGATAAAAATGAAGAAAGAAGTGCCGTTTATGAAGGTTACAGTTTATAATTGCAGAGAATTTGATGAAAAGGAATTATTTATCAGATATGGCAGGGAACTGGATATTGAACTTGTACTTTGTCCGGATGCGCCTGATAAAGATAATGCGTCACTTGCAGAAGGCAGCGAATGCATTGATATTATAACTTCCAGGATGCCAAAGGAGCTTTTAGCGGTGTTTGCAGCTTACGGAGTAAAATATATAACGACCCGAACCATTGGCTATGACCATATTGATGTTGCAGCAGCAAAGGAACTTAACATGACTGTTGCGAATGCGCCTTATGGTCCCTGCGGTGTGGCGGATTATACAGTGATGATGATTTTAATGACTATCCGTAAAATGAAAAGAATTATGGAACGCACCAATATTCAGGATTATACCCTTGCGGGCATACAGGGAAGAGAGCTTAAGGATCTGACGGTCGGTATTATCGGAACCGGAAGAATCGGAAGAACCGTACTGAAAGACCTTTCAGGCTTTGGCTGTAAAATGCTTGCTTATGATTTATATGAAAGTGAAGAAGTGAAGGAAATGGGCATTCCCTATGTAAGCCTTGAAGAAATGTGGAAAAAGGCGGATGTCATTTCACTTCATGTGCCCCTTACAGATGAAAATTTCCATATGATTGATGAAAAGTCCATTAAACAGATGAAGGACGGCGTTATGATTATCAATACTGCAAGAGGCGGGCTGATTGATACAAAGGCCCTGATATCCGGAATTGAATCGGGAAAAATAGGCGGCGCCGGTCTTGATGTGGTGGAAAATGAATTTGGTTTGTATTATTATGACCATAAATCTGATATACTAAGTAACAGAGAGCTTTCTGTTTTAAGAGGTTTCCCCAATGTAACGGTAAGCCATCATATGGCTTTTTACACGGATGACTGTGTGGAAACCGTGGTGAGAGATTCGCTGCTCGGATGCAGATATTTTGTGGAAGGCAGGGAAAATCCCTGGGAGGTAAAGTGACTTGCGTAATTTTAAAGTGATACTTCAGTATGAGGGCACCAGGTATCAGGGATGGCAGAAGCAGGAAAGCACAGAAAACACCATACAGGGAAAGCTGGAAGCGCTGCTTTCCAAAATGGCAGGCTGTAAAGTAGAGGTACAGGGCTCAGGCAGAACAGATGCGGGAGTCCATGCAGCGGGACAGGTGGCAAATTTTCATATGGATACGGAAAAAACGCCGAAGCAGATTATGGAATATATGAATTTTTATCTGCCGGAAGACATTGCGGCTGTTTCGGTGGAAGAAGTGGATGAGCGGTTCCACAGCAGATTAAACGCAAAGGGAAAAACCTATTGTTACCGCATTTTAAATACGGCTGTTCCTCACGTATTTGACAGAAGATATGTGTATGTGGTGGAGGAAAAGCTGGATGTGGAGGTTATGAGAAAAGCGGCAGCCTTTCTCACAGGCACCCATGATTTTAAGGCGTTTACATCCAATAAAAGAGGTAAAAAATCTACGGTCAGAACCATTGACAGTATTAAGATAGAACGGACAGAAAGTACTTTTTACGGAATACGGGAATCAGAGGACGAGATACGGTTTACTTTCAGCGGAAACGGATTTTTATATCATATGGTACGGATTATGATGGGAACTCTTTTAGAGGTGGGAATGCATAAGAGAAAACCTGAAGAATTAGCAGATATTCTGGATTCAGGACTTCGGGAGAAGGCCGGAGAGCTGGTTCCTGCTAAAGGACTCACTTTGATGGAGGTTCGTTATTCGTGAAGAACTCGTTAACAGCGAATGGGATAGATGTGGCGGAAACGGGAGGGAAAGGTACAGAGCGGTCTTTCTTGACACATAAACAAATCAGCTTGATTTTTTTCGTGTATCTTTTAATTATTATAAAGCTGATTATTTTAAAATATCCTTATTCCCAGCTGAAGGCAATAGCGGATACGTGGGAAAAAGGAGTGATTTTGGAAGGGCTGGATACAGCCAATTTCACCCTGTTTAAGACAATACGGATGTATATTGATTATTCTTATAAGCTGAACAGCTTTGAAAATCTGGTGGGAAATGTGGTGGTGTTTATTCCCTTTGGATTTCTGATTCCTTATGTGCTTAAGAGAGGAAGAAATTTTTTTGTAATGCTTTTCAATGCTTTTCTGTTTGTGCTTGGAATCGAAGTATTTCAGCTCTTCAGCGCTTTCGGAGCGTTTGATGTGGACGATATCCTTTTGAACTGTTTCGGAGCGGTGATTGGTTATTTCGGGTATCTGATATGGGAAGGTATTAAAGGAATGGTTTTTAAGAAAAATACAAGGAAAAGGAGAAAAAAGCGTGATTAATTATTTAAAAAATCTGAAGGCAAATTATACGGTTTCCGCAATTATCTGTATGATTATTGGGCTGGTTCTGATTATCTGGCCGGGGACTTCAACTCAGGTGGTCTGCATGGTGCTTGGCGGCGTGCTGCTTATTTATGGTATTATTCAGATTATTTTGTATTTGTTTGCAAGGGAAAGGACATTATATCTGCAGGGAATGCTGGTGCTGGGAATCATTTTCAGCGTGGTGGGTGCATGGATTCTTTTAAAACCTGAAATGATTATTAAGGCAGTGCCGATTATTATGGGAATCATTATTATTATGCATGGTTTACATAATGCAATACAGGCCATTGATTTAAAGAAAATGAGTTATGACAGATGGTGGGTTGCTCTTCTTTTCGGTCTTCTTACCATTATTTTTGGAGGGGTGCTAGTTTATAATCCTTTTTCCGTAGTAAATACGGTGGTGAGAGTGATTGGGGCGTTCCTTATTTACGACGGGCTGTCTGATATGTGGATTATATCACGACTGTTTAAAACAAAGAGAAATTCACAGAAGATTATCGATGCGGAAGCAGTTGAGATAGATGATTTATAAGAAAGCAGCGATTAATAAAAACGAACAGGAGGGTGTTATGGCGGTTTACGGATTAAAAAATGATGTGATTGCCCTTTTAATTGACAGTCACGGTGCGGAATTAAAATCATTAAAAAAACTGGACACCGGAACGGAATATATGTGGTGCGGGGATGGAAAATACTGGAGCAGGACGTCGCCGGTTCTTTTTCCTTTTGTAGGCGGACTGAAAAATAAGGAATACAAAGCCAGGGGGAAGACATATCCCATGAGCCAGCACGGTTTTGCAAGGGATATGGAATTTACTCTGCTTTCCCGGACAGAAGATGAAATCTGGTTTGTATTAAATTCAAATGAGGAAACACTTGAAAAATATCCTTATGAATTTACTTTAAAACTGGGATACAGGATTTCCGGCAGTCAGACTGAGGTTTTGTGGCAGGTAGAAAATCCGGGAAAAGAAGTTCTTCCCTTTTCCATAGGCGGACATCCTGCTTTTAACTGTCCTATTGAAGAGGGAACAAAGCAGTCGGAATATTTCGTGGATTTTGGTGATGTGGATGAGATTGTCAGCAGCAGAATCGGTGAAAACGGACTGGTAACAGGCTGCATGGATGTCTATGGGCTGACGGACGGAAAGCTTGCTCTGACGGAAAATCTGTTTGACCATGATGCGCTGGTAATTGAGGATAATCAGACAAAAGAAGCGGCATTATGTAAAAAAGACGGTACACATTATTTAAGAGTTACTATGGAAGCGCCTTTATTCGGAGTATGGTCGCCTCCGGGGGAAAATGCACCTTTTGTATGCATTGAGCCGTGGTACGGAAGATGCGACAGTGAATATTTTGACGGCACGCTGGAAGAAAGAGAGTGGGGAAATGTTGTTTCGCCCGGAGAAATCTGGAAAGCTTCCTATGTGATTGAGGTATGAGGATTGATAAAGCAAAAGCGAGGCTGCTTTTGATGAGTTTATAAGTCATAAAGAAGACGCCCTGAAAGTTATCTTTCGGGGCGCCTCCTTTATGTATATACTAAACTAAGGGAATAGATGAACGCTTATTTATTCCACATCCTGCAATGCTGCAAAATCTTCTTCGCCTGTACGAACCTTAACAACCTTGTCTACGTTGTATACAAAAATCTTGCCATCACCGATGTGGCCGGTGTAAAGGGCTTTCTTAGCAGCTTCAATCACTGTTTCAACAGGAATCTTGCTGACAACAACTTCAACCTTAACCTTAGGAAGTAAGGTCGCATCCAGTTCAACTCCACGATACATTTCGCCTGCGCCCTTCTGAACGCCGCAGCCCATAACCTGAGTTACTGTCATGCCTGTTACGCCCAGGTCGTTCATGGCTTTCTTCAACTGGTCGTATCTGGACAGCTTAGCAATAATGGAAACCTTGTAAATGCCCGTTGCAGCAGCAGGAGCGGCTACCACCTTGACTGCAGCATCCTTTTGCGCTGTGGAAGCAGCTGCATAGTCGTCTGTACCAAGGTCTGTATTTTCATTGATATCCATAGTCATGGTATTTGAAATATCCATGATGCTGAAGCCTGCATAAGCGGAAGTAAGACCATGCTCACAGGAATCAAGACCGACGATTTCTTCTTCTTCAGTAACACGAAGTCCAACGAGCGCTCTGATTACAAGAAATGCAATGGTAATTGTTACGGCTGTCCATGCTGCTACGGATACAAAGCCAAGCAGCTGTAAACCTAACTGTTTAAATCCGCCGCCATAGAAAAGACCGACAACACTGTCATTTCCGGGAGCGGAGGTCGTTGCAAAGAGGCCGACTGCGATTGTTCCCCAAATACCGTTTAAGCAGTGAACTGCAACAGCGCCTACAGGGTCATCAACATGTAATTTATAATCTAAGAACCAGACGCCGAATACCACCAGAAGTCCTGCAACAGCGCCGATAATCAGCGCACCCGTTACATCTGTTACATCACAGGGAGCCGTAATGGCTACCAGACCTGCAAGAGAAGCGTTCAGGCACATGGAAACATCGGGTTTGCCATATTTTATCCAGGTAAAGACCATACATACCACAGTAGCAATGGCAGGAGCAATCGTAGTTGTTACAAATACGGAACCTAACTGTTCTACACTGGTACATGCAGCTCCGTTAAACCCATACCAGCCAAGCCATAAGATAAACACACCAAGGCAACCGATAGGAAGGTTGTGTCCGGGGAATGCATTTACTTTTGTAATCTTACCGGCTTTGTCTTTGACAAACTTGCCGATACGGGGTCCAAGTATTGCGGCACCGATTAAAGCGGAAATACCGCCAACCATGTGAATTGCGCAGGAGCCTGCAAAATCATGGAAACCAAGCTGTGATAACCAGCCGCCGCCCCAGATCCAGTGAGCTTCAATAGGATAAATCACTGAGGAAATCACTGCGGAATAAATACAGTAGGATAAAAACTTTGTTCTTTCAGCCATGGCGCCTGAAACAATTGTTGCTGTTGTTGCACAGAACACCAGGTTGAATACGAAATTGGACCAGTCAAAATTTGCATAGTCAGTGAAGATGTCAAATCCGGGCTTTCCGATAATACCGACTATATCTTCACCAAGCAAAAGTCCAAAACCAATCAGGATGAAAACTACTGTACCGATACAGAAGTCCATCAGATTCTTCATCAGGATGTTACCTGCATTTTTGGCTCTGGTAAAGCCGGTTTCCACCATGGCAAAACCTGCCTGCATCCAGAACACCAGCGCGGCACCAATCAGGAACCAGACGCCGAACACTTCGCCGTTTACGGCACTTAAAATTTCTTCAGTCATAATTTTTCCTCCTCACATTAAAAAAACGAAGCTGACGGCGCTGTTGCCATGAACAAGCCCCTTTGCTTCGCGTTCTTAATTATTTATTATTTCTCCGTTATTCCCAGGCGGAGATAACCGGGCGCGGCACGCTTTGCGAACCGGCTTAAAAAGAAAAGGCACTACGGTTTAACCATAGCGCCTTCGCTTCATGTGTTGTATGATAGCATGGTGTTCAGACGATGTCAATACTTTTTTTATAAAATTTTTATACCCTCGTTACTATTCACAGCCGATTTGGACAGATACACAGATTCGTCGAGCTTGCTCATAAGAAGCTGTATATCTGTTCCAAATCGGCTGTGAATAGTAACATACCCTCAAATTTTATACCTGGTTCAGCAGGGGGAATATTTGTTGTAAAAAAGTGCAATTCGGAATATAATTTTTGTTGTTGACATACTGTCTGCCCTCAAAAATGTGGACGTGATAAGAATGGAGATTGAAATGGATATCAGAGAGTATATAAAAACACATAAAATTTTAACGGACGGCTCTATGGGAAATTATTATGCTTCCCGGTATAACGGAGAGCTCTCCGAGTTTGCGAATATACAGCATCCGGAGAGGATAGAAAAAATACACCGGGAGTATATTAATTCCGGAGCCAGTCTGATTTTTACCAATACCTTTGCAGCCAATGAGCAAAGTCTTAATGTGGGCCGGGAAATGGTGGAGAAATGTATCCGTAGAGGAGTTTCCATTGCTAGAGAAGCGGTAGAAAACCGGGAAGATAAATCAAAGGAAGTGTATATAGCCGGAGATATCGGAACCATTCCCGAAATGGGTGAAAAGACAGGTCTTGAAATAATGGAAGAATACAGGAGAATCTGTGATATTTTTCTGGAAGAAGGACTTTCAGCCATTATTTTTGAAACCTTTTCCAGTTTACATTATGTGAAGGAGCTGGTTCCTTATATCCGTCAAAAAAGTGAAACAGTTTTTATCATAGTGAGCATATGCATAAACAAAAACGGCTATACATCGGCGGGCATAAACGGAAGACGGCTGCTGGAGGAACTGGTTAAAATGAAAGGTGTGGATGCCTGCGGTATAAACTGCGGTATTGGTTCCGGTCATATGTATCAGCAGGCACAGGAGCTACAGGACTTGTTTTCGCAGAAGTATTTTATCATGATGCCCAATGCAGGATATCCTGAGCAGTTTCAGAACCGTATGGTATTTTTGAATAATGCGGAATACTTTGCGGAAAACATGAGAAGAATTGCAGATTTGGGCGCAGCGGTTTTAGGAGGCTGCTGCGGCACCACGCCGGATTATATTTCATTGCTCAGGGAAAAAATTGATTTTGCACCGGTAACTCTCAGACCATTATCGGAGGCAAAGGAAAGGGAAAGTTCAGAAAAGCGGAAGAAAAGCAATCCTCTTTATGAAAGCATGAAGGCAGGAAAAAAGGTAGTAGCTGTGGAAATAGACCCTCCTTATGATGCAAATGATGAAAAGATTCTGGAATGTGTACTAAAATTAAAGAAATGTAATGTAGATATTATAACCATGGCGGATTCGCCCATGGGACGCAGCCGTGTGGATTCCGTTTTGATGAGTGTAAAAATAGCGGGTGAAACGGGAATGCCGGTAATGCCGCATTTATGCTGCCGGGACAGAAATTTGATTGCAATGCGTTCTGTAATTTTGGGCGCTTATGTAAATAAAATCAGGAATATGCTCATTGTTACGGGAGATCCAGTACCCAGCGTGAACCGGAATGAAGTTACAAGTGTATTTGATTACCACTCTATAAAATTAATGAATTTTGTAAAAGAAATGAATGCAGAGCATTTTGCGGAGGATCCGGTATACTTTGGCGGAGCTCTGAATCAGGGCAGGGGAACTCTTGAAAACGTGATTAAGAGAATGCAGGATAAAATAAACGCCGGTGCAGGTTACTTTTTAACGCAGCCCATTTATTCGGATGAAGACATTGACAGAATTCGTCAGATAAAAGAAAAAGTGGATACAAAAATTTTATGCGGAATTATGCCGCTTATCAGCTGGCGGAATGCTAATTTTATTAAAAATGAAGTCAGCGGAATCAATGTGCCGGAGGAAATCGTAGACAGATTTTCGCCGGACATGAGCAGGGAGGAGGCCGAGTGGACCGGGGCCAGGATTGCCAGCGGGGTTATTGAAAAGCTCTCGCCTTTTGCGGACGGCTATTATTTTATGCTGCCTTTTAACAGGGTAAGCCTTATGGAAAAAATCGAAATAAAGTAAAAATCAGCTGATAAATAACAAAGTCCAGATTATTGGACATCATATATGGTATTCTCTATTTAGAGGCAGGCAAAAGCAAAACAGAAAAGGAAGTCTGCGCATAAGGAGGATACGGTTATGAGAATATTTAAAAGTCTGACATTTACAATTCTTATTTCGGGAATACTTATATTAATAACAGCCCTCTGCATATCCGGCACGGTACAAAGTCAAAGCAGGTATGCGGCGGAAACAGAGGAGAAATATTATAAAGAAATGGAAGCGGTTTACGTCAGTGAAATCAGAGCATTTCTTGAGGACGAAGGATACCGGAACAGCGGCATTATGATGACCCGGACTATTGATGAGGATGGAGAACGGAATTACACTGTTACCATTCATCATGACAGATTTGACAAATTATCCGGCGAGGAAAAAAAGGAACTGCTTGCTGCCTGCGGCAGGATTGAATTTCCGGACAGGGAGTGCGGGTTTTGCCACAGGTTTCTGGAAGAAGATTTATAGAAGAAAAATGACAGCAGAAAGCAGAAAGATAATATTCCTAACAGGAGAAGGAGGCAGGATAAATGATGAATAATATTCCCGGAGCACAGCAGATATACAGGCATTTTAAAGGTAATCTTTATCAGGTTATAACACTGGCAGAACACTCGGAAACAGGAGAAAAGCTTGTTATATATCAGGCTTTGTACGGTGAGTATAAAGTATATGCAAGACCCTTATCCGGATTTTTGGAAAAGCTTGACAATGAAAAGTACCCGGATGCAAAGCAGGAATACCGGTTTGAGCCGGTTAATGTAACAGAAAAGAAACAGGAATGTGAGCCGTCAGGTGCGGCAGAAAAACAGGAAATAGAAAGCTTCCGGGCAGATAATTCTTCTGCAGGGGACGAAAAAGTTCCTGATATTGACCCTCTTGTGCTTGAATTTCTCGATGCTGACAGCTATGAAGAAAGACTGAATATCCTTGCTTCGCTTCATCACCGGATTACGGATGATATGATTAATACTATGGCTATGTCAGTGGATGTGGAGATAAAGGAAGGCGATATAGAAGAGCGATATGAGGAGCTTCGCAAATGTCTTCTTTTATATGATAAGTTTGAATGCACACGGTTAAGATAAGAGTAGGTTATGGCATATTGTCTTGCTCCGGAATGGAGATTAATATGAAATATGAGAATATAGTGAAGGGGCGGTTTGAAAGCCGCCCCAACAGGTTTATAGCGTATGTAAATGTAGAAGGAAAAAGCGAAAAGGTTCATGTAAAGAATACGGGGCGGTGCAGGGAACTGCTTACGGAAGGCGCTGAAGTTTTCCTTAATAAAAGCGGGAATCCGGAAAGGGCCACTCTTTATGATCTGGTTGCCGTAAAAAAAGGGAAAAGGATGATAAATATGGATTCCCAGGCACCCAATAAGGCTGTGCTGGAATGGCTTTCTGAGAAAAAGCTGTTTCCCGATACTGTTTTTATAAAGCCGGAAGCCACCTACAAAAATTCAAGGTTTGATTTTTATATAGAAACAGAAAAAGATAAAATTTTCATGGAAGTGAAGGGAGTAACCCTGGAAAAAGAGGATGTGGTGCTTTTTCCGGATGCTCCGTCACAGCGTGCCGTTAAGCATGTGCATGAACTTGCGGATGCGGTAAAAGTCGGTTATCAGGCATATATTATGCTTGTAATTCAAATGAAGGGCGTTAAATATTTTACACCGAACAGGGAAACGCAGCCGGAGTTTGCCGATGCGCTTTTAGAGGCAAGGAGAGCGGGCGTGAAAATCATTGCCTATGATTGTCAGGTAACAGCGGATGGGATGACCATTGACGAGCCGGTTCCGGTGGAACTGTCCGTGCTTGACCGGATTGGCAGGTCTTTGCTTACCTGGTATGATGCCGGCAGGAGAATTCTTCCGTGGCGTGAAGAACCTACACCTTACCATGTGTGGGTATCGGAAATCATGCTGCAGCAAACAAGGGTGGAAGCGGTGAAGCCTTATTATGACAGGTTTATGAAACAGCTTCCGGATATCAAAGCATTGGCTGATGCACAGGAAGAAACACTTCTCAAGCTTTGGGAAGGTCTTGGATACTATAACCGGGTCAGAAATCTGAACAAGGCTGCCCGCATGATTATGGAAGATTATCAGGGAAAAATGCCGGATAATTATAAGGATCTTTTGAAGCTTCCCGGCATCGGCGGCTATACTGCGGGAGCCATTGCTTCCATAGCATACGGCAGGCCGGTACCGGCAGTTGATGGAAATGTGCTCCGGGTAATGACAAGGCTTCGCTGTGATGACAGGGACATTATGCAGCAGTCTGTGAAGAAGCAGGTGGGAGAAGATTTGTATGGATGTATACCTTATGACCGGCCCGGAGATTTTAATCAGGCTTTGATGGAACTTGGGGCCATGGTCTGTCTGCCAAACGGAGTGCCGAAGTGCGGAGAATGTCCCTTGGAAGAAATCTGTATGGCTCATAAAAGCGGAACGGAAATGCAGTTTCCGGTAAAGTCCAGGAAAAAGGAGAGAGTTATTGAAGAAAAAACGGTTATCATTATCAGGGATGAAAATAAGGCGGCTCTCAGAAAGCGGCCTTCAAAGGGGCTTTTGGCCGGTATGTATGAATTTCCCGGGGTGGAAGGGCATCTTACTGCAAAAGAGGTTCTGGATTATTTAAAGAAACAGGGATTTTCCGTACTGCAGATCAGGCCGCTTTCAGAAAGCAAACATGTATTTACCCATAAGGAATGGCATATGACAGGATATGCTGTCAGAGTGGATGAGCTTGCGGAAAGAGAACAGCTGCAAAACAGTGATTTGATTTTTGTGGAGAAAAATGAAGCTAAGGAGAAATATCCCATTCCTTCGGCTTACAGTGCATACTTACGGGAGTTTTATGAAAAAATTTAGGAATTATTAAGCTTTATGTGCATATAAATTGTTTTTTATCTGTGCTATACTGTTAAAAATAAAAAGAACAGAATAAAGAGGATAAAAGAATGAAATTATTATCATTTACAGTGCCTTGCTATAATTCGGCAGCCTATATGGAAAAATGCATTAATTCGCTTCTTCCCGGCGGAGAAGACGTAGAAATATTGATTGTAGATGATGGCTCCACAGATGATACTGCGGTCATTGCAGACAGATTGGAAAAGCAGTATCCCGCCATTGTCAGGGCAATTCATAAGGAAAACGGAGGACATGGTTCTGCGGTTAATGTGGGAATCGAAAATGCTACGGGGCTTTATTTTAAGGTTGTTGACAGTGACGACTGGGTCAAGGATGATGCATATGTGCAGATATTGGAAACCTTGAGGAATCTTACAGGCGGTGAAAAGACGCTTGATCTTCTGATTAGCAATTTTGTATATGAAAAGACGGGAGAAAACCGCCATAAAGTAATGCGCTACAAACATATTCTTCCTCAAAATGAGATATTTACCTGGAGTGACATTCATCATTTTTATAAAGGGCACTATATTCTGATGCATTCGGTAATTTTCAGGACGAAGCTTTTAAGGGAATGCGGAATCAGGCTTCCCGAACGTACGTTCTATGTGGACAATCTTTATGTATTTGAGCCGCTTCCTTATGTAAAAAATATGTATTATCTGGATGTTAATTTTTACCGGTATTATATAGGAAGGGCTGACCAGTCAGTAAATGAAGATATTATGATTGGCAGAATAGAGCAGCAGATTAAGGTAAATAAAATCATGATTGATTATATGGCAGAAAACAAGGGAATTATTTATCCGAATAAAAAACTTGGACAGTATATGCTGAGCTATCTGGATATTATCACAACGGTTTCCTCCATATTATTAATACGCTCAGGGACGCAGGAAAACCTTCAAAGGAAAAAGGAATTATGGGATTATCTTAAGAAGAAGGACTGGATTCTTTACAGGAAACTCAGATTCGGACTGTTTGGCCAGAGCATGAATCTTCCAGGAAAGGGCGGAAGAGCAATTTCGGTGGAAGGCTACAAGATTTGCAGAAGGCTTTTTAATTTTAATTAAAGAAAGGCAAATTTTTCGTTATCAAATAGACTGTAAGTTTTTGATAAACGCTGAATAAACAATAGAAAACACGCTTTGCGAACTTTTTATTCCCGCGTGCAATGAGTCAAAGTCATGCTTGCATGACCTTGACGAAT
>CAZDPE010000041.1:0-4320 GCA_964507235.1 uncultured Lachnospiraceae bacterium
CTTGGGGCGCTTCAATTTCCATGCCCCGCTGCTTGCGGCGGGGTTATTGACTTATAATAACAGAAAAAGAAGGCAGAATAATGGAAGAAAAAAGTTTAATGTCCTTAAAGGACATACCACAGGATATTATGAGTGCTTTTAAGGATAATTTAGAAAAGTCAAAAAGAATTATGGCTTATTATGATTGCGCCCTTCTTGAAGTGGAAACTAAGTTTAAAGTCTTAAACAAGCAGTTTTCACTGGAGCAGGAGCATCCCATTGAAACCATTAAAACGAGAATTAAATCTCCCGAAAGTATACTGGAAAAGCTGCAGCGGAAAAATCTTCCTATGGAAATTGAATCTATTGAAAAATATATTAATGATGTTGCGGGGATTCGCGTTATCTGTCCTTTTATCGATGATATATACCGCCTGGCAGACTGCCTTCTTAAGCAGGATGATGTGCGGCTGATTGAGAGGAAGGATTATATTCAGAATCCGAAGCCCAATGGCTACCGAAGCCTTCATTTAATTATAGAAACGCCTATTTTTCTTCAGGATGAAAAGCGGCTCATGAAGGTGGAGGTACAGCTTCGGACAATTGCCATGGATTTTTGGGCCAGTCTGGAGCACCGCATGCGTTATAAGAAAAATTTAAGTGATGATTTGGCATCGATTCTATCTGTGGAACTTAAGGACTGTGCCGAGAACAGTGCAGCTCTTGATATACGTATGGGTAAGGTAAAAGATTTGATAGAGAAGAATGCCTTAGAAGGGAATCAGGGCTTGGGAGAGAAAAATGAGTGAGATTGATGAAGTGATCAAAATGTTGGATAATCTGGCATCAAATGAGGTCAGCAGAATGAAAATCGAAACCTCTGCGGAGATGAAAGAAGGCGTGGTAAAAAAAGTATATCATCATGGAAGATGTGATGTCGGAAGTCCTTTTGCGACCGGAAATCTGTATGATTTTGAAGAAAAGGAAAGCCAGCCTGGGTGATGTCGGTTACGGAAAAACACATTAATAACACATTAATATAGGAAGAAACTCGTTTCAATGAAAAATTTGTCAGAGTAAAAAATCTTTTATTTCACATACTGAAATTGGAGGTGTGTGAAATGGATTATGAATTTTCAAACTTACCCTTAGGTCTTGCAATGGCAAATCTTTATGATAACAGAATTAATACCGGCAGCAGACCTTTGACAGAAGCGCAGAAAGAGGAGCTTATGAATGAATACAGGGATGCCGGCAGTCAGGCCGAAAAGGAAAGGATTAAGGATGCCCTTCCTGCAGATGATGATATCAACAGCCTGTTCGGTGGACCAAGCATTGGATAAACCTCTGGTAATGTGCGGAAAAATCAAGTATAATGGAGTACAGACGAAGGTCTGTACTCTTTTGATGACAATAGAAAGCTTGCAGAGCGTAACTCTATTGTATGGAAAGGTTTGCCATGCATGAAAAAGAAGCGAAAACACTTTTATCAGCACAGAACGGAATGAATATATACAGGGGCTGTACGCATGGCTGTATTTATTGCGATTCGAGAAGCCGTTGTTATCAGATGAACTTTCCTTTTGAGGATGTGGAAGTAAAGACAAATGCAGTGGAATTGCTGGAAAGGGCGCTGTGGGGCAAACGGAAAAAATGCATGATTGGAACCGGGGGAATGACGGACCCTTATATGCACTGTGAAGAAAAGCTTCAAAACATGCGGAAATGTCTGACGCTGATAGAGCGATATGGGTTTGGAGTGGCAGTGCAGACGAAATCCGACAGCATTTTACGGGATATTGACCTGCTGAAAAAAATTAATGATAAAACAAAGGCAGTGGTTCAAATAACCATGACCACTTATGATGAAGAACTTTGTAAAATCATAGAACCAAATGTGTGTACCACGAAGCGGCGGGCAGAGGTTTTGAATATTATGCGGGATAACGGAATCCCTACGATAGTCTGGCTGAGTCCGATTCTTCCTTATATTAATGATACGGAAGAAAACATCAGGGGAATTCTTGATTATTGCATTCAGGCAAAGGTGTGGGGGATTATTTGTTTTGGAATGGGTATGACCCTTCGGGAGGGCAACCGGGAATATTTTTACCGGAAGCTTGATGAGTATTTTCCGGGAATGAAAGAAATATATCAGCAAAAGTTCGGATTATCTTATGAAATAAATTCTGACTATAATGGTCAATTAATGAGAATATTTTATTCTACCTGCAGGCAGCATGGAATAGAGTCGGATATCAATAAAAATTTTGCTTACCTCCATGAATTTGAAGATAAGCTGGCGGGGGAACAGATGAATTTGTTTTCTATAATATGACTAAAATAGTCAATCATAGAAAATTCATATACAGGTGAAATGGATGCGGATAAAAAAGAAAATTCAATTTATTAATGGGAGAACAGCAGCTTTCGTTTTGGAAATTATGATACTGCTGTTTACAGTTGGGTGCGCACAAGAGGCAGAGAATATAGAAAAGGAAGCCGGATTACCAATTGCTTCATCGGCGGATGAAAGTAAAATTCAGGATAAAAAGGCATTGACCGGGCAGGTTATTGCAGATGGATTTCAGACAGCCCTTCCTGTGCCTGGCGCATCCGGCGCAGACATAAATTCCGCTGATTCAACTGAAGACATGGAAGAGGAAGTGCTGGGGAAACCGAGAAGCAGCTTCGGGCTTGGCAGCGCTCCTTTTTTGAAGGGGAAAAATATATTAGTCAGTATATTTGTTGCTACCCCGGAAAGTTCTTTTTCCCATGAAGAGCAGCTTCAGGCACTTGATAAATTAGGAAGCGCTGTTCTCTACATAGAAACAAAAGCTGCAGAATACAATATGGAACTGGAACTTCTTTATGACTGGACGAAATATGATAATTTATGTGCAGAAGTGAAAACTGATTTTGTTATAAATGAAAGCAGTGATTATATTGAGCTTTTGGATGAAGAAATAGCAAAATGGTTTTCGGAACTCATCTCTTATGAGGAGTTAATAAAAAAGTATGATGTACAGGGAATTGCAACATGCGTTTTCGTCAATAATCCGGGTATTTCTTATGCCATTGTTTATGATGGCACCGATAATGAAAAGGAAAGTATTATTCTGTTTACCGGAAATTATTATCAGAAGGGAGCTGAGGAAAGTGCGGCGACCTATGCCCATGAGATACTGCATGTGTTTGGAGCACATGATTTGTATGAAGGGGCAGAGTTTACCAAAGAAGCTACGGATTATCTGGGACAACGCTATCCGGACGAAATTATGATAGATGTGTCAGAAAGTGATAAGCTTGTAATTACACGAAGTATATCGCCTGTTACAGCTTATCATCTGGGATGGCTGGATTATACGGAAGAAATTGACCGATTTCCTCAACTGGCCCGGGATTAACAATTTTATAAGAAGGAGAATGGAAGTAATGAAAATACCTGCAATATTTAAGGCAAAGAAAAAAGAAAATAAGCCGGTGCTTTCTTTTGAAATTTTTCCGCCTAAAAAGGAGGCGGCGCTGCAGAATATTGATGAAACGCTTGAAATGCTCTGCGGACTGCATCCCGACTTTATCAGTGTTACCTTTGGAGCAGGAGGGAGCATTGCGGATAATAAAACTGTGGAAATTGCAAAAAAAATCAAGGATAACTATGGAATTGAGCCTCTGGTTCATATCACATGCCTTCAGTATGATAAAAAAGAAATCAGTGAAATATTGAAGCAGCTGGAGGCGGCAGGAATAGAAAATGTTCTGGCTCTGCGGGGGGATATTAATCCTGATTTTCCCATGAAGCATGATTTTAAGTATGCCAATGAACTGGTGGAATATGTAAAATCCAAGGGTGATTTCAGTATCAGCGGAGGATGCTATCCCGAAACTCATTTAGAGGCTCCTGATGCAATAACAGATATCCGCAACCTGAAAAGAAAAGTGGATGCAGGAGCAAATCATCTGGTGTCACAATTATTTTTTGATAATGAAATGTTTTACCATTTTTATGAAAAGACAAGAATTGCAGGCATTGAGGTTCCCATAGACGCCGGAGTAATGCCTGTTACCAATCGGGCGCAGATTGAACGCATGGTAAATATGTGCGGTGCGTCCCTGCCGCCTAAATTTGAAAGAATCCTCCATAAGTATGAGGATAATAAAGAAGCATTGTTTGATGCGGGAATGGCGTATACTATTAATCAAATTGTGGATTTGATTGCACATGATGTAGATGGAATACATATTTATACAATGAACAATCCCACCGTCGCCAAACGAATCTGCAGCGGAATTAAAAACCTGGTATAGCAGTGAGGCAAACAGACGGCGTCCATGCAGGCA
>CAZDPE010000041.1:4420-19777 GCA_964507235.1 uncultured Lachnospiraceae bacterium
AGCAGTGAGGCAAACAGACGGCGTCCATGCAGGCAGTGAGCCAAAGGAGAATTGTATGATAAAGAAAGCGCTTATTACGGGAGCATCCCGGGGAATCGGGGCTGCTGTTGCGGAGCTGCTTGCAAAGGAAGGCTATGAACTGGTTCTTGTCTGCAGGCAGTCCGAAGAAAAGATAAACAATCTGAAAATCCGGCTGGAAGAGCAATATCATGTAAAATGTATGGCAGCACTATGTGATGTTTCAAAGCCGGAGCAGGTAAAAGAACTGTTTCAAAAAGCGGGAGATGTTGATGTGCTGATTAACAATGCTGCGGTTTCTTATATAGGGCTGCTGACAGATATGTCGGTGGAAGAATGGAAGCAGGTAATTGATACCAACTTAAGCTCATTGTTTTATACTTGTAAGTGTGCGCTGCCCGGTATGGTACGGCGGAAAGAGGGAAAAATAATTAATATATCTTCTGTATGGGGAAATACGGGCGCTTCCATGGAAGTGGCATATAGTGCGGCTAAAGGCGGTGTTAACAGTTTTACCAGGGCCCTTGCCAGAGAACTCGCACCCAGCAATATTCAGGTGAATGCGGTGGCCTTTGGTGTAATTGATACTGAAATGAACCAGTGCTTTTCACCTGAGGAAAAGCAGGCATTAGTAGAAGAAATTCCGGCGGACAGAATAGGAACGGTGCAGGAAGCGGCACAAATGGTCTGCCAGGTTCTGTTTTCACCTTCCTATCTGACCGGACAGGTCATTACAATGGATGGCGGATGGATTTAAGAATATTGGAGAAAGGCCAGGTGGTTGAAATGTTGGATGTAGTAATTATTGGTTCAGGACCTGCAGGGTTAAGCGCAGCGATTTATGCAAAACGAGCAGGACTGGATGCTGTAACAATAGAGAAAAGCCCTATGAGCGGAGGACAGGTATTAAACACCTATGAGGTTGACAATTATCCCGGGCTTCCGGGTATTAACGGCTTTGATTTGGGAATGAGATTCAGGGAGCATGCAGATAAGCTGGAATGTGAGTTTAAAACAGCATCTGTACTTGGAATAAAAAAAGGGAAGGAAAAGGAAGCCGAATTGAAAGCGGCATCCGACCCGGCGGAAGAAGAAAACGGATTTTTGGTGGAAACGGATGAAGGTATCCTGCATACCAGAACGGTTATCGCCGCCATGGGAGCCAGCCACGCTAAATTAAATGTTCCCGGCGAAAAGGAACTTGCAGGTATGGGAGTTTCTTATTGCGCTACATGTGACGGCGCCTTTTTCAGGGGCAAGGTTACAGCAGTTATCGGAGGAGGCGATGTGGCGGTAGAAGACGCAGTTTTTCTTGCAAGAGCCTGCGAAAAGGTTTATCTGATTCATAGAAGAGATGAACTGCGTGCTGCAAAGATATTGCAGGATGAAGTAAAATCGCTTCCCAATGTGGAAATCATATGGGATACAGTCGCCGAAAAGATTGAGGGAAAAGAACAGGTGGAATCACTGGTTCTTAAAAATGTAAAGACGGGTGAAACAAATAATCTGAAGGTGGACGGCGTATTTATTGCCGTGGGTATTATTCCCGACAGCGAAATCCTTAAGGAAATTGTAAATTGTGATGAAAAAGGTTATGTGATTGCAGGGGAAGACTGTGCATCTGAAACGCCGGGCATCTTTGCGGCAGGTGATTTAAGGAGGAAGAAGCTAAGACAGATTATTACAGCGGCAGCGGACGGCGCTAATGCAGTAACCTCTGTTCAGGAGTATCTGTTACATTCCGGAATGCGGCAGCCGGGTTTAAAAATTACAAAATAATTAAAGAAAAAAATATTTTTTTTAAAAAAAAGAGGTTTAAAAGCCTCTTTTTTATGCTTATAAATACCAGATATTGTGGTTTTGGAAGAAATTTTAAACAATTTTAAGGGAGAAAACAGCAAAGGCGGGCAGTGTAAACCGGTTAACCAATTTTTGGAAGCTGTTGACAGGAGAAAAATTAAGTGTTATATTTATTAACGAATTTAACAATTTCGTAACATTTACAGATGAAGTTTGAAATAATTATGGAGGCAGATATGCAGAACAAAAGCGTGAAAATAGCAGTATGCGTTATGTCAGCAACACTTTTATTTTCCAGCATGAATATAGAAAGCCTTGCAAAAGAAGGAACAGGTTTACCTTCTGCAGGAATTGATTTCTTTCTTTCAAACGATGCAACCAGTGTAAAAAGCCTGAAGGATGATGAAGCGGGTTCACAGGATAATTCAGATTCGGTGGAAACGGCAATGATTTCCATGCCTACGGCAGAACCCACAGAGGAACCGGAAGTTCCTGAGGTACAGGTTGAAAAAATTATAGAAGAAACCGCGGTGGCATTTACCACTAAGACAGTTCCCGAAAAGGAAAGGGAGCTGGCAGCCAAAAAAGAGGAAGAAGGCTTTAAATCGCTTGTAATTGCAAAAGTCAATGATTATGTGAATGTCAGAAGCATTCCCAGCGAAGAGGGCGAGATTTTAGGTAAGCTTTATGATAAATCAGTGGGAGAGTTTGTTTCTGAACAGGATGGATGGTATGAAATTACCTCAGGCAGCGTGACAGGTTATGTAAAGGGTGAATATTGTGTGACAGGTGAAGATGCAGTATCCCTTGCCAAGGCTGTAGGAACAAGAATTGCGACTGTAAATACGACTACACTTTATGTCAGAGAAGAACCGACTACCGAATCTTCCGTCATCGGCATGGTGCCTATCGGAGATGAACTTCTTGTAATGGAAGAACTGGATGGCTGGGCAAAAGTAAATATCGAGGAAGGAGACGGATATATTTCCCTGGATTATGTAACCCTTTCCACTGAATTTGTAAAAGCTGAATCCAAGGCAGAGGAAGAAGCAAGACTTGCCAGGGAAGAGGCTGAAAGAAAAGCGGCTCAGGAAGCAGCTGCAAAAGCGGCAAGAGCAGCTTCCGGCAGCAGCTCCCAGGGAAGCGGCAGTCAGACAGTGACGGCTCCGGTTATCTCGGGAAACGGAAGCGAACTTGGTAAATCAGTAGCTGATTTTGCCTGCCAGTTTATCGGTAATCCCTATGTTTGGGGCGGTACTTCACTCACAAACGGTGCAGACTGTTCAGGATTTGTTATGAGTGTATATTCAAACTTTGGCGTAAGCCTGCCACATTCTTCCGCAGCGGACAGAAGTGTGGGTTCGGCAGTAAACGGGCTGGAAAATGCCCAGCCAGGTGATGTCATTTGTTATTCAGGCCATGTTGCAATTTACATCGGAGGCGGACAGATCGTTCATGCTTCTACTGCTAAGACCGGTATTATTATATCTAATGCAAGCTATCGTTCCATTCTTTCCATTAGAAGAATTTTCTAGTCCGGCCAGGGAAAGAAAGTGAACTGGTTAAGAAAAGAGAATATGAGAAACAGAATGTTCCGCAGATGTGTGTCTGCGGAATATTTAATTCATGACAATAGAAAGTTTGCAAAGAGTGCTTTCTATTGTTTATGACAATAGAAAGTTTGCCCAAATAATGAAAAATGTCACATCACCTTTGAGAAAAGTCTGAATTTAAAAAAAAATGAAAAACCAGTTGACAAAGTGAAGGTTATACAAGATTCACAAACAAATTTTTAGAAAATGTAAAAAGAGAAGAAATCAGGAAGAAGAAATAGAAAAAGTTATCCACATACAAAAACGGCATAAAATAGGCATTTTATACTTATACACGGAGTTATCCACAATATCCACCGAAAAAGCAAGGAACAGGCGTTTTGTGAAGATGTGATAAATGCGCAGAATTTAGAAAAAAATGTCGGTAAAAAAGGATAACTTAAATTGTGTGAAAACTGCAATCATTTTAAAACAAAATCATGGAATTGTTGAAAAACTATAGTCTGATGTGGTATACTGAATACATAATAATCCATAGAAAGGATGATGAGTATGAAGTTTATTATTTTAGGCAAGAATATTGAGGTTACACCGGGACTCCGCAGTGCAGTAGAGAACAAGATTGGTAAGCTGGAGAAGTATTTTAACCCGGAAACAGAAGTACACGTTACCTTAAGCGTTGAGAAGGACAGGCAGAAGATTGAAGTAACAATTCCCGTGAAGGGAAATATCATCCGTTCTGAGCAGGTAAGCAATGATATGTATGTTTCTATAGACCTGGTTGAGGAAGTGATAGAAAGGCAGTTAAAGAAATATAAAAATAAATTGACTTCTCAAAAACAGTCGGCAAGCTTTTTTAAGCAGGATTTCATCGATAAGGAATATATGGATGAAGAAGAAATCAAGATTGTCAGAACCAAGAAATTTGATATAAAGCCAATGTATCCTGAGGATGCCTGCATTCAGATGGAACTGCTTGGACACAGCTTCTTTGTATTTTGCAATGCAGAAACAGATCAGGTTAATGTGGTTTATAAGAGAAAGGGAAATACCTACGGTTTGATTGAGCCTGAAAATTAAAGCGAAAAAGTTAAAGATGTGTGGCATGCCACACATCTTTTTGTGCAATAAGACGGCTGGCAAAGCGTGCTGACGTCTGATATACTAGTAGCAGTAGACGGAGGACATGAAATGATTTTTTTTCATATAACAGCATTCGCAGCCTTGACTGCCATTATTGCCTATAGGGAAAAAGAAGAGCTGGTGGACGTTGTTCCGGCAGCGGTCTGCATGCTGGTGTTGGTGCTGTATGCACTTTCTTTTGTAAATGGGCTTGCATTCAGCGATTATCTGGCAGCTGCAGGCTGTCTTGCTGTAGTAATTTATTTTGGGAAAAGAACACGGGAGCAAAGAAAAGACTTTATTTCATTTTGCTTTGCAGAATTAAAAAAGCCCGGCAGTATGATTGCACTTTTTATGCTGATAGCCGTACCTCTTCTGGTGAGCGGTAAGGCGGTGACCTGGTGGGATGATTATAATTTCTGGGCAACGGATGTGAAGTCAATCTTTTACCTGAATGGGTTTGCCGAAAAATATCAGAATGCGGCTCCGGAATTTGGGGATTATCCTCCAGGAACCCAGATGATGAAATGGTGGTTTGCACACTTTCATCCTTCAGAGTTCAGGGAGGGGCTGATGTTTGCAGGCTATTATTTTATGAATCTTGCATTTTTGCTGCCTATCCTTAAGTATGTTAAAAAGAGAAATCCGCTGATTATGATTTTATCGGCTGCTGCATTATGGCTGTTTCCCACCTGTGTGGAGGTCTTCTGGTGTGACGGCTGCTGCGCGGATTTTACTATGGCGGTGATTTACGGAGCGTTTCTGGCGGCAGTTACAGACAGGGATGGACACAGCAGGTTATTCTATTATGGCAGGCAGACTCTGTTTTTAATGGTATTAGTGCTGTGCAAGAATGTTGCGCCCTTATGGGCAGCCTTTGCGCTTATATTTTCATACGGATATCATGTTTTTATTATAAAAAAAGAAGAAAAGACGAAAGCGGATTTAAAATGGCTTTTTTTAGAAACCTTACTGCCTGTATTAACGGAAGGCTCATGGCTGTTATTCTGTCTTTTGAACAGAAGAGTTGCAAAGCTGACAGGAACGGCGTTTCATATGGCATCAGGCAGCATGAATGTACCGGAGGTTCAGCAGGAACTGGTCAATGCTTTTTTTACGGCATTTGTCCGATATCCTCTTCACAGATGGAGTACTTTTGCCCTGGATTTAAGCCCTGCTGTTTTATTTTTGCTGATTCTGCTTTTTGTAATTCTTTTGTATAAAGGGGGAAAAATAGGAAAAAGGCAAGGTTGGTTTTTGGGAGTTTTTTCTGTTATCAGCGGAATTTGCTTTTATGGAATTAATTTAATTAGCCATTTAACAATTTTTGCTGCGGAAACCCAGTATCTGGATCCCTTTGCCATGGTATCTTCCATAGAAAGATATGGCGCTCCCTTTACGATAGGAAGTCTGTATCTGGTTGGCTGTCTTGCCATGAGTAAGGGAAAGGAATGGGGAAAGAAAGAAGAGAAAAAGCCGGATGAAAATGCGGCAAAGCGGTGGGTGAAAGGTCTTTCAGGGGGACTTCTGTGCTGTCTGATTTTCGTATTTTTGACTGCCGATTATCAAAGTGCTTACAGGGCGCTTATAGGGTATCGAAGCACGGCAGAGGAAAGCCTGAAAGAAAGAGAAGCCATTCTGGATGAAGCAGCCGAAAGCTTTCTTTTGGAAGTGGGAGCAGGAGAATTCGGCAGTCACGGCAGGGTGCTTTACCTAAGGGATATTTCAGATATCAGTTGGGTGAGGAATACTTATATTAATTTTGAAGCAGCTCCGGTATCGGTTATGTACGGTAATGTGGATGCTGAGAATATGAGCGCTGCAGATATCCTGCAGGCGGCGGAGGATGCTCATGCCGGTTATCTTTATGCAGATGAAATAAACGGTGGGTGGGAATTACTTGATAAACTGACAGAAAGCGGTGTATTTGAATTTGGCTGTCTGTATGAGATAGAGCAAAAGGAAGGAACGCCGGTGCTTGTGAAGACTGCTGTGAACTGAAGCGGTATATCCTGAATCCGATAGAAAAGGTATGGTTACGAATATGGAAAAGTGGGAAAAACAAGTGAAACATATGGATGCAAAGGAAGTGCCGGTTATTATTCCATCCTATGAACCGGACGAAAAACTGATTAAGCTGCTTGGCAGCCTGAGGGCTGCGGGTTTTAAATATCTGATTCTTGTAGATGACGGAAGCGGTGAAGCGTACAGACATTTTTTTGAGCAGGCAGAAAGGGATTTTGGCTGTGAAGTTATGCATCATGCCGTAAATTTAGGAAAAGGAAGAGCGCTTAAAACGGCCTTTAATTATATGCTGCAAAGGTATCCGGATGCTGTGGGCTGTATTACTGCAGATTCCGACGGACAGCACAGTCCTGAATGTATTTTATCCTGCGCACAGGCTTTGATTGATAACCCGGACGCGCTGATTATGGGCTGCAGGTGCTTTGACAAAGAGGATGTGCCTGTAAGAAGTGAATTTGGAAACAAGTGCACCAGAGTAGTTATGAAATATCTGGCAGGAGTTTCGGTATCCGATACGCAGACCGGGCTGCGTGGAATCCCATCTTTTTTTATGAAGGATTTGCTTTCTGTAAAGGGTGAAAGATTTGAATTTGAAACCAATATGCTGATGGAAACAAAAACAAATAAAATACCCATTGTTGAAGTGCCGATTCAGACGATTTACATTGAAGAAAATAAAACAAGCCATTTCAACCCGATTAAGGATTCAATTAAAATATACATGATTTTCGGCAAATTTTTATTTTCCTCCTTATCCTCCAGCGTGGTGGATTTGGTTTTGTTTTCCTTTTTCTGCTATTTACTTAAGGACAGACAGCTGGGAGGCATTACTTATTTAACGGCCGCCACGGTTTTTGCAAGAATTTTATCGGCAATTTATAATTATTCGTTGAATTATAAGGTAGTATTCCAGAGCAAGGGCTCGCTGAGGTCTACTATGATGCGGTATTTTCTTCTGGCAGTGGTGCAGATGTCCCTGAGCGCCCTGCTTGTTAACAAGCTGTATCCGCTGTTTGGCGGCGCAGAGGTGCTGGTAAAAATTCCTGTGGATGTATTTTTATTTTTTGTCAGTTTTTTTATCCAGAGGGAATTTGTATATTAAGTTCCTTTGTATTCTTCTACGGCAGGATCCTTCATCTGGTAAACCCGGAACCACTCCTTGGTTTCCTGATTTTTTTCGGTCAGAGAGCGGTTTTTATACAGAAACTGGGTCAGAGCATAGCAGTCAATCCAGATTTCGTTATTGCTTTCCTTCTGAGATTCGTCAAATATCAGCTGAAGGCCGAAATGAAGATGGACGGTATCAATATTATTTGTATTTTCCACAGTGCTGTAACCGGTGTGCCCCATATAACCAATGACATCGCCGGCTGTGACAATACTCCCTTCCTTCAAATCAAGGGCATAAGGAAAATTCTGGCGCAGGTGCGCATAGTAGTAGTATCTTTTCTGGTCAAAGCTGCGGATGCCGATACGCCATCCGCCGTACTGGTTCCAGCCCAGGGCTTCCACATAGCCTGATTCTACGGCAATAATGGGCGTACCAATCTGTCCCATCATATCGTGTCCTAAATGCTGTCTTTTATAGCCATAGCTTCTTGAGGAGCCGAAATCGTCGTAATCACTGTATTCAAAGCCTTTGGCAATGGGGGAAAAGGCTTTTAATCCGTATACCTTTTTCCAGACTTTATTTCCGCTGCCGTCATCCTGTTCTATTTCATATTCGCCGACCATGCCGCCAAGTACGGCTTCATACGCTTCATAATAATACTCATAATACTCCATATTCTCTGTAAGCTCATCTATGGTGGTTTCGCCGTCTGACAGCTCCGCAGCCAGCTTGTCGATGAGGGAAAGACTGCTTTTGTCAAAGGAACCGCCGCATTTTGCGCCTGCATAAGCCAGCAGTTCAATCCAGTTTAGATGAATTTCCTTATCATAGCTTTCCACATCCAGGTTATAAGCTTTGGATAAGGCATCGCAGGTAATGTTAAAATCCACCCATTTAATATAATTCCCGTCATTTCCTGAAACTACTTCGATGGCGGTTCCGGGGGAAAGGGAATCGGTTTCGGCATTGGTTCCGGCTCCGGAGAGCATGTTATTTATAAGCCGATAGCGGAGGAAAAGAATGAAAACTGCGCAGAGTAAAATTGCTATCAGCAGAAAGTGGACGGAGGTCTGAGTTTTTTTCATGAAATACAACACCTTATTATGAAAGCCGCTTATGGAAATATATGTGAGAAAAATTCTAAATATACTGCTTGACAATTAATTAACAATGTGATAATATATTTTCAACATTAAAAGGGAGTAGCTGATACCCTGGAAAATTTTCTCAGAAATTTTCCTGAAGGCATATTCGAAACGTCAGGACGATGGCAACATCCGTTTCGAGTCAGTAGGAACTGTAGCAAGACTTTTATTGTAGCAGGCGGCTGCAATAAGGGTCTTTTTTTATAATAGCAGAAAGAGTAAATTACTTTTAAGCGGAGCGCGCAGCTTGGAAGCGTTATTGCAGTCCGCCATATCACGAAGGAGGTTAATGATGTTTAGAAGAAGAGAAAGAAATGTGTATGAACAGCCTGGAAGTCAGGCAAAGAAAATGGCGCCTAAAATCGGGAAAGGCGCAGCTGTTGTGATTCTTGTAATTGTGGTTTTTTATCTCCTGGCGGGCAGTGTCTATTCGTTAAAAGAAAATGAATATGCGGTGATTACAACCTTTGGAGTGCCGAAGGTGGTAGAGGAATCCGGCATTCATGTGAAAATACCTTATATACAGTGTTTGAGCAGGGTGCCGAAAACGATTAATGGTTTTCCCATCGGGTATGACGCTGCAACAGGGGAAACAAAAGCTTCGGAGTCCTTTATGATCACCAGGGACTACAACTTTGTGAATGTGGATTTTTATGTGGAATACAGGGTAACGGATCCAACAAAATATTTATATGCATCAGAGAGTCCGGTGTCCATATTGAAAAATCTGACACAGAGTTATATAAGGGATACCATAGGGCTTTATGATGTGGACAGCGTTATTACTACGGGAAAGAGTGAAATTCAGGCATCCATCAAGGAGAAGATTGTGTCCAGACTGGAGAGTGAGGATATCGGCATTCAGCTTGTGAATAT
Source organism: uncultured Lachnospiraceae bacterium (assembly GCA_964507235.1). GTDB lineage: Bacteria > Bacillota > Clostridia > Lachnospirales > Lachnospiraceae > Suilimivivens. The sequence continues at coordinate 14,071 of CAZDPE010000041.1, forward strand.
TACGATTCAGGATGCGGAACCGCCTACAAGCGAGGTTATTGATGCATTTAAGAATGTGGAAAATGCCAAGCAGGGTAAGGAAACCTCCATTAACAAGGCAAATCAGAAGAGAAATGAAGATATTCCGGCAGCCAGGGCGGAAGCGGATGAAACCATAAGGACTGCCGAGGCGGAAGCTGAGGAAAGAATCAACGAAGCAAAAGGACAGACGGCAAGGCTCAATGAGCTTTATCAGGAATATCAGAAGTATCCTCTTATTACCAGGCAGAGGATGTTTTATGAAACCATGGAAGAAATTCTGCCGGATATGAAAATTATTATTGAAAAGAGTGACGGAAATACACAGACCATGCTTCCTTTAGAGTCCTTTGCGGATTTTAACAGCGGAAAAACGGACTCCGGCAAAACGGCGGCAGCGGAAAATACTTCCTCATATGAGAGTACGGGAAGCGCTGCAGAAGAATAACTGAAAGCCTGCACAGACAGGCAGATTGGAGAGAATATGAAGAAAAAAGGTTTTATCGTACCGGTTCTTGTTGTAATAGCTTTTTGGATAGCGGTAAATTCCAGTATGGTAGTAACATACCCGAATGAATTTACTATTATTAAGCAGTTTGGAAAGATTGTGGATATCAGGGAAGAAGCGGGACTCAGCTTTAAAATTCCCATTATCCAAAGCGCGGAAAAGATTGAAAATGAAGTGCTGCTTTATGATCTGGCGGTCAGCGATGTTATGACCAAGGATAAGAAGTCCATGATTGCAGACTGTTTTGCTCTTTGGAGAATTGAAGATCCGCAGAAGTATACCCAGACATTAAGCGCCCAGAAAAGCAATGCGGAATTCAGGATTGATACCATAGTTTATAATAGTCTAAAAAATGTAATCAGCAGCTTAAGTCAGGAAGAGGTAATCAGTGGGCGTGACGGGGAGCTTGCCGCTGCAATTATGGAGAATATTGGAGATACGCTTTCCCAATACGGAATTACGCTTTTGGCGGTGGAAACGAAATCCCTGGATTTACCTGATGAGAATAAAGACGCCGTCTATGAAAGAATGATTTCCGAGCGTAATAATATTGCAGCTGCTTATCAGGCTGAAGGGCAGGAGGAAGCAAAGGAAATTTCCAATAAGACCAAGGCTGAAATTATTGTTATGCAGTCTGAGGCGGATGCTCAGGCGGCGGAAATCATAGCAAAGGGTGAAGCCGAATATATGAGGATTTTAAGCGAAGCTTATAATGACCCTGAGAAAGCGGATTTCTATTTGTTCCTCCGCTCCCTGGATGCAGCAAAAGCAACCATGACAGGTGATAATAAGACTTTGATTATTGATGAAACATCGCCTATTGCCCAGGTTTTCTATTGATAATATAATTTCCGATAATTTTTTCACAAATAGCACCGGTAATGGATTGCAAAAATAAATACCTTATGTTATAATGATTTCGCCTGCAATGATAAAAAATTAACAATCATTGCAGACGGGCAGGATTTATGCAGTAAAATATAAGTTTTTATTAAACGGAGGAATGAAATAATGGCAAAGAAAATAGTTTTAGCCGGCGCATGCCGTACAGCTATCGGTACTATGGGCGGTTCTTTAAGCACAGTGCCCGCTGCAGAACTTGGAGCAATTGTAATTAAAGAAGCTTTAAACAGGGCGGGCGTAGCGCCTGAGGCTGTAGACCAGGTTTATATGGGATGCGTAATTCAGGCAGGACAGGGACAGAATGTGGCGCGTCAGGCTTCTATTAAAGCAGGTTTACCTGTTGAAGTACCTGCTGTTACTATGAACGTTGTTTGCGGTTCGGGTCTTAATTGTGTTAACCAGGCAGCCCAGATGATTATGGCAGGGGATGCAGATATCGTTGTAGCAGGCGGTATGGAAAATATGTCCATGGCTCCTTATGCAGTTCCGCAGGCCCGTTTTGGATATAGAATGAACAATGGTACCTTAGTAGATACCATGATTAAAGATGCTCTCTGGGATGCATTTAACGATTATCATATGATTAAAACAGCAGATAATATCTGTGAAGAATGGGGTCTTACCAGAGAAGAGCTGGATGAGTTTGCATTAAAAAGCCAGCAGAAGGCAGAAGCCGCACAGAAATCAGGCGCTTTTGATGCTGAAATCGTACCTGTTATAGTAAAGAAAAAAAAGGAAACGGTTGAATTTAAGGTGGATGAAGGCCCTCGTGCAGGTTCCACCATGGAAGGCCTTGCAAAGCTTCGCCCTATTAATCCCGGCGGATTTGTTACGGCCGGTAATGCATCAGGCATCAATGACGGCGCAGCAGCAATCGTTGTCATGAGTGAAGAAAAAGCAAAAGAATTAGGCGTTAAGCCTATGGCTGCTTTCGTAGCAGGCGCTCTTGCAGGTGTAAGACCTGAGATTATGGGTATTGGCCCTGTTGCAGCTACCAGGAAGGTTATGGCAAAAACAGGAATGAAGATTGAAGACTTTGATATTATCGAAGCAAATGAAGCATTCGCAGCACAGTCTGTTGCAGTCGGCAAGGATCTTGGAATTGATGTGGATAAGCAGCTTAATCCTAACGGCGGCGCTATTGCGCTTGGACATCCCGTGGGAGCTTCAGGATGCCGTATCCTCGTTACTCTGCTTCATGAGATGCAGGCAAGGGGCGCTAAGACCGGTCTTGCAACTTTATGTATCGGCGGCGGCATGGGCTGCTCTACTATCGTTAAAATTGAAGGCTAAACCATGAAAAGAACTTCTAGGGCAGCAGAAAACGCTGCCCAAGGAGTTCTATGTTTCATGGAGAAGAACAGCTTCAGAAAGCTGTTCTTTCGCACGTATATAGAATGGCTCCGGAGAGCTATTCTCCCGGAATACAGAGCAGCCTTGAAAAGCTGTTCTTCCGTATGTATATGAAATGACGTTGAAAAGTCTTTTCAGAAAAATTTTAAGAAAAAAGAAAAGGAGATACGAAAATGGAATTTATCGTATACGAGCAAAAAGGCGCATACGGCATTATCACTATCAGCCGTGAAAAGGCATTAAACGCTTTGAATTCAACTGTTTTGGAAGAACTTGACCAGACTCTGGATGCAGTGAATCTTGATGAAGTAAGATGCCTGATTTTAACAGGTGCAGGACAGAAATCCTTTGTTGCAGGTGCAGATATCGGAGAAATGAGCACTTTGACAAAAGCTGAGGGTGAAGCATTCGGAAAGAAAGGAAATGATGTATTCCGCAAGCTGGAAACCTTCCCTGTTCCCGTAATTGCTGCTGTAAACGGCTTTGCACTTGGCGGCGGATGTGAAATTTCCATGAGCTGTGATATCAGAATCTGTTCTGATAATGCAGTATTTGGCCAGCCTGAGGTTGGTCTTGGAATTACGCCCGGCTTTGGCGGAACTCAAAGACTTGCCCGTTTAGTTGGAGCAGGTATGGCTAAGCAGATGATTTATACGGCAAGAAATATTAAAGCTGATGAGGCTTTAAGAATTGGTCTTGTAAATGCTGTTTATACTCAGGAAGAATTAATGCCTGCAGCTGAAAAAATGGCAGCGGGAATTGCAAAGAATGCTCCTATTGCTGTGCGTAACTGCAAGAAAGCAATTAACGAAGGTCTGGATGCCGGCATGGACGAGGCTATTGAAATCGAAGAGAAATTATTCGGTGACTGCTTTGAAACGGAGGACCAGAAATACGGTATGGCATTTTTCCTTGACAAGAATAAGGAAAAGGTAAAAGAGCCTTTTAAGAATTGTTAATTTATTTAAACCAACAAATATAAAAGACAGGAAAATAAGGAGGATTAATAATGAAAGTAGGTATTATTGGTGCCGGTACTATGGGACAGGGCATTGCAAAGGCATTTGCCCAGGTTGACGGATATGAGGTTGCTCTCTGCGATATCAAGCAGGAGTGGGCTGAAGGCGGCAAAGCAAAAATTGCAAAAGGTTACGCAAGACTTGTAGAAAAAGGAAAAATGACACAGGAAGCTGTAGATGCTATCCTTGCAAAAATCACACCGGGCTTAAAAGAGAATCTTTGTGCAGACTGCGATTTAATTGTTGAAGCTGCATTTGAAAATATGGAAGTTAAGAAGACAACATTCGGAGAGCTTGATAAGATTGCAAAACCGGAATGTGTTTTTGCATCCAATACATCCAGTCTTTCCATTACGGAGATTGGAAATGGCTTAAATCGTCCTATGATTGGTATGCATTTCTTCAATCCCGCAGACCGTATGAAACTGGTTGAGGTAATTGCAGGCGTGAATACTCCCGCAGAAACTGTTGATACCATTAAAAAGATTTCCGAAGAAATCGGAAAGACTCCTGTTCAGGTAAATGAAGCGGCAGGTTTTGTTGTTAACCGTATTCTGGTTCCCATGATTAATGAAGCAGCTTTCATTAAAATGGAAGGTGTTTCTGACATAGCAGGTATCGATGCCGCTATGAAGCTGGGCGCAAATCATCCCATGGGTCCTTTGGAACTCGGTGATTTCATAGGTCTTGATATCTGCCTTGCTATTATGGATGTTCTTTATAATGAAACCGGTGACAGCAAATATCGTGCATGTCCTCTTATCCGTAAGATGGTTCGCGGCGGCAATCTTGGTGTTAAGAGCGGAAAAGGCTTTTACGTATACAATGCAGACAGAACAAAAACCCCTGTTGATGCTCAGTAAGTCAAACCCTGCAGCATTCGCCAAATGGACATAAAGGCATGTCCGTTTGGCTCATTGCTCGCGGAAGTCAATAACTTTGCTGGGGATTGACCCTTGCGGCATTCGTCAAGGTCATGCAAGCATGACTTTGACTCATTGCTCGCGGAAATAAAAAATATTTAATGGAGGAATTAATATCATGGATTTTATGTTAAGTAAACAACATGAAATGGCAAGAACTCTTTTCAAAGAGTTTGCAGAAAAAGAAGTAAAGCCTCTGGCTCAGGAAGTAGACGAAACAGAAGTATTCCCCAGAGGAACAGTTGAAAAAATGGCAAAAGCAGGATTCCTTGGAATTCCTGTTCCCAAGGAATATGGCGGACAGGGCTGTGACCCTTTAACATATGCAATGTGTGTGGAAGAGCTTTCCAAGGTTTGCGGTACAACAGGCGTTATCGTTTCTGCACATACATCCCTTTGCTGTGATCCTATTCAGACTTATGGTACAGAGGCACAGAAGCAGAAATACTTAGTTCCCCTTGCAAAAGGTGAGAAGCTTGGCGCTTTCGGTTTAACAGAGCCCGGTGCAGGTACCGATGCGCAGGGACAGCAGACCAAGGCTGTTTTGGATGGTGATGAATGGGTTCTTAACGGCTCCAAAATCTTCATTACAAACGGTAAGGAAGCTGATGTATATGTAATCTTCGCTGTAACAGGTGTTGTAACAGATGCTAAAGGCAGAAGCAAAAAGATGATTTCTGCATTTATCGTAGAAAAAGGAACGCCCGGCTTTACCTTTGGTACAAAGGAAAAGAAGATGGGTATCCGCGGTTCATCCACATATGAATTAATCTTTACCGACTGCCGTATTCCCAAGGAAAATCTGTTAGGGCAGGAAGGCAAGGGTTTTGGTATTGCCATGCATACTCTTGACGGCGGACGTATCGGTATTGCTGCACAGGCGCTGGGTCTTGCTGAAGGAGCGCTTGAGAGAACGATTGAATATGTAAAGGAAAGAAAGCAGTTCGGAAGAGCAATCGGCGCATTCCAGAATACACAGTTCC
>CAZDPE010000042.1:0-3339 GCA_964507235.1 uncultured Lachnospiraceae bacterium
GCAAGCTCTCACGGTCATATTGTACAATTGTTTCTGCATGGCTGAACTGTTACTGTACTTTATTAATTTTTTGTGAAATCCCTTTGAAAATACCTTTTTATGGGTTATAATAACTTTATATATGCCATTTATGTTGTAAAAATGTCTTATTCTTGTTTTACCAATAAAACATGACTATAAAAAAGTTATAATAAACTTAAAAAGGATAGAAAGGGGTATCGTAACATGCAGTACACAGATATCGGTATTGATTTGGGAACAGCGAGTATTCTGGTTTACATCAGAGGGAGAGGAGTTGTGTTAAAGGAACCCTCAGTTGTAGCTTATGATAGAGATACAAATAAAATCAAGGCCATTGGTGAAGATGCAAGATTAATGCTGGGAAGAACTCCCGGCAATATTATGGCAGTGCGTCCCTTAAGGCAGGGCGTTATTTCCGACTATAAGGTAACTGAGCAGATGATGAAATATTTTATTCAGAAAGCGATAGGAAGGAAAGCTTTCAGAAAACCCAGAATTGCAGTCTGCGTTCCAAGCGGCGTTACCGAAGTGGAAAAGAAAGCGGTTGAGGATGCAACGCTTCAGGCCGGGGCCAGAGAGGTTTCCATTATTGAAGAGCCGATTGCTGCAGCAATTGGTGCAGGAATTGATATTTCCAAGCCCTGTGGGAATATGATAGTGGATATTGGCGGCGGTACTTCTGATATTGCGGTTATCTCCCTGGGAGGAACTGTAGTAAGTGCTTCCATCAAGATAGCCGGTGATGATTTTGATGAAGCGCTTGTAAGATACATGAGAAAGAAACATAATCTGTTGATTGGTGAAAGAACAGCAGAGGATATAAAAATTAAAATCGGTTCTGCATTTAAACGTCCTGAAGTGGATTATATGGATGTCAGAGGACGTAATTTAGTAACAGGTCTTCCTAAAACGGTGAAGGTTTCTTCTGAGGAAACGGAAGAGGCATTGCGGGAAGCAACTGCGCAGATTATTGAAACAATTCACAGCGTTTTGGAAAAAACGCCTCCGGAGCTTGCAGCAGATATTGCCGACAGGGGTATTGTCCTGACCGGCGGCGGAAGCCTTCTGCGGGGATTAGAGGATTTAATCTGTGAAAAGACAGGTATCAATACCATGACGGCTGAAGATCCTATGACGGCGGTAGCTATCGGTACCGGTAAATATGTGGAATTTCTGGCAGGTTACAGGGAAGATTAAGATAAGCTAAAGGGGATACGGCACAGCCTTAAGCAATATGGCTTTGCTGCGGAAAGGTGCAATTATGGTAAAAGGACTATATACCGCTTATACCGGTATGATTAATCAGGAACACAGGATGGATGTTCTGACGAACAATCTGGCCAACGCCAATACCAATGGTTATAAAAAGGAGGGCGCCACAAGCCAGTCCTTTGATGCAGTCCTTACTTATAAAATTAAGGATGTGACAGAAGGATATCATCTGGCGAGAAGAATAGGAAAGAATAATCCCGGCGTTAAGATTGGCGAGGGATATACCGATTTTTCACAGGGCCCGGTAAAATCCACAGGAAATTCTTTTGATCTGGCGCTTACAGATTCCGGTTTCTTCGCGGTTGAATTTACAAACAAAGCAGGGGAATCTTCCGTAAAATATACCCGTGACGGTAATTTTACGCTGACCCAGGACGGGAGACTGGTAACCCAGGATGGAGATGCGGTGCTTGATGAAGACGGTTCTCCGATTAAGATAGATCCTCTCCTTGAAGCCCAGATTAATACCAGCGGTCAGATAATTCAGGACGGGGAGGTGGCGGCCACCATTCAGGTAACGGATTTTGAGGATTATAATTATCTGGAGCATTACGGAGAAAACTATTTCATGCCTGTGGAAGGGGCAACGGAAAAGGAGCCTGAAGCAGAAGTTTATGCAGGTTATTTGGAAACATCCAATATATCAGTAGTAGATGAAATGGTAAATATGATTGCTGTTCAAAGAGCTTATGAGTCAAATCAGAAGGTAATTACCACCATTGATTCAACACTTGAAATATCAGCAAACCAGTTAGGAAAGTTATAGGAGGCAGGGTAAATGGTTAGAAGTTTATGGTCCGCAGCGACCGGTATGAATGCACAGCAGACAAATGTAGATACGATTGCCAATAATCTTGCCAATGTAAATACGGTGGGATATAAGGCTCAGACAGCGCAGTTTAAATCTCTGCTTTATCAGTCATTGCAGACAGCAACAACGACAGCAAACGGAGATCCTAAACCGACTACTTCACAGGTTGGCCTTGGCGTAAGAAATTCCTCTATTAATTCCAGCTTTACCCAGGGAAGCCTGCTTTCTTCCAGCAGTGATACAGCTTTTGCCATTGAAGGAGAGGGTTTCTTTGCAATCAGAGGAAGTGACGGCAATACATATTATACGAGGAACGGTGATTTTACATGGGCGCTCAACGCTTCGGGCGGCATGATTCTCACGAATGAAGACGGGCTTCCTGTACTCAGCTCCACAGGCAGCACAATCACCCTGAATTCCAATTATGTTACCAGCAAGGTTACAATCAGCCAGGATGGTACGGTATGCTATCCGGATGCTAATAATAATGCACAGTCCCTTGGAATAGCAATTGGTATGTATCAGTTTAACAATCCGGGCGGCCTTAAGAGAAAGGGCGACAGCTTATGGGAAGCAACAGATGCCAGCGGCGCTGCGTTAAACGAAGCGACAAACAGAAATGTTACACCCAGCAGAATGGTTCAGGGATACCTGGAAGGATCCAATGTGCAGGTAGCAGATGAAATGGTTAATCTGATAGTGGCGCAGCGTGCTTATGAAATGAATTCAAAAGCAATAACCACTACAGATGAAATGATGCAGACAGCCAATAATCTTAAGAGATAGTTATGAAGGTCTGCAGGAAGGAAGATGGTAAATAATGGATATTAGCGGTATTTCTTCTTTATACACAGATTATATGACAAGCCAGAACACTTCAGGAATCCGATTGAACAATACGATTAACACAACCGATTATTCCAAGGCAGATGATGATGAACTGTTAGAAGCCTGCAAGCAGTTCGAGGCATATTTTTTGGAGCAGGTATTTAAAGAGATGGAAAAAACTGTGGACTGCTTTAAGGACGAGGACAGTGATCCCAATGATCATTTAGTTGATTTCTTTAAGGAGAATGCGGTGCAGGAATTAGCTGCCACTTCTACGGAGATTCAGGGATTAGGATTGGCTCAGATGCTTTATGAGCAGATGAAGCGCAATTATAATTTATGACAATAGAAAGTTCGCAAAACGTGCATTCTATTGTTTATGACAATAGAAAGTTCGCAAAACGTGC
>CAZDPE010000042.1:3439-19383 GCA_964507235.1 uncultured Lachnospiraceae bacterium
AAAACGTGCTTTCTACTGTTTATGACAATAGAAAGTTCGCAAAACGTGCTTTCTACTGTTTATGACAATAGAAAGTTTGCAAAGCGTACTTTCTATTGTTTGACTTAATTCAAATCTGCTGTCGGAAATTACAGATAATGGATTGTACGCTTTGCGGACAGGCTGTTGATATGAATATAAAGGCTGCTGATATAAACGGATTACCGTCTTATTTGGCAGCTTTTCTATTATGTAAGGGGTTTTTATGGAGCAGATTAAAGGCTATATAGACCATATTATTTTTCAAAATAAAGAGAATGGATATGCAGTACTCTCCTTTATTGCAGAAGGGGAGGAATTAATATGTGTAGGATTCTTTAAAAATGTGGAAGCAGGAGAAACACTGGAAATCAGCGGAAACTATGTGGAACATCCGGTATATGGGCATCAGCTGAAGGCGGAAAAGTTCAGAGTGGTGCCGCCGGATGATTTGGTCAGCATGGAACGTTATCTCAGCTCCGGAGCCATTAAGGGCATCGGAGAGGCGTTAGCTGCCAGGATTGTCAGGGCTTTTAAAGAAGATACCTTCCGCATCATAGAAGAGGAACCGGAACGCCTTTCGGAAGTAAAAGGAATCAGCGAAAGGAAGGCAAGGGAAATAGCCGGCCAAATGATTGAAAAAAAAGATATGCGTGAGGCATTTGTTTTTTTGCAGCAGTACGGAATTTCCAATACCCTTGCCGTGAAAATCTATAATCAGTATGGAATGAATTTGTATGGAATTATGAAGGAAAATCCTTATAAGCTTGCGGAGGATATCACGGGAGTAGGCTTCAGGATTGCAGATGAAATTGCATCTAAAATAGGTATTCATACTGACTCGGATTACCGGATCAGAAGCGGCGTTTTATATACACTTCTGCAGGCTTCCGCTGAAGGGCATATTTATCTTCCCGCCGATTTGCTTTCTGAAAGGGCAGCGATGCTGCTTGGCTTACATAAAGAAGCAATAGAGCCTCAGATAGATAATCTGGCTATGGATAAGAAGCTGGTAATTAAGCTGAAGGAAAAAGAAAAGCGTGTTTATGCATCATCTTATTACTACGCGGAATTGAAATGTGCAAGGATGCTTCATGACCTGAATGTAGTTATGGACAGAGAACTTCTTCCTTCCGGGGAGAGGAAAGCGGAGGGACTCCTGGCTGCTATGGAGGCAGAGCAGGGAATTGAACTGGATGAATTGCAGAGAAAAGCAGTTTTGACCAGTATCAGCAATGGCATTATGATATTGTCAGGAGGTCCGGGAACAGGAAAGACGACTACGATAAATACGATTATACGGTTTTTTGAATCAGAAGGAATGGATATTCTTCTGGCGGCTCCGACCGGAAGAGCGGCTAAAAGAATGACGGAAACCACCGGTTATGAAGCAAGAACCATTCACAGACTGTTGGAAATTAACGGTTCAGCAGAGGAAGGCAGAGGAGCTCAGTTTGAAAGAAATGAAGAAAACCCCCTGGAAGCCGACGTTATTATAATTGATGAAATGTCTATGGTGGATATCCATCTGTTTCAAGCGCTGCTTTGTGCACTCAGTGTAGGTACCAGGCTTATTCTGGTAGGGGATAGAAACCAGCTTCCGAGCGTGGGGCCGGGACAGGTGCTTCAGGATTTAATAGACAGCGGCAGTTTTCCTGTAGTAGTACTGCAGAAAATATTCCGGCAGGCAGGGGAAAGCGACATTGTAGTAAATGCGCATAAAATTAACCGGGGAGAAAGAATTGCCCTGAATAATAAAAGCAGGGACTTTTTTTTGCTGGAAAGAAATGATGTAAACGTTATTTATAAGCATATGATACAGTTAATCAGGGAAAAGCTTCCTCCTTATGTGGAAGCCAGCCCGTATGATATCCAGGTGCTGACTCCTATGAGAAAGGGAAGCCTGGGTGTGGAAGTATTAAACGGCATTTTGCAGAAATACCTGAATCCTCCTTCAGCTGATAAAAAGGAACATCTGGCGGGGGAACGCCTTTTCAGGGAAGGCGATAAGGTAATGCAGATAAAGAATAACTATCAAATCACATGGGAGGTTTTGAGTAAATATCAGATTCCCATTGATAAGGGAATGGGGATTTTTAACGGCGATATGGGAATTATCCGGGAAATCAACGAAACAGCGCAAAGCCTTATCGTAGAATATGATGAGCACAGGCTGGTGGAGTATCCTTTTGTGCAGCTGGACGAAATTGAACTGGCCTATGCCATTACCATACACAAATCCCAGGGAAGTGAATATCCTGCGGTTATTCTGCCGCTTTTGTCGGGACCTAAAATGCTGTTTAACAGAAACCTTCTGTATACGGCAGTCACCAGAGGCAGAAAATGTGTGACGATTCTGGGGAGCAGCCAGGTGGTGCAGGAAATGATTGACAATGAAAGGGAAAATAAGCGATATACCAGTCTTTGCGACAGGATTAAAGAACTGGAAGGAGAAACGTGGAAATAGGAAGGAGCATTCTAAAACTGAAGAACAAAACATATATGGATAAAAGGCGGCAAATGGATGGCGGGCTTTCCGGGAAAATTCTGGATTTGGTTTTTCCAAGAAGATGTGCGGTCTGCGATGCAATTGCAGATTGGCCGGGAAAAGGAGTCTGCCAGGGATGCTGGCATAAAATTGTATATATTAAATCACCGTTTTGCCTCAAGTGCGGAAGGCAATTAAATCAGCCGGGAGAATTGTGTGCAGCGTGCATGCGCAAAAAGCATTTATTTGTGCAGGGAACGGCGCTGTATGATTATGGAAGCATGTCAGATTCCATTTTCCGGTTTAAGTATGAAGGAAGACAGGAGTATGCATTATTCTACGGAAGACAGCTCTATGAAAAAAGAAGCAGCTGGCTTGCTTATATAAAGCCGGATGCGTTAATACCTGTTCCGATTCATCCGTCCAGAAAAAGAAGCAGAGGCTATAACCAGTCGGAACTGATAGCAAGGGCTTTATCAAAGCTGTCAGGAATACCGGTAAATACAAAATTAATAGCTCGCATAAAGAAAACGCTGCCGCAAAAAAACCTCAATGAGCAGGAAAGGCAAAATAATTTGAAAAGGGCTTTTAAAATCTGTCAAAATGATGTAAAATTAAATACGATTGTAATTATTGATGACATATTTACTACTGGCAGTACTATAAATGAGATGGCGGCGGTTTTGCAGGAAGCTGGAATACGGAAAATATATTTTATGACGCTTGCGGCTGGCCGCGGAATGTAAAATGGGGTGAAGGTATGAACGTACGTAATTGTAAAAAATGCGGAAGAATTTTTAATTATGTTATGGGGCCTGTTGTATGTCCCAGGTGCAGAGATGAGCAGGAGGCAAAATTTCAGGAAGTAAAGGAATATGTGCGGGAGCATCACGGATCTGATATAGCAGAAGTGTCCCGGGAGTGTGATGTGGATCCGGGGCAGATACGTCAGTGGATTCGGGAAGAGCGTCTGGAGTTTGCAGATGATTCGCCGATTCGGATTGCATGTGAGTCTTGCGGAACTATGATTCGTTCCGGGCGTTTTTGTGATAAATGCAAGATGGAAATGACAAATGGCTTTAAACAGGTAATGGGGCATAAAAATCCTGAGCCTGTGAAAAGACCGGAAATACAGAAGAACGGTCACGACAGGATGCGTTTCCTGTAAAGCTGAATCATGCAGAAAGGTAATGACATGATTAATGAAGATAAGGTTATATTAATGACCAGAATGGCATCCTATGAAACCGGTAAGGGAAAAAAGGATATCAGTATTTTAAATTATTTCAGAGGCGATTACATTGGATTTCAGGTATTAAAGTCCGTTGTTGCTGCAACAGTTTCTTTCTTTATGGTGTTTGCCGTCTATATCTTTTATAACTTTGAATCGCTGATGCAGGAAATCTACAAAATGGATCTTTTGGCGTTTGGAAAGAGTATTATTATATTATATTTGTGTACTGTCGGCGCATACGGTGTCATATCCTATGTAGTGTATGCCAACAAGTACAATAAAGCCAGGAAAAGCCTGAAAGTATATTATAATAATCTGAAAAAATTGTCGGGAATGTATGACAAATAGGTTTGAAATGTGGGTAAACCCACCTGAAAACCAGATACGATAACGAGGAAAATAATATGACGACTTTACTTGTTGCTAAACAGTATGTTAAGAATTTTATTTCAAAGTATGAGGTTTATTTAAAACCGCTTTTCAAGTTGATTTTAGCGCTGGTTACACTGATGATAATCAACGGAAAGATTGGATATATGCATCGGTTGGATAATATTTCGATTGTGCTGATAGCTTCGCTTATGTGTTCCTTTATGCCGATGAATTTTATTGTATTTCTGGCAGCGGGGTTTACGGTGCTGCATATGTATGCATTATCTTTGGAGTGTGCAGCTATCACATTGGTATTGTTTTTGATTTTATTTTTACTTTATTTTCGTTTTTCTCCCAGGGATACATTGGTGGTACTGCTGACACCTATCAGCTTTATGATTGGGGTTCCTTATGTAATTCCTATTGCAATGGGACTTTTGGGAACTCCGGCTTCGGCAATCTCTGTAGGCTGTGGGGTAATTGTAACTTATCTGATTAATTATATTGCTGACAGCGCACCTACATTATCAGGCATGGAAACAGAAGATGTGGCTACCAGGTTCAGATTTATCGTAGACGGTTTTTTGGATAACCGCGCAATGATTCTGACAATTGCCGCCTTTGCAGTAACCATTATTCTGGTTTATATCATCAGAAGGCTGGCTGTGGATTATGCGTGGACGATTGCAATAATAGCAGGAGCACTTGCGGATGTAATGATTCTTCTGGTGGGAGATTTGATGTTTGATACAAACGTTTCCATTTTAAGTTTAATTGTCGGAACCATTTTTTCCGTAATAATTGCCAAGATAGTGGAGTTTTTTGCTTTTCATGTGGATTATAGCAGGACGGAAAAGGTGCAGTTTGAAGATGATGAATATTATTATTATGTAAAGGCAGTGCCCAAGATTACGGTGGCGGCACCATCCAGAACTGTAAAGAAAATCAATACATCCAGAAGGCGGCCGTCCGGTTCAGCTCAATCTCAAAAATAGAAATGAAATAAAATGCGGTAATGGGGAAATATAAATGTCTCAGCTAAATGAATTTATAGAAACATATTTGGCGCGTATACCCAGGAATATCAGATGGGTGGATATTGTTGAGATTCTGATTATTTCATTTTTGGTATACCATATTCTGCTATGGATAAAAAATACAAGAGCCTGGTCCTTATTAAAGGGAATTATTGTAATTGCAGCTTTTATTCTGGTAGCGGCTTTTTTCGAAATGAATACAATTCTATGGATAGTGCAGAATGCCTTTGGCGTAGCGATAACAGCGGTCGTGGTTATCCTGCAGCCGGAATTGCGAAAAGCGCTTGAAGACCTTGGACGAAAAAATATTATTTCTTCCATACTGCCCTTTGATACAATAAAGGCCTCAGAAGCAGGAAGATTCTCTGATAAAACGATAAATGAAATATCGAAAGCGTGCGTGGAAATGGGCAAGGTGAAAACCGGAGCCCTTATTGTCGTTGAGCAAAATCAGTCGTTGTCGGAATATGAACGGACCGGAATTGATGTGGACGGTATTGTTACCAGTCAATTGCTGATTAATATTTTTGAACATAATACGCCTCTTCATGACGGCGCTGTAATTATAAGAGGAAACAGAATTACTTCGGCTACCTGTTATCTGCCGTTGTCGGATAATATGGCTCTCAGCAAGGAACTGGGAACAAGGCATCGTGCCGGAGTGGGGATTTCGGAGGCAACGGATTCCCTGACAATTATTGTTTCTGAGGAAACAGGAAAAATCAGCGCTGCCTATGAGGGGAATCTGGAACGAAATCTGGATGGAGAAGCTGTTAAAGAGAAGCTCAGGTTAATACAGAATAAGCCCGAGGAAGATACGAAAAAGCATATTTTGTGGAAAGGGCGGTCTAAAGGTGAAAAATAAGATTACAGCTAATATCAGCCTGAAAATCATATCCATATTCTTTGCGTTTTTGCTTTGGATGGTTGTGAATAACATGAACAATCCCACAATTGATAAGACCTTCAGGGATGTACCCGTAAAGCTCCTTAACACAGAATTGATTACGGATTCCGGTCAGGTGTATGAGGTGCTTGAGGATACTGATGTGATTGATACTGTTACAATATGGGCTCCCCGTACGGTTATCAGCTCTTTAAATGCAAGCAATATTGTTGCCACTGCCGATGTAAGCGAGCTTAGCAGCCTTGATACTATTACCATAAAGCTGTCAACGAATCTGTATACCAGCGATGTGGAAAAAATTAAGGGCAGTAATGATACTGTAAAATTAAATATAGAAAACAAACGTACTAAGACCCTTGCCCTTAAGGCAAATCTGCTGGGTGAGGTTGAAAGCGGATATCTGGTAGGGGAAGTTACTACAGAGCAGAATCTGGTGAGAGTATCGGGACCGGATTCCCTTGTCAGTCAGATTACAAAGGCAACGGTGGAAGTGGACGTTACCGGATTTACCAGCGACATCGGTACAAATGCTGAAATACGCCTGCTTGACGCTGATGATAATCTGGTTCAGGACAGCAGATTGACTCAGAACATTAAATCCGTTGGTGTGAAGGTAAATATTTATGAAACAAAGGATGTGCCTGTATATTTCAGTACAACCGGCACTCCGGCATCAGGATACAGGGTATATGGCGATATTGAAAGCAGTATAGAATCGGTAACACTGGCAGGTAAGAGCAGTGTGCTTCAGAATGTGAGCAGAATTGAAATTCCTGAGGAGGCGATTGACATTACCGGTCAGACTGAGGATTATGTCACTGAGATTAATTTAAAGGATTATCTGCCTGCAAACACATACCTTGCAGACAGTACGCAGTCAAAGATAGAGGTAACGGTTCATATTCAACAGGAAGTTACCAAGAAACTTGAATTACGGGGTGAAGATGTAGGGATTGTCAATGTTCCGGAAGGCTATCGCGCATCCATCTCCGAATTGGGTGAAAGCTTTACGATTGAAGTGACAGGTCTTTCTTCTGATGTTTCGGTTCTTCGTGCCGCTGAAATGGAGGGTGTTGTTGATATCGCAGCATGGATGGCGGAAGAAGGGATGACAGAACCGGTTGAAGGGTATTATCAGGTAGAAGTGGATTTTGGCCTGTCTGACAATGTCAGAATAGTTGAGCCTGTAATGGTGACTATGCATTTATCAAAAATGGAGGAATAGAGAATGGGCAGATTATTTGGAACTGATGGCGTCAGAGGAGTGGCTAATGATGAGTTGACGCCGCTTCTTGCGATGCAGCTTGGGCAGGCAGGTGCATTTGTGCTTACCAAAGAAAATGAACATAAGCCTACAATAATGGTGGGATGTGATACGCGTATTTCAGGCGATATGCTTGCAAACGCATTGATGGCGGGAATTTGTTCCGTAGGAGCCAATGCTGTATATGTAGGCGTGATTCCGACTCCTGCGGTAGCGTACCTTACCAGGAAGTATAAAGTGGATGCCGGTGTTGTTATATCAGCATCCCATAATCCGGTGGAGTTCAACGGAATTAAATTTTTTGACGGAAACGGATATAAGCTGCCTGATGCGTTGGAGGATGAAATAGAGGCGCTGATAAAAAGCAATATGAACGGAATTAAATTCCCCATTGGCGCTAATGTCGGCAAGATTAAATACCGTACTGATGCCAGGGAGGAGTATATTAATCATTCCATTCAGTCAGTAAACGTGGATTTGTCACATTTAAAAATAGTGGTGGACTGCGCGGAAGGAGCTTCTTTTTATACCTCAGTGGAAGCCTTAAAGGAACTGGGCGGTAATGTGGTTGCCATTCATAATATGCCTGATGGCACCAATATTAATGCGAACTGCGGCTCTACCCATATGGAAGAAATCCGTGCCCGCGTGGTTTATGAAAAGGCTGATATAGGTTTGGCCTTTGACGGGGACGCCGACAGACTTATGGCTGTTGATGAACTCGGGAATGTAATTGACGGTGACCAGGTCATGGCAATTGTAGGCAATCACATGAAGGAAAAGGGAGAGCTTGCCGGAGATACGATTGTGGCAACAGTTATGAGTAATCTTGGATTTTTCCTGATGGCGGAGAAAAAAGGAATTAAAGTGGACCAGACCAAGGTAGGAGATAGATATGTGCTTGAGCATATGAAGGAAATTGACGCCAGCCTTGGAGGAGAACAGTCAGGCCACATTATATTTTTAAAGGAGAATACGACAGGAGATGGACTGTTAAGCGCTCTTCATCTGCTTCAGGTAATGGTGGAAACCGGGAAGAAGTTATCGGAGCTGGCGTCTATTATGGAGGTACTTCCCCAGGCGCTGGTTAATGCCAAGGTGCCGAATCATAAAAAAGAAAAATATATGGAGTATCCCGAAATTGCAGACGCCATAGCAAAGCTTACGGATAAGTTTGCGGGAGAGGGCAGAGTATTAATCCGTCCGTCCGGAACCGAACCGCTTGTGCGTGTTATGATTGAGGGAAAGGATCAGGAAATGATAGAAAAAGAAGCAAAACAGCTGGCTGAGCTGATTCAAAATATCATGCTGTAACACTTGAGAAACGTGGGGGAAAATGTTATAGTTAAAGCAGTGGGAAGCAAATGAATTGGAGGGAAATAGAGAATGGTAAGCCAAAAGGTGGTTATTAAGAACCCGACAGGTCTGCATCTTAGACCGGCAGGCATTTTATGCAAAGAAGCAATGCAGTTTAAGTCGTTAATAACCTTTACATTCAGAGGAAATACAGCAAATGCAAAAAGCGTACTGAGCGTGTTGGGAGCATGTGTGAAATGCGGTGATGAGATTAAAATCGTTTGTGAGGGAGAAGATGAATCAGAGGCTCTGCGGACATTGGTTAATGCAATTGAAAATGGATTAGGTGAATAACAAAAGAAAGCACGCTTAGAAAACTTTCTTTTGTCATGAATGATACAAGGGGCTGCCACGGTAAGTGTGCAGCCCCTTGTCAGGCATTTACATTGTTTTTAATTTGAAGGAGCAGCTACGGCTTTTGTTATATGTCAGAAAACTGATTAATTGGATTCAATGGTTTTGTCATCTACAATAAATGTGTCACCATCTTCAACAATACAAACCATGGTTTTACCGGTATTTAATTTGATTTCATTTCCGTCATCATCATAATATCTGGTAGCGCTGTAGTCTGCTGTTTTTTCCCAGGTTACATGAATGCCTTTTCCATTTGTAAAGAACCAGCCATCTCTGGTGGTATCATGGCACTGGAAAGCAAGATAGCCTTTTTGATCTCTTACTTCAAAATAAGTATTCTGAATCAGAATATTTTTGAAAGCAAGCTGCTTGTTGTTGGCAAGGTCGATATGGGGGCCGTCACTGTCGCCTGACAAATGCTGATATCTGTCATACAGACCTGTTTCCGTATTGTAAATGAAATAACAGTTTGTAACAGGATAAGCAGGTGACATATCAATTTTATTTGCAGTAATTGCATCACTGTACTGCTCCAACGTATTAGGGGCGGAAGAAGATGCAAACTGGTAATGATGCTCGTCCGCATATCCATCTCTGTATTCGGTAGGATAGCCATAATGTTCAATGGCATCCTTGATATTTGCTGTGCTGGTAAAAGCATTATCCGTTGAATTTTTTGCGCTATCTCTATAGGATGCCTTACTGTATTCGATACAGTTAATGTTCTGGGTATCTTCTCTGGCAATAAGGGTGTCTATGTAGAAAGGACCGCCATAGTGGATATAAATAGCATCCCATTCAAATGCCCAGTATAAGTAGTAATCACGGCAGCTTCTGATGTTACCAATCTTGTCCATATTGCTCCAGTCTTCCCAGAGAGCCATAAGTCTGGTCATACTGCCTTCTACATTACATTCATATAAAACAGAAGCATCAGATAAACCATACTGGCTTGCAGTCTTGGAATTAGGTACCATAACTGCAATAGGACGGGTCTTGGCAATTTCTTCGTCAACCCACTCATTAGTCAGGCGGCTTCTAACCATGCCTTCTGCAGGAGGGGTTTCGGTATCCTCTTCTTCGGTCTCTTCAACAGTAACACTCTCGGTTGCCTGTGGCTGCGCCTCCACGATAGGGTCAACAACAGGTGAAGATGTTTCTTCACTTTTTCCGCAGCCGAACAATAAAAGAGATGAAGATAAGGCTACAAGAAGAAGCACTTGTAATCTTTTCATCATAATTTCCTCACTTTCATAATAAATAGAGATTTGCAGAAGCAAATCCATACAGCTGATATTATAACACAGATGAAATCTACCGTCACTAGAAAAATGTGTAAAATATCATACAAAAATATTAAAAGAATGTTACAAATAGTACTATGACTTGTAGAATCTGAAAATTCAGGGTAAGATATAACTGGTTAATGAATTTGAAACCAAAGATAAAGGAATTTGATAAGGAAGAGGAAAAATGGATTTTTTGACGGAGATTTCTCAAAATGTGGTTTTAATATCAGCAATATTGGGCTGGTTCACAGCCCAGGTATTAAAGACAATAATACATTTGATTATTAATAAAAAATTTGTTGCCGAAAGGATGGTGGGAAGCGGCGGTATGCCCAGTTCTCATTCTGCTACGGTGTGTGCACTGGCTGCGGCGACAGGAATGAAATATGGAGGGGGAAGCTTTGAATTTGCCATGGCGGTCATTTTTGCTATTATTGTTATGTATGATGCTATGGGCGTACGAAGGGAAACCGGGATACAGGCCAGGGTGCTGAATGAGATGATGGAAATGTTTACCAATATGGGTAAAGAGATGAGTGTGGAGGACAAGCTGAAGGAATTTGTAGGGCATACGCCTCTTCAGGTATTGGCAGGAGCCGTTCTGGGTATTGCAATTGCGGTAGTTATGGGAAATATTTATTCCCACGTGTAATGAGTCAAAGTCATGCTTGCATGACCTTGACGAATGCCGCGAGGGTCAATACCCCGCCCCTTGGGGCACTTCAATTTCCATGCCCCACTGCTTGCGGCGGGGTTATTGACTAAAGTAAAAAAATAAAAAGTGGAAGGTGAATCCTACCACTTTTTTCTGTATTCCAAAGGAGTCATATTTTCAGCTTTTTTAAAAACCTTGATGAAATAACCGGAATCCTGAAATCCGCAGCTGAGGGCTATGGCATCAACAGAATCTTCACTGAATCGAAGCATTGACTTTGCATGGGAAATGCGCTGATAAGTCAAATCATTCAAAATAGTAGTGCCGTAGACCTTTTTATATTCACGGGAAAGATGATATTTGCTGATAAAAAAACGCGAAGATAAATCTTCCAGGGTGATTTTCCGGGAATAGTTTTCCATAAGGTAAGCATGAATTTCCTGAAGCTTTACAGGTATGGAACATTTTCCCTGATTTAAGGATTCATTTTCGGTGAAGCAAAAGGTTATAATATCAGTAAGAAGTTTATTTGAGGTAAGCTCCATCAGGGAGGTTTTGTTTTGGTGGCAGAGATAAAGCCGGTCCAAAATCTCCGTAAGAGGAAGGGCATTACGGGGATGGAAGAGATAGGAATTCCCCCGGGATAAAAAGGAGTCATAAAAATCTGCGGCTCCTGTGCCGTTAAAATGCACCCATTTTAAGCTCCATGGATGTTCCGCACTGCTTTCGTGAAAATAGGGTCTGGTACAGTCAATCCAGACGCAGTCACCAGCTGAAATGTTATGGCGGATTCCGTCATAAAAAAGAACGCCTTCTCCTTTCAAAACAATGAAAAGCAGAAAGGAATTTAAATTCTGGCGTCTGCTGATATGAGGTTCCAGACTTTGCAGGGTGCCGGCCTCCTGTACATAAAGGTAATGTTTTCTGGCATAAGCTGAGGGCGTTGCCAGGATTCTGTCGGATGAGGATTTTGCCATTTTTATTACTCCTTCTACAATAGCAATATTTTACTATTTTTACGCAATATATTTAATTGATACTTGTATTATACAATAGTATACTCCCTAATGATACAGCAAAAAAAGACAAATTATTAAAAGGAGATATTTATGCAGAATATAGCATTGATAACAGGAATTACAGGGCAGGATGGTTCTTATCTTGCAGAGTTTTTATTGGAAAAAGGATATGAAGTGCATGGTCTTGTGAGAAGACACAGCATCAGCAATACTTCAAGGATTGACCATATTATTCATTCGGATTACAATAAGGTAAAGTTTTTCCTTCATTTTTCGGATACGACGGATTCCAGCAATCTGATGCGTTTGATTGCGGAAATCAGGCCTACCGAGGTTTATAATCTTGCTGCCCAGTCGCATGTTGGAGTATCCTTTGAAGTTCCGGAATATACAGCAGAAGCAACAGGGGTAAGCACTTTAAAGCTTTTAGAGGCCCTTCGGGTAAACGGTGGAAACTGCCGCTATTATCAGGCATCTACTTCGGAGCTTTTCGGCGGCCTTCCGGAAACGGCTCCTCAAAGCGAAAAAACACCCTTCTATCCCAAGAGTCCTTATGGGGTGGCGAAGCTGTATTCCTACTGGATTACCGTAAACTACAGGGAATCCTATAATATGTTTACCTGCAACGGCATTCTTTTCAATCATGAATCTCCCAGAAGAGGTGAGAATTTCGTAACCAGAAAAATTACCCTTGCAATTGCAAATATTATTGCCGGAAGACAGGAAAAGCTTTCTCTGGGCAATATGAATGCAAAGAGGGACTGGGGATTTGCAGGTGATTATGTGAAGGGAATGTGGCTGATGCTGCAGCAGGATAAGCCGGGAGATTATGTTCTGGCGACTAATGAAACTCATACCGTCAGGGAATTTGTTGAGGCAGCCTTTCAGGAAATCGGTATTACAATACGTTTTGAGGGAACCGGTGTCAATGAAAAGGGATATGATGCGGAAACGGGCAGGCTCCTTGTAGATGTGAATCCCGAATTTTACCGCCCTGCAGAGGTGGAATATCTGTGGGGAAATTCTTCCAAGGCGGAAAAGGAACTGGGATGGAAGCGCGATGTGGATTTCAAAAGCCTTGTTGCAATGATGATGGATGCGGATTTGCGTGAGATTGCCGGCATCAGCTGTAAGGAATATAAGGAAAGATGATATCGATATTATTCATATGGATTTATATGATTATAACCTGTTATATCTGTGGATTTACGGCTCTTCGGATTCTTTTAAGGAAGGGCGGATATGGCATAAAAAAGGAGAGCAGTTATTTATATGCGGGTATTGCAGTTGTAACGGTTTATGCACAGATTTTCAGTATTATTTATAAGGTTGGATTTTGGGCAAATGTTCTTCTTATTTTCTCTTGTATTATCAGCAGTATTATAATGAGAAAAGAATTAAAGGAGCATCTGTGGGGATGCTTATTAACCATTACCCCTGTGAAAGCAGGGGTTATTGCGGCGTTATTTTTACTTTTTGCCTATGGAACTTCCAGCGGAATCATTCATTATGATACGGGGCTGTATCATGCACAGAGCATCCGGTGGATTGAGGAATACGGTGTTGTGCCGGGGCTTGGAAATTTACACAGCAGGCTGGCTTACAACAGTGCATCCTTCTGCCTTTCCGCTCTTTACAGCTTTGCGTTTCTCGGAGGACAGTCATACCATAGCTGCGCGGGGTTTTTTGCGTTGCTGCTTTCTTTTGTGTGCGTGGAAGGAATTTTTGACAGAAAATCAAAAAAACCGGAGCTTTCCGATTTCGTGAGGGTTATGGGTGTTTATTATCTTCTGATTATATTTGATGAAATGGTTTCTCCGGCTTCCGATTACTTCATGGTGCTCAGTGTGTTTTTTATTATCATCAGATGGCTGGACTTACTGGAGTGGAAAGAAAGCTCCTATCTGCCTTATGGGCTTTTATGCGTTTTTGGCGTATTTGCAGTGACAGTTAAGCTGTCGGGAGCGCTTATTCTGCTTTTGACAATAAAGCCCGCCGTTATGATGATAAAAGAAAAGAGGGGAAAGGATATTGCTCTTTTTACAGGTATGGGATTGGTTACTTCTCTTCCCTTTTTTATCAGAAATGTAATTTTATCAGGCTGGCTGGTATATCCCTTTACCTTTATTGATTTATTTTCCTTCGACTTTAAGATACCAAAGGGGATGGCGGATTATGATGCTAAAGAGATTCAGGTATGGGGCAGGGGATTTTCCGATGTAACAAGATATGACGAACCGATTGCAAAGTGGCTGCCTCAGTGGGTGTCGGCGCTGGATGGCATTAATAAGGTATTTTTGCTGCTTGCGGCATCAGGTCTTATTGCATTTGTTGTATTGTTTGTGTATCTGGCAGTAAAAAGAAGCAAAGCGGGAATGGATTTTCTGCTTGTGTCGGGAACTATGGCAGCAAGCTTTTTGTTCTGGCTTACAAGCGCTCCCTTAATCAGATACGGCTGTGTGTATTTGTGGGTATTTCCCACCCTGATATGGGGATTTATTTATTTAAAAATCAGTCCCCAGCTTGACAGGTATAAGGTATTTTGGGCATTGCTGATACTGTTCGGATGTTATAAAGCCGGCGCTTTTGTACGCGAAACGGTGAACAGCGCTTCGGCGGAGTATCTGGTGCATCAGAAGGATTACGAAAATTTTGAAACGATTTCCTATGAACTGCATGGATATACTTTTTACTATCCAGTACAGGGGGACAGGACGGGATATGAGGATTTTCCGGCATCGCCTGTTAAGGCGGAGGATATTTTCCGGGGAGAAACAATTGATGAGGGCTTCCGGGATGTGATTCATTAAAATAAGTATAATAAAACAGAAAGAGGTTTGATGAGATGTTAAAGAAAGAAGACAAAATATATGTGGCAGGACACAGGGGGCTTGTGGGAAGTGCGATTGTCAGAAATCTGCAGTCAAAAGGATATGAGAATATTATCGGCAGAACCCATAAAGAGCTGGATTTGACAAATCAGGCGGCAGTGAGGGAATTTTTTGAAGCCGAAAGACCCGATGCAGTTGTTTTGGCGGCAGCCAAGGTAGGCGGTATTAATGCCAATAATACCACTCCGGCGGATTTCGCTTATGAAAATCTGCAGATTCAGTGCAATGTCATTGAGTGCTGCCACAGGTATAAGGTGAAGAAGCTTTTGTTCCTTGGAAGCACCTGTATTTATCCCAGAATGGCGCCCCAGCCGATTCCCGAGGATGCTCTTTTAACGGGACCTTTGGAGGTAACCAATGAAGCTTATGCGATTGCCAAAATCGCAGGACTTGAAATGTGTAAGTTTTATAAGAGGCAATACGGGGATGATTTTATCAGCTGTATGCCTACCAATTTATACGGACCCCATGACAATTATGATTTATCAGGGTCCCATGTAATGCCTGCCATGATTCGTAAATTCCACGAAGCGAAGGCTTCAGGAGCGGCGTCTGTGGAGCTTTGGGGAACAGGAACACCTCTGCGTGAGTTCCTCTATGTGGATGATATGGCGGACGCCTGCGTATTTCTGCTTGAAAATTACAGCGGCGAACAGCATGTAAACATTGGAACAGGCAGGGAAGTAACCATTAAACAACTGGCGGAAATCGTGAAAAAAACAGTGGGATTTGCAGGGGAAATTATCTGGAATAAGGATATGCCTGACGGAACCCCCAGAAAGCTCACCAATGTGGATAAGCTTCATGAACTTGGCTGGATGCATAAGGTGGAGCTTGAGGAAGGCGTGGAGCTGGCTTATCAGTGGTTTAAAGATAATGTGGACAGCGCGAGGATGTAATGTAATGAGCGTTAGCGAGTGGGAACAGATAAAGTCTGTTCATCACGAACGGCAAATGACGATCATGAACGAAGTTCATGATATAATCCTGATATGGAGATTCTTCGTTAAATCCTATATTTTACGAAATCGGGAAAAAAGTGCAGAAAAAAACAGGG
>CAZDPE010000043.1:0-18799 GCA_964507235.1 uncultured Lachnospiraceae bacterium
TTTACTGTATTGGAGGTTACATTGGTTCGCATGGTAATTTTTGTATTACCTGCGCCTCTTTGAGCTGAATTAATTCCCATCTGGATGCAGTTAAAAATCATGCCGCCCATAATAATCCTGAAATAGGCCACCGCACTGTCATGAGTTTCCGCTGTAGAACCGCACAGCCCGATAATGGAGTCCGCCAGAAGTACAAATAATATGCTGATCACAACGGCGGCTGCAACAATGAAAATAATTGCAGTATTTAAAATTCTGTTGGCCTCTTCCTGATTTTTTTCTCCCCGCCTTCTGGCCACTAATGCTGAAATCGCCACATTCAGGGCAAAAAATAGAGATAACCCCAAAAATTTAGGCTGAGTGGTAAGTCCCACCGCCGCCACCGCATAAGATCCCAGGGAGCTTACCATCAGAGAATCCACAAGCCCTGCAAAGGCAACAAAAAAGGATTCTATAATAGAAGGCCATGCCATATTAAAAGTAATGCGTACATTCTCCCTCCTATATTCCGGTTTCCTTATCCTGTTTTTCATTTGTGCAATCATTTTCAAAACCTCATCTGTTTTCTCCGGATTTTTACGCATCAGACTGCTTTTATTTTCGTATCAATAAACGTAAATATTTTATTAAAATAGGCATCCTTATCACAATCCATGGATTGAGCATGTCCTGCATCCTTTGCCAGATAAAGCTCTTTCACTCCCGGAAAAACCTCATATACCTGATGTCCCATTTCCACCGGTACAAAATCATCTTTTTCTCCATGAATAAAAAGCATGGGTTTTTCACATTTTTTCAACTGTTCAAGAGCGGATGCCTCCACAAAATCATACCCGATCCTCTTCCTGCAAATCATCCTGCAGACAGAAAGAATAGGAAAAGCCGGCAGATGATAATCTCTTTTCATCACACAGGCAAAAATATCCCATACGCTTGTATATCCGCAGTCTTCAATATATCCTTCCACATGAGGAAGATTTTTCCCTGCAGTCATCATAACAGTGGCTCCGCCCATGGAAATGCCGTGCAGAATAATCCTGGCCTTGGCATCCCTGTTTACAATCCACTGTATCCATTTTTCAATATCTTCCTTATCCAGCCAGCCCATGCCGATATATCTGCCTTCGCTTTCCCCATGTCCCCTGTCATCAGGCAGAAGCACATTGTAGCCCTTTTCATAAAAGACTTTCCCATAGGGAAGCATAAATTTATGGCTGTCTTTATATCCATGAACAGAAATAATCCAGTTATGCGCCTGCTTATCTGCAAGCCGGTATTTTGCCTTAAGCTTCAGTCCGTCAAAGCTGGTGATTTCCGCTGTTTCCATGGTTTTTTCAAACTCTGCGCCATCCTTATCAAGTTCCTTGCTTCCGAAAGGAGAAACCAGTATATTCTTGATGAATATGCAGCTTACAAGCAAAGTAAGCAAAAGAAGGATAGCAAGAATAATCAATAAAATTATAATACCTTTCAAAATATCCTCTCCTTTTAATATTATCTGACTAAATTATATCATTTTTTATTAAGCATTCAATACCCTTTCGCTCCCCTATCCGCCGATAAAAACAGCCGGCCTGTCCTTCACATGTCAAGACCGGCCGGCTGTTATAAAATTTTCATATTTCATTTACTTAATGCTATAAAATTCCCTGGCACATTTCAGGCCTTCTGCACCTGAATACATCCCATTCTTTCCTCACTATATTATTCGGCCAGCTCATATACCTTTGTTTCATAAGGCGCCAGGGTCACATCGCCTTCCGCCTTTTTTCCGGTAAACATATCCAGCACAGACCGTTTTAATACAATCTGCTCCTCACAGGACTGATAATTCAAAACGAAAAGGAACCTTTTACCATTCCGCTCTCTGACAGCAATTTCACAATTTTCCGAAAGCTCTATGCAGTCTTTAAAGGGCTCTGCCACACCCAGCCTTTTCGCAAACAGCCCGGCTCCTTCCACTGTAAAGGCGCCTCCGAAATAGTATGCTTCTCCCTTTCCAAAGCGATTCCTGATCAGCGCCGGAGTTCCTGCATAATAGCTGTCAGCATAAATGCCAAGCACCTCTGCCTGCTCCCCTGCTGGAGTAAGCAAATCATTGAATATGGCCGCTTCAATTTTTTCTCCGTCCCATTCCGCATACACATGACCGTCCTCCGGAGAAACAAAAGAATATTCCGGAATATCAGTTCCGGTAACCTTTGCTGCCAGTCCCGGCAGATAATCCATAACACATTTGCCTGTTGCATCTTTATAGCCTGTACGACAGCCCATTACAAGTTTTCCGCCTGCCGCCACATACTCCTCCAAAAGTGCCATTCGTTCTTTCGTAAGAATCACAGCATGGGGATAGAATAATACTTCGTACTTCCTTAATTCCTTCACATCCAGACTTTCTTTAAAATAAACATAATTGAAGGGCGTATGAAGCTTTTGAAGCGCCATAAACAGAGAGTCCTGGCTGAACTTCTCCACTCTCCTGTGCCAGTTATCATAGTCGGTATCCCAGTTATTATCATAGTCCCTTAAAATCCCGACCTTCGCTGCATACTCCGCCCCGGCTATCTTCTGCAGCTTCCCCAGCTTTTCATGGACTGCGGTTACTTCTCTCAGCCTTCTGTTCTCTCTTCCCGAATAATCAAGAATTCCATGCCAGTAAATCTCCGTTCCCATAATGCTGGTACGCCAGCGAAAATAACTGATAAAATCCGAACCGTGAGCAATGCTCTGCATCGTCCATAAGGTCAGCTGCCCGGGCTTTGGTGTGGGTGCCTCCAGGCGGCAGTTCCATCCGTTGGCACCGCTTTGCTGCTCCATAATCCCGAATACGGAAGATATAGAACGGACCTCTGTCAGATTTTTACTCCACCACCTGTCCTTAAATGCATCATTCCCGTCATAAGAATCCAGGCCGTAGGCAAAATCAGGATAACTGTCATAGGTGATAAAATCCAGACTTTCGCTCATCATTCGCTGATAATCTATTCTGTTAAAAATACCATTGGTAGTGATGAAATCTCCCTCTTTGATATATTTCCTCAGGATATCCGCCTGAAGCTTTGTAAAACTGCAGGCGCTGTCAGATACAAAACGGATATAATCCAAAAGTCTGTGGGGATTGGTGGCATCATTGTTCGTACGTCTTGGTACATCTACCTCTTCCCACGCCGTATAAGTCTGATTCCAGAACAAGGTTCCCCAGGCATCATTTAAAGCATCCAGACTGCCGTATTTTTCCTGTAAAAATCTGCGGAAAGCCTTTGTATCGCTTTCCGAATAAAATTCATCCGTTTCACAATTCAATTCATTGTCCAGCTGCCAGCCTATAATTGACGGGTGAGCACCGTAATGCGCTCCCAGCTGTTCTACCAGCTTACCGGTAAATTCCCTGTAAACAGGAGAGTTATAATTATAATGCCTCCGGTTTCCATGTTTTAAAAGATTTCCATCCTTATCCGCATTCAGGATTTCCGGATATTTCATGGAAAGCCATGCAGGAGGCGTTGCGGTGGGGGTACAGAAAATAACCTTCATTCCTTTTTCCCCGGCCAAATCCATAAATTCATCAAAGAAGTCGAAGGTATACTCACCTTCCCTTGGTTCAAATTTATTCCAGGCAAATTCTGCAATCCGGATAACGCATATTCCGGCTGCCAGCATCCGCTCCAAATCTTCCGCCCACAGCTTCTTATCCCAATGCTCCGGATAATAACAGGTTCCCAGAGTTATGTTTTTTCCATTTACAATTTCACCTTTTGTTTCCTGCATCTTATGTTCCTCACTTCTCCATATCCGCTATGCAACATCGGAAGCATGCTCTGAAAGAATTCTTTCCACCTCTTCCATAGATAAATTGGAGTTTTCAATTATATTCCCGATTTCTTCCAGCTTCATCATTTTCTGATTACTCACAAGCTCCTGAAGCTCTTCTCTTTCCTTTTCGATTCT
The DNA here is from genome assembly GCA_964507235.1 of uncultured Lachnospiraceae bacterium. Lineage (GTDB taxonomy): Bacteria > Bacillota > Clostridia > Lachnospirales > Lachnospiraceae > Suilimivivens. The sequence continues at coordinate 3,949 of CAZDPE010000043.1, forward strand.
GATTTCCAATGAATCTATTACCCTTTGTTTTTCTTCAATTTTCTGTTCGATGGTTTTTCTCTGTCCTCTTGCCATAATTAACCTCCAATAAAGTCTAAAGATACTATAGTATATGGACAAGTATGAAAATATATTCTTGCTTCAGCTGAAAAATTACGGTTCACTAATATGCCTGCGTAAGCCTTGTTTCATCAAATCAGGAACAGGCAACCAGAGCGGAATGTGCAGTAATGCAATGCCGCGTAAGCCTTGTTCCATCAAATCCACGCAGCCGGACTGATTTCATCCAAATCATAGGGTGTTACCTGATATACATAGTAGTTCAGCCAGTTGGAATACAGATTATTACTATGCGAACGCCACTGAAGGTTCGGTCTCCTGGTATCGTCATCATCAGGATAATAATTTACAGGCGGCTGTATCGGCAGTCCCTTGTTCTTATCCCTCTCATATTCATTGTGAAGAGTATATCTGTCATACTCCGGATGCCCCATGACAAAAATCTGCTTTCCTTCATCCGTCATGCAAAGCAGTACCCCTGCTTCCTCCGATTCTGCCAGAACCATCAAATCCTTACAATTATGAATATCCTCTGAATTGACCGCCGTATGACGGCTGTGGGGAATCATGAAATAATCATCAAAGCCTCTCACAAGCGGAATCTTACGGTTCATTACCTTGTGCTTATATACGCCGAACAGTTTTTGCGGAAGCAGTATTTTCTTCAGTCCGAAATGATAATACAGCCCGGCCTGTGCTCCCCAGCAGATATGTAAGGTAGAGGTCACATGGGTTTTCGTCCAGTCCATAATTTCGCAAAGCTCAGGCCAGTAATCCACTTCCTCAAAGGGAATCTGCTCTACCGGAGCACCGGTAATAATCAGTCCGTCAAATTTCTTATTTCTCAATTCATCAAAGGTATTATAAAATTTATTCAGATGCTGAATAGGCGTATTTAAGGAAACATGACTGTTCATCTTCATAAAGGATACATCTATCTGCAGGGGCGTATTGGACAAAGCTCTGAGCAGCTGTAGTTCCGTATCCTGCTTTATCGGCATTAAATTTAAAATACAAATCTGTAAAGGACGAATATTCTGGTGGGTCGCACGATATTCATCCATAACAAATATATTTTCATTTTCCAATATTCCCTTTGCCGGCAAATCACTTTGTACTTTAATAGGCATAGCTTTGCATACTCCATTCTTTTTTATATTGCGGCAATAAAATCCTGCACAGCGCAGCTTTTATTCCCTTTATATTTCATATTTCTTTTCCCTTCTGGCTTACAGGCTTCCAAACCGTTCCAAAAATTCATCCTCGGAAATAACAGGCACGCCAAGTTCCTTAGCCCTGCGGTTTTTGGATGAGGCTGAATTCACATCATTATTTACAAGATAATTTGTTTTTGAAGTCACACTTCCCGTTACCTTTCCGCCGGCCGTTTCCACATAAGCTTTAAATTCATCCCTGTTTTTATAATGATGCACATCCCCGGTAATAACAAAGGTCAATCCCTCGCATTTTCCTCCTGCTTCTACTGCCAAATCCACCTTTTCAATTTCAACTTCCTGCAAAAGATGCCGCAAGGAAGAAGCATTCTTTTCCTCTTCATACCACTCCAGGACCGAGTTTGATTTTTCCGGTCCGATTCCGTCAATATCCTCAAATCCCGTATTTTTATTAAGCCGGTCAAGAAAGCCTCCAAATCCTAACGCTGCCACTACCTTCTTTCCCGCATCAATTCCAATCATGGGGATACAGAGTGCATAAATAAAATTAACAGGATGAACTTTTCTGCTCTTTTCAATGGCACGCATCATATTGTCGCAGGATTTTTCACCAAAGCCTTCCATCTGCTTTATCACATCTGCATGCTCTGACAAATGATAAATATCTGCAAATTCGGAAATAAATCCTTCATTCATAAATTTTAACATGGTTTGAATCGACAGTCCATCAATATCCATTCCCGATTTGCTGACAAAACGGGTAAATTTTTTCACATGCTTTGCACTGCAGTCCGGATTAGAACAGTGAAGAGTTTTCGTTTTGCTTTTGGAACTGATCCTGATTTCCGTTTCAGCTCCGCATACAGGACACTTTTCAGGAATTTCAAAATCTCCCTCCGACTTAACTACTGCAATACATTTGGGAATAATTTTATTGGCCTTAATCACCTCAATCGTACATTTTTTCCCGATTCCCAGACGCTCCATTTCACTGATATTGCAAAGGGACGCCCTCGAAACCGTAGTTCCTTCAAGTTGAACCGGCTCAAATACCGCCACCGGAGAAATTGTGGAAGCAGCGCAGGACCATTCCACATACAGCAGCTCAGACTGTGCGGAAACATCCTTCCACTTAAAAGCAAAACCGGCTTTAGTGGCATGGTGCCCTGTTACACTTCCCGACGCCGCATATTCCGTATCCTCAAAACAGATAACCAGACCGTCTACCGGTATATCCATTTCCCCGCTTTCTACCCTGTTTGTCCATCTTTCAATTGCCTCAGGCAGCCTGTCCGCAGTTACTTCCTCTCTGTCCACTACCGTAAAGCCTTCTTTTTCAAGCAAGTCCATCCGCTGTCCCCATGACTTAATATTGTCTTCAATATACACCAGCGTAAACGCATTAAAATGAACATGACGTTCCTTCACCTTCTCCGGATCATCCAGACTTAAGGTCCCTGAAGCCAGATTCCGGGGATTGGCATATTTTTCATCATCATCTTCAATCGTATCGTTAATCAGTTCAAAATCCGTATAAGAAATAGCGGCCTCGCCTCTGACCACCATATGTCCTTTATATTTAATTTTTAAGGGAAAACCTTTAATGGAATTTTTTAAATAAGTAATATTGGTTCCTGTCACCCCATTTCCTCTGGTCAGTATTTTCGTCAGCTTCCCGCCGTCATAAGTCAATACAAGCGTAAGTCCGTCCAGCTTCCAGGAAAGCCAAATGCTCTTATCTTCAGCCCACTTCTGCAGCTCCGCAACCTGCTTGGTTTTTGCAAGAGAAAGGGCAGGGAACTCATGAGGTTCTCTTTCCACACTGTTTTCTTCATATCCGGTATTCTGGGTGGGACTGTCCGGCAGTATATATCCGGTTTCCGCTTCCAAAGAGGCCAGCTCATCAAACATTGCATCCCACTCATAATTAGACATAATTTCTTCTTTTCCATTATAATAAGCTTCTGATGCCTCATTCAGCTTCTTCACCAGTTCTTCGCATTTTTTCTTTAAATCTTCTTTCAAATCTTCCCTTAAATCTTCCATCCCGCTTCAATCCCTTTCTTTCCGTCCGGCATTGCCAATTTTTGCAAGTTTTCCGTCAGACTATTCAAAATTTCCTTCAACTCCTCATTCAATAAAAGCTGTTTTTCATGCGGTAATACCTGTTTTTTCATTACACCGGACGATTTTATTTCTTAAATAAAATTTCCCCGAATACTATTATCCTTTTTTCTTACTTCCACAATATCTATTATCGTGCCCTACCATATTTTGTGTTTTTTATAAAATATTACAATACTGTTACATTTTTTTCGGCCGACACTGATTATATAACGCCTGTAATTCTTCGTTTTTTACCTGTCGGAACTGCCCCGGCTTCAAATTTGCAAGTTGTATATTTACCACTCTGACTCTTTTTATGCTGCTTACCTGATATCCCAATTCCTTCGCCATTCTTCGTATCTGACGGTTGACCCCTTGAGTTAATATAATGCGGAAGGTAAACTTTCCTGTCTTCTCCACCTGGCAGGGTTTTGTAGTCAAATTCAGTTCCCTGAGATAAATGCCTGCAGACATTTTCATCACAAATTCATCCGTAATCTCTTTATTTACTTTGACAATATATTCTTTTTCATGACCTGCGCTCCCGCGCATCATGGCTTCAATCAAATCTCCGTCATTCGTAAGCAGCAAAAGCCCCTCTGAATCCTTATCCAGACGTCCCGCATAAGTAACCCTTACAGGAAATTTTACCACATCCGATATTTTTTTATCCGCAAACCTGTCCCTTTCGGTGCAAGTAACGCCTACCGGTTTGTAATAAGCAAATATTACCTTTTCTTCCTTTCCATGAACCGGCCTTCCGTTTACTTCTATTTTATCCGCGGCGCTGACCTTACTGCCGACCTCTGCCTGCCTTCCGTTTATTCTGACCCTGCCTTCCTCAATCAGCCGGTCCGCTTCTCTTCTGGAACATACCCCACAGGACGCAAGATATTTATTCAGCCTCTCTTTTTCCATACTCATACTCCGCAAATTTATCTCTATCCGCCTTATGGCATTTTACAGTAAGCACCGTACCGATTTCGCCATACTCCTGTTGAATAATATGTGCATTTTCCCTGAAATAGGATACAATATTGCCTTTATCATAAGGAATCAAAAACCGGCATTCCACATAATCGGAATAAGCATATTCCAATATCGTTTCCACCAGAAGACGGAGGGAGCTTTCCTCCTTTGCGGAAATATAAATTCTGTCCCCGCATCTTTTCGGATAAGAAACAGCTTCCCTGCACAAATCAGACTTATTATAAACAGTAATCACAGGAATGTTTCCAGCTCCCAGTTCTGCCAGTGTCTGAGCAGTGGTTTTCATCTGTTCCGCATAGAAGGGATCTGAATAATCCACCACATGAATCAGCAAATCAGCATTCTGCACCTCCTCCAGCGTAGACCGGAATGCCTTTATCAGGCTGTGGGGAAGCTTATGGATAAAACCCACCGTATCAGATAAGAGAAAATCCCTGTTATTTCCCGTATTGATTCTTCTGACTGCAGTATCCAGCGTCGCAAACAGCATATTCTTTTCCAATACACGTTTTTCACTGTCCATTACATATGCATCCACCATGGCATTCATAATTGTGGACTTTCCGGCGTTGGTATAACCAACGAGGGCCGCCATGGGAATTCCTGAAGAGCGTCTTTTCTTTCTCTGTACATTTCTTTCCCTGGAAACATCATCAAGTTCTTTACAGAGTTCGGAAATCCGATGCTCTATTTTTCTCCTGTCAAGTTCAAGCTTTTTCTCTCCGGCACCGCGGCTGCTCATGCTTCCGCTGGTTCCTCCCTGCCGGGTAAGCGCTTCATGCATTCCCACCAGCCTCGGCAGCAAATACTGTAATCTTGCCCACTCCACCTGAAGCTTTGCTTCTCTCGTTCTGGCACGGCTCTCAAATATATCGAGAATCAGAGTCGTTCTATCCAGTACCGGTTTCCCCAGCTCTTCCTGAAGGTTCCGAAGCTGTGACGGCGTAAGCGCGTTATCAAAAATAACAAGGTCCGCTTCCAGCCTGTCCGCAACTTCCCTGACTTCCTCTGCTTTACCCGTACCAATATATAATCCCTTATTAATACTGTCCGTTTTCTGAGTGACTACAGCCACCGGCTCCATAAAACAGGCCTCTGCCAGATTTCCCAATTCCTCCATGGAACGTTCAAACTCATCAGCCCTGCCAGGGCTGCCATCATTCAGCTCTACGCCTACCAAAATAACTTTTTCAGTATTATCTTTTTTCTCAAAGTCACCGTTCATGTAATTTCTCAACCTTATAAATATCTTTAATACTGCAATTTATTAATTCTTAATTTAATTTTTAGATAATCTATCAATTAAATCAAAATAATTTTCAAAGGTTTTTCTGCAGCAGCCCGGATTTTTAATGCTTATCTTTCCGGTTTTCAATCCTGTCAATGTAAATGACATGGCCATCCGGTGATCTTCATAAGTTTCTACGATTGTTTCCTTAATATCTCCCGGATAAATTTTAATTCCCTCTTCTTTTGGAACCTCTTCACATCGGATTCCCATTTTAGTAAGCTCTGTTATAATTGCACTGATTCTGTCAGATTCCTGGAAACGAATATGTCCGACATTTTGAATCAAAGTAGGTGTCTTTGCAAAAGGCGCTATAGCCGCCATCGTCATGGTCTGGTCAGAAAAGTCCTTCATGGAAATTGTAAGTCCCGGATAATCTTTTAAATTACTGCCGGACAGCAGGATTCCATCTTCATTATCTTCCAGCACACATCCCATTTTCTGCAGAGCCTCTATAAACTTAATATCACCCTGAAGGGAATTCCTATGTACATGCCTTACAATAACATCCGTTTTTAATAATGGCGCCATGGCATAAAAATAGCTGGCGCCCGATACATCCGGTTCAATTTGATATTCAGAAAGTCCAAATTCTGACATATGAGGAACCTGACAGCAACTCTCTTCTTTCACAACCGTTATTCCAAACTGCTTCATCATGGCAAGAGTCATTTTAATATAGGAGCCTTCCGCTCTGTCCCCTGACATGGTTACCCTTAGTCCGTCCTTTAAAATAACACCCGACATTAATAATGCACTGGCAAACTGACTGCTGATTTTTGTATCAATTCTTACCTCTTTCATGGAAATTCCGTCAGCCCTCATCCGAAAAGGGAAATGTCCTTCTTCTCCCTTAAATTCAAACACAACGCCATGCTCCCTTAAAATGCCAAGCAGCGGTTCCATCGGACGTTTGCACATCTGAGGTGAGGCATTCATCTCATAATCTCCTCCTGCAAGAGCCAGCATAACAGTAAGAAAACGAGCTGCCGTTCCTGCACTGCGCACATCTATTGCCGCCCGGGGATTGGAAATTTTTCCGCCCATTCCCACAATGATAACATCCTTTATTTTTTCATCCGCTTCCACCGAAAATCCGAGCTTTTCAAGACTGTCAATAAAGGCCCTGGAATCATCACTGAACAATACGCCATGAAGAACACACTTCCTGTCAGATAAAGCGGCCAAAAGTAACGCCCGGTTTGTGATACTCTTTGAACCAGGCACTTCTATCTCAATCTTTTCTATTGCTTCAATTTTCTTCACATGGTAAACATCATTCATTATTAAATCTCCATTTTATATTTCGACAAAATACTTCCATTCTCCGTACCGCTTTCTGTCCAGTATACCACATATGGCGGTTTTAACCAAGCTTCAATACCGATTCTGATGCACTTTATTTCCGGGACAGGCATTATGCATACTATCGCAGTCCGCCGTCAAATCAGTTCTAAACCGTCAAATCAGTTCTAAAATTTCTTCAGGATAATCTGCAAACACTGCCGCTCCTGCATCTGTAAGCTCCTGTCTGCTCCTGAAGCCCCAGGTAACTGAAATACAATTCATTCCCACATTGGCAGCTGTGGCAATATCAACCTCCGAATCCCCGATATAAACAGCTCTTTCTTTTGTAACCTTCAGCTTACGCAGTGCCTCCAACACTGTATCTGGTGCCGGCTTTTTACGGATTCCTTCCCTCGCGCCGATAGCCGTATGAAGATAAGCTTTAAAATAAAGCTCATAAAGACTCTGCACCCCGGATTGCAGTTTATTGGATACAATCGCCATTTTAATATTCTGCTCCTGCAATTTTATAAGCAGCTGTATGACTCCCGGATACACATTTGTCTTATCGTTGCAATGCAGGACATAGTATTCCTTAAAAGCAGCAAATGTTTTTTCAAGCACATCGCTTTCCGTTTTTTCCGGCACAGCACGCTCTATAAGCTTCCGCACTCCGTTTCCCACAAAGTGACGGATTTCTTGATAAGAACGTTCCGGCATTCCATACTTTTTAAGACTATAATTAACGCTGTCCTTTAAATCCTCCAGAGTATTCAAAAGCGTCCCGTCCAAATCGAAAATAACAGCATCATATTTTCTGTCTGATAATTTCATCTTAATCTCCATTCCGGAGCGCTAGCGACGAGGCGAAGGGAAATCCGCGAAGGCGGTTTCTCTTCTGCCATCAGAGCTATTTGTGACGCTCCGGCACAAATAGCTCTGTGAAAAATAAGCTATCGGGCTTCTTTTCCACACTATCCTCTTTTCTTTCAGCTCAGCTTCTTTTCTACTATTTTTCTGACAATAATAAAACAAACAGTATGTGCAAAGGCTGTTAAAGCCCAGGAAACCGGATAGGATATATAAAGCGTATTCAAAGTTCTGCTCCAGGCAAAAACAGTATAAATCCAAAATATCCGGAAAACACAGGCTCCCATTAAAGATACTATCATAGGCATAACAGCATATCCCAGACCTCTTATGCTTCCCACCAGAACATCCATAATACCGCATAAGCAATAAAAGGTGCAGATAACCCTCATCCTCTGCAGGCCATAAGCTATCACTTCAGCATCTGCGGAATAAAACCCCAATATCTGTTTTCCAAATAAAACTGCTCCGTTTCCCATTATCAGCCCTATCAACGTTACGATAATCAGACATTCTATCAAAATTTTATTAATCCTGTCAAATTTCTTTCCTCCCAGATTTTGCCCGGTGAAACTGACAGCCGTCTGATGCACCGCATTCATAGAAGTATAAACAAAGCCCTCCACATTACTCCCCGCAGTATTTCCTGCCATGGCGATTGCCCCAAAGGAATTAACCGAAGACTGGATTAAAACATTTGAAATAGAAAATAATGAACCCTGAATTCCTGCCGGAAGGCCGATTCTTGCAATTTTTCCAAACTTATCCCAATCCATCTTTAATTGATTCAGGGACAATTTAAAGCTGCCCTCACTTTTCATCAGACATCTGGCAATAAGTCCTGCCGATACGCATTGGGAAATAACAGTTGCAAGCGCAACTCCTGTCACTCCCATATGGAAACCAATTACAAACCACAAATTCAGACAGACATTAATAACACCTGCTATCATTAAATAATACAGAGGCCGTCTTGTATCGCCGATTGCTCTAAGCACCGCACTTCCAAAATTATACAGAAGCATTACCGGCATTCCCAGGAAATAAATACGCATATACAAAACAGAATGATTAATAACATCATCAGGCGTATCCATCAGCATAAGCAATGGCCTGGCCGCAACAAATCCGATAAACGCCAGTAAAAATCCTCCTGCCACGCTAATGATAACGGCTGTATGGACAGTACTGCTCACTTCCTTTTCCTGTTTTCCTCCATAATATCTTGCTACCAGTACATTAACACCCACTGATAAACCAATAAACAAATTAACTAAAAGATTTGTAAGTGCGCTGGTTGATCCCACCGCAGCCAGTGCTTCATTCCCTGCAAACCTCCCCACAACAATTACATCCGCTGCATTAAAAAGAAGCTGCAGGATACCGGACAGAATAAGGGGCAGTGTAAAAAGCAGAATCTTCCCCAACAGGGGACCGGTGCACATATCAATTTCAAATGATTTTTTATCTTTTACTTTCATCACATTTTTCATCCTTAAAGCATATATTATTATAATTATAAAACCTGATGAGGTTCTTATGGCTACAGTAGTAATAGATGCCGGACACGGCGGATCTGATTTCGGTGCAACCTACCTCGATAGAATGGAAAAAGACGATAATTTAAGACTCGCCCTGGCTGTGGGTAATATTCTTGAAAATAATGGCGTTAATGTCATCTATACACGTACCGGCGACGTATATGAAACACCTGCTGAAAAGGCTGCAGAAGCTAATGCTGCAGGCGCTGATTATTTTATATCCATACACCGAAATGCCAGTCCTTACGATAATCAATATACCGGCATTGAATCCCTTGTCTATAACAGATATGGAACGGCTGCACAAATAGCAGCCAATATCAACAGGCAGCTGGAACTGGTGGGCTTTGTTAATCATGGTGTAAATGAACGCACCAATCTTGCCGTCCTCAGGCGGACCAACATGCCGGCTGTTTTGGTAGAAGTCGGTTTTATCAACACAGACAGGGATAACATGCTTTTTGACAGCCGCTTTAACGAAACTGCACAGGCAATCGCCGATGGAATATTAATGTCCATCAGCTAGTGCCTGCACATTTATCAGCTCTCTTATCTTTTTGTGTAAGCGGTATTGCCCCTCGCGGCATTCGTCAAGGTCATGCAACATGACTTTGACTCATTGCTCGCGGGAATAAGCTGCACATTTTGCGGGCAAAACCAATGTTTTACGAACTACAGTTTTGATTCCAAATCTTCTAAGGATTCATACCCGTACAGCAATGCCGTATTACGCATAATCATTTCTGCAAGATTGCCATCGTTTCTGTAAATTTCAGCAATAAACCTGCCATACAAATCCAGTGTTTCATCAGAATAAGTGGAAATTTCCCCCCGAAGGTAAGTTTCATAGGATGTATTGTATAAATTATCCTCCGATGTATGGATACTTCTGGCATTTCCCGCCGCCTTCGGAAATCTTTCGGCGAATTCTTCCATCCATCCCACCTGAATTTTTACAATTTCCTCTATAATTTCTTTTTTTGCCTCCGGGATTTCCGGAAGAGAATCTTTTATTTCCGCATATCTTAACGGAGCCGTACTTTCCATCATCCGTCCGTATTTTTCGGTAATCAGGTTCCATCCCTTTTCATTTGCCACATGAAAATCATGAACATAGCTTTTTAACATTTCCGGCGTCCATGTATAATACTGACTGGTACGCATAATGGAAAATGTATTCCAGTCGTCCTGACAGTCTGCTCTTCCGCCTTCATTATCCACTTTATCAAAGGCTTCCCATTCCAGCGTAACGATTTCATTAATAAGCGCTTTTCTAAAGGAATCATCCTTCGCCTCTTTCTGCGGAATGCTCTTCAATATATTATCTGTATGATGATCCAGATAATTGTCATCACCGCTTGTCAGTCCCTGTTTCTTCATCTCCGAAATAATCATTGCCACAATCAATTCAATCGTCTGTGGAATCCTTTCATCCCCAACAGGCATTTCAACCAGCACCGACAGAATATCACGTATTTCTTTGAGAATAGTCAGCTTTTCCATTCCTTTATGCATCCATTTATAAAAAGGTGCATATTTTCTGTTCAACAGATAAACCATTGCCATAGTATGCTTTAAAAATTCTGACAAAGCAATTTGAGCAGTTACCTTCTCTCCCCGTCCAAACATCCGGGAATAATTATATTGCCCCGATTGCGCCATCAGAGCCGCTTCCCTGGCAATTTTCTTAATGCGCACATCCTCAGGATAATAATGCAGAAGACCATTTCTGATTCTGGTAAATTCTCCTAAATCATCCCTGAACACTTTTCCGTTTGTAGCCGTTGCCAGCCTGTAATCTTCAAGGAACAGCCACTGATTCTGAGTAGTTGGTACATCATTTAAACCGATAATTCCATTGTAGAAATCTCCGATTCTGAATACACCCACTCTTTTTTGCGCTTTCGCTGTTGTAAATCTGGTAATTCCCATATAAGTGGAAGGCAGTTCATCATAAGCCCGCTGCAGTTCTTCACCGATTTCATCATAAACCTGATCTGTAAGCCACATGCAAAATCCCGGTCCAAAATCATGATCCCTGGAAATTTCATCATCAAAGCCAAAACAATCCGAACCTTCTCCAACAAGTCCTACTGCAATAGCAGACTCATACATTGGAAATTTCATCCGAATCATGGGTGCACCAAATTCCAGATAAAAGGCCTCGCATAACTCCAAGCCGTTTCGGAATTTCTTTCCTCTTACCGGCGGATTCATCATCTGCATGGTAACAGCATTCAGGTTCTGAAGCGTAATCTCGTATGCTTTATTTTTTCCCACGTTCCTTTCAATCTCTTTCAGTGCCAGCTTATAATATCTTGCCGATTCTTCCAGATTTCCCGCCAGATACTGCGCCTCTCCCATCGCTGATAAAGCGCCGCTGTAGTGGTAATCTCTTTCCTCATCCATTTCAAAAATAGAAAATGCGCGTTTTAAATTATCAATGGCTTCTTCATATCTCCCCAGCTTTAACTGGGATGCTGCCAGATTCGTGTAAGTAACTGCCACTTCAATTCGCGCTTCATTATACTGGGTAGCAATGCCAAGCGCTCTTTCCAGGCAGTCACAGGCGCTTTCATAATCCCCCATTTCCTGAAATAAAAGGCTCATATTGTTATACAGGCTGGCATACCGGAAGTCATTATATGCAATATTCTCCTCATAGATTGCCTTTGCTTCCTGATATGCTGCCATGGATTCTCTCAAAAGTCCCGCCGCACGATAAGCATTTGCAACATTAATGAGTGTGGTTGCATAAGAAACTGTACCTTCCAGTCCCATCTTCTGCATAAGAAGAAGCACCTGATGACAATACTCCACTGCCTTTTCAAACTCTCCGGTTTCCCTGAAATGACCAATAATTTCATTCATCAGGGTAATTACTGCACTTCTATCTCCCTCCCCGGCAGCCTCTTCTATCTTTTCCGTAAGAAATGGTTCCACATCTTCTATTCGATGATGTGCAAACAGAGAATCCAGCTGCGATAACACAAGTTCAATATTCATATTCATGCCTCCATTTATGCGTTTTGACTATATATTATTTTTATAATACTACGTCTGTACTTCCCCCCCGTTTATAATAAGCATAATTATTTTTACCGCTCTTTTTTACAGAATACATCGCATCATCTGCATATACAATAAGCTGTTCCAAATCTTCTGTGTCATCAGGGTAAGATGCAATGCCAATGCTGCCTCCCACTCTTCTTTTCTCTCCTGATAAGGTAAAAGGCTTATCAAACAATTCCCTGCATTGATGAGCAGTTTTTTCCACAATTTTACGCTGCCTGCTTTTAATTAAGATAATAAATTCATCTCCCGCAAACCGGTATGGTGTCAAAATCTGCGACTGTAATTCCTTTAATCTGCCTGCCAGCTGCCTAAGCGCCTCATCCCCCACCGTATGTCCGTAAGTATCATTTATCTTTTTAAATTCATCAATATCTATCATCATGATGGTACATGGCGCACCCTCAGACATGGTCTTGTTCAAATCCTCCATGAACTTGCTTCGGTTCGGAATTCCTGTCAAAAAGTCATGCTGGGATGCCGACTCCATGATTTTCCTTGCTTCTTCCAATTCTTCCAGCAGCTTCCGCTTTTTGAAATTTGAATACAAAAAAACAAGAATAACTGATAAAAGAGCCAGAATGACTACACTGCCCGGAAACATTGCTTCTTTGTTCCTTTCCCAGAAGGAGGACTGATAATTTACAATAGTGGTGCCTTCCGGGAGCAATTCCATATCAAGTTCATACTTTTCCATCACCAACTGGTCAACGCAATAAATATTGGGACTTTCAACTACTACTCCAATATCGCTGCTCTTTTTCCCATTGATAATATCCATGGCTATATCCGCTGCTGTTTCACCGGATTGAAACATGGACACTACATTTCCCCCAAGCAGCCCTTCTCCGATTCCCGCCTCTACCATGCGTAAAACAGGAATCCTGGCTTTTTCTGTAATAAAGCTTACGGCTTCCTTATTGGAATATTGTTTGCCGTCAGCATCCTCCGTCATTGTAATATAAATTAAGATACTGTTATTGCCTATCTGGTTAATTCTCTGCCCCAGCTTCTTAGTAGTAAGCTCTGACGCATTAATTTCAGAAAATTCCAAATCCGGATAAAGCTCCTGACAGCTGTAAAAGCGCTTTCTCTCCGCTTTTCCTGTTATGCTGTCATCCAAAATGGCTACGACTCTCTTTGCCTTGGGAAAAAGCAGCCGCCCCAAATCGATATTCTTTTCCACGGATAATTTTTCTATAATGCCTGTAATCAGAGGATCCTTTGAAAGCTCAAGCGCCAGCTCCTCATCATTAATTCCTTCAAAAACAAGCGGAATCCCTTCAAATAACTCTTTCCTGTTTTCTACAGCAAAAAGAAGAGCCGCATCGTCACCGAGAATTATCACATCATATGGCTCAACCTTAGACAGACGGTACCGTAATCCTTCCAAAAACTGCTGCCTCGAGGTTTCGTCATCCACACGCTTGGTATCCATAAATTCATAGTCAATTACCGTATCGCTGCCAATCCCTGCTTTAATACCCTCTATCTGAATCTGCACAGTGTCCCAGCCATATGAGTAAGAACTGATAAACAGGATTCTCCCTGCGTTCTCTTCTGCTATTTCCGCTGCCTGCAGTGTAGTGCCGCTCACAAAAATTGTCAATACAAACACTGCCGCACACAGCAGACTTAAAATATTTTTAACTTTTACCATGTAAGTTCTCCTCACATTAGTATCTACGTTTTCTGTTACTATTGTACCATATTTACACGGTAAAACAATAATTATTATTAAATTTTTGACCTCACCTCATCCCCTCTTACCTCCCAGCACTGCCGGAAAATAATTTAATTCTGCTTTTTCCCCGTAAGATAATACACCGCAAGCGAAGTCCTGTGCGACAGATTTTCCTTTGCCAATATTGAAGTAATATAGTTCTTTGCTGTTCCTTCCGTAATAAACAGCTTGTTCGCAATTTCCTTATTGGAAAGCCCTTCCGCGACAGCCCTGATAATATCCAGTTCCCGCAGCGTATAACCATCTTCTTTAAAACCGCCTTTTCTTACTTCAGTACTCTTTGCAAAATTTTCCAGGATAGCTTTCTCCAACACTCTTGTCCCGTTATATACGGATTTAATCATCTGCTTTTAATGCTCCGGCGTATGATTCTTAATCAAATACCCATTAGCCCCGCTTTGAAGCGCATTCTGTACCGTAAGTATCAAAACCTTTCCGAGATTATTTTCCACTATATATTTCGTTGCCTTTAATTCCGTCCATTTCAGGCATTTGAATATCCATCAAAAAGACATCCGGCGCTGTTTCTTTTGCCATTTCAATTGCCTCTTTTCCGTTTGCGGCACAACCGATAACCTCAAACTCTTCGTCCACATTAAGAATAATTTTCATGCCGTCCCTGGCAAAATCACTGTCATCCGCAATAATTACTTTTATCTTTTCCATATTTATATCCATTCCTTTCGCATTCGCTCAAGGCACAAAACGTAATGAAAAA
>CAZDPE010000044.1:0-18400 GCA_964507235.1 uncultured Lachnospiraceae bacterium
TCATAAGTTGCCGATTTATACATTTTTACCAAGCATTTCTGCATGGCTGAACTGTTACATAAGAATTATAAAATTTTAAAATTCTGCTTGCTTTTTTTTTACTTTTGTTGTATGGTATTGAATTGTAGAGAAGAAATTCTCATAAAAATGAATATGATATTAAAAAACGAAGGCGTTTACACAGGGAGTGCAGCGCCTTTTTTACTGTATGGAAAAAATCTAAGGGATTTCCTGCAGGAACAATCCGTGGCATAAAGCCACGTAAAAAGAGGAGGAAAATTTATGAGTGAAGTGTTGAACGTGGAAGAAATCTTCGGACAGAACGTATTTACCATGGGGAAAATGAAGGAGCGCCTTCCGAAAAATGTATACAGGGAAGTGAAATCTGTCATGGACAATGGCGGTGAGCTTTCTCTTGGAGCGGCAGATGTAGTTGCCAAGGCCATGAAGGACTGGGCGGTGGAAAACGGTGCAACCCATTATACTCACTGGTTCCAGCCCCTGACAGGAATTACCGCTGAAAAGCATGATTCTTTTGTAACTCACCCCGACAGCGAAGGGAAAATGCTTATGGAATTTTCCGGTAAGGAGCTGATTAAGGGTGAGCCGGATGCTTCCTCCTTCCCTTCAGGCGGTCTGCGCGCTACCTTTGAAGCAAGAGGATATACGGCATGGGATATCACTTCACCGGCCTTTTTGAAGGAAGATGCAACGGGTGTAATTCTCTGCATTCCTACAGCATTCTGTTCCTATAAGGGAGAAGCCCTTGATAAGAAAACACCTTTACTCAGATCCATGGAGGCTGTCAGCGTGCAGGCGCTCCGTATTGTCCGTCTGTTTGGTAATACGGAGGCTACAAAAGTTGTTGCAAGCGTAGGACCTGAGCAGGAATATTTCCTGATAGACAGAGAGAAATATTTAAAAAGACCTGACCTTATTTTTGCGGGACGTACTTTGTTCGGTGCACCGGCGCCTAAGGGACAGGAGCTTGACGATCATTACTTCGGCACCATTCGTGAACGTATCGGCGCATATATGAAGGATTTGAATGTGGAATTGTGGAAGCTGGGCGTTACCGCAAAGACACAGCACAATGAGGTTGCTCCTGCACAGCACGAATTGGCGCCTATTTATGAAACAGCCAATATTGCTGTTGACCACAACCAGCTGGTTATGGAAACCATGAAAAAAGTTGCAGGGCGCCATGGGCTTACCTGTTTGCTTCATGAGAAGCCTTTTGCAGGTGTAAACGGTTCCGGTAAGCACAATAACTGGTCACTGGGAACAGATAACGGAGTGAACCTTTTAGATCCCGGCGATACCCCTAATGAAAATATTCAATTTCTGTTAGTGCTCGCCTGCATTATCAAGGCGGTTGATACTCATGCCGATTTGCTCCGCCAGAGCGCATCCGATGTAGGTAATGACCACAGACTTGGCGCTAATGAAGCGCCTCCGGCTATTATTTCCATCTTCCTTGGCGAGCAGCTGGAAGACGTAGTAAAACAGCTGGTGGAAACAGGTGAGGCAGCTCATGTATTACAGGGCGGTAAGCTGGAAACAGGTGTTTCTACTCTGCCTGATTTCACAAAGGATGCAACAGACCGAAACAGAACATCACCCTTTGCCTTTACCGGAAATAAATTTGAATTCCGTATGGTTGGTTCCGCAGATTCCATTGGAAGCCCTAATACAACCTTAAATGCCATTGTTGCCGAGGCTTTCTGCGAGGCCGCTGATATTCTTGAGAAAGCGGATGATTTTGAGCTTGCAGTACATGATTTGATTAAAGAATACTTAACAGAGCATCAGAGAATTATTTTCAACGGCAACGGTTATTCTGATGAATGGGTTGCTGAGGCTGAAAGAAGAGGCCTTCCCAACATTAAGTCCATGATAGAAGCCGTTGATACCCTGACAACTGATAAAGCAGTAAAATTATTTGAAAAGTTCGGAATCTTTACAAAGGCTGAATTGGAATCCCGTGAAGAGGTTTTATATGAAACCTATGCCAAAACAATCAACATCGAAGCTCTTACTATGATTGATATGGCTTCCAAGCAGCTGATTCCTGCAGCTGTTAAGTACAGTAAATCATTGGCAGATACTGTAATTGCAGTAAAAGAAGCAGGGGCAGATACTTCTGTTCAGTCAGAGCTTCTTGCAAAGGTATCTGAAAAGCTTGCAGCTATGAAAGCCGCTTTATCAAAGCTGGAAGAAGTAGAGGCACAGGCGGGCACAATGACAAATGCTAAAGAACAGGCATTTTATTACAAGGATGTTGTGAAAGCTGCAATGGAAGATTTAAGAACACCGGCTGATGAACTTGAAATGATAGTAGATAAAGAAGTTTGGCCGATACCTACTTATGGTGATTTGATTTTTGAGGTATAAATCCTTCCTTTGAGTGTTATATAAACAGTAGAAAGCCCGCAAAGCGGGCTTTCTATTATCATGAAGTTAAAAAAGCATCCCCCAGGCTTAAGACTGAGGGATGCTTTTTACAGACAGAAAAATCTGCTATAACAAATTAATCAACCTTAATTTCCAGATAACCTAAAAGCTTGCTCATGTCGTATTCCTTGAGTATGCCTAAATTGGAATCATAGAACTGGCCATTATAGTGAAGCAGATAGTGGCAGTAACGGCCCATCTTTTCCATCATGATACAGCATTTGGGAAGAGTGGCCGGCTGTCCTTCGGTATAGACGATAATGTCAGTATGGTCGATTCCGTAGTAATTTAATGCGGAAATAACACGTCCCATAGTACCCTGCCATTCTCTGCAGTCCATAACACTGATAACCTCTGCGATGGTAACGCCTGCCAGCATGGCAACGCAGGTCTGGCCGCAAAGACCGTCCTCCGGCTGGATGATAATATCCACACTGTCAATTTTACGAATAGGGTTATCAAAGCTGTAGGGGCTGTTCTGATTCATCTGAATCAGGCTGCCGTTTACATGAAGAAGAATCTTATGTTTTTCCTCAATGTTAATGTGTGAAACATCATCTGCAGTCAGATGGATTTTATAGCTGCCTTTTTCCTCCGGGAGCAGTTCGCATTCAATGATTTTGTTGTCCAGTACAAGATCTGCCGGAATCACATCTCTCTGCTTGCACACTTCCCAGATGTTAAAAGGAATACGAATGCTGTAAATATCATCCTGCTTATCAATTTTTCCATTAAAAAAATATCTCATTTCTTACCCTCCTGTGCATTATATGTAAATGCTTTCATTAATAAAAAGATAACAGATTTTCAGCTTTTTGAAAACAGTTTTCAATTGAAAAAATTTAAGTATTAAAAAAAATACATTTTGATAAAAAAATAACAAACCGAAAGAAAAAAATAGTGAAAAAATTAAAAAAAGTACTTGCTTTTTAAATTGAAATGAGTTATTATATCCAGGTGTTCAGCGCAGAACAGAATATAGGGCTATCGCCAAACGGTAAGGCAACGGACTCTGACTCCGTCATTTCAAGGTTCGAATCCTTGTAGCCCTGCTTTAAAGCCTCAGTGAAAGGATTCACTGAGGTTTTTGCTTTCAGCAGTAAAAAAGTCTGCAGAACATTTTTCCCGTTACAGTCTTACCAAATGTTTTGCTGCCGGAATTTTGGATATCACAAGGGTGATTGCAAAGGAAATAAGGGTAATAAGCATCCAGAAGGCTAATACGGAAAGGGTGCCCGCCGGCATATAAACAGTATTCAGCAGCGTCAATAAAATAGGATGCACAATAAAAATTCCCATGGTAAGGCCGCTGAAACGGCTGACCGCTGAAGCAATAGAGCTTCGGAGAGGAATCCGCAGTAAAAAAGCAAACAGGATTGTATACCATAAGATAGAGGTTAAGTCATCATAAAAATATTCTGCCAGCCGGCTGTTAATCAGATACAGGCCAATGCGCTTTTCCGCTATATTATTAATTACAGTAAAAAGAATAAGCAGCAGTGCGTGAAAGGAAACAGGCAAATGCCGGATTCGGGGCGCAATGTGGAAAAACAGGCCGCCCAGAAGGAAATAAAACAGCCAGGTCCATAAACGCAGAGGCTGCGGAATGAACATATCCAGAGGATATCCCTTTATCATGGAAAGAATATTCATAATAAGGCAAACGCACATAAGAACGAAACAAATTATTTTATGATGCAGTACCTTCCCACCGAAAAAACTGTGCAGGAGGGGAAGAAGCAGATAAATAATAATCAGCGCCCCAAAAAACCAGAAATGCCATAAATATCCCTTCTGCAGAAGGCTTTCAAGGGACAGCCGTAAGGGATTTACCAGTTTGCGGCGGAAAAGGAAAACCGGAATGGTAATCAGCAGATTCCATAGAACAACTACCTTTAATATATGTAAGATTTTATGGAAAACATAAGGATAATCAACCTTATCCCGGGAAAGCAGCAGATAACCGTTTACCATGAAAAAAAGCGGGACGCCGCAGTCGCAGAGATAATAGATGGTGTAATTTGCCATGCCGACAGCGTGAAGTCCCACAACGCTGATGCAGGCTATGCATTTTATTAAATCCAGATTTGCATTTCTTTCGTTCATGAAAACAGCCCCTCAAATGTAATATAAGATAAAAATATTTTATAATATGAAGCTGTTGCTTTGCAAGGGTTCGTGTTATACTTTATAAAGATTACAAAAAATCAGATTAGGAAGGATAATTATGTATAGCTATCAAAGCAGAATCCGATACAGTGAGCTGGATGAAACAGGACATTTGAAAATAGAATCATTATTGGATTATTTTCAGGATTGTTCTACCTTTCATTCGGAAGATATCGGACTTGGAGTGGAATATTTAAAAAAGCAGCATATGGTCTGGGTCATGTCATCCTGGCAGATTGTCGTGCAAAGATATCCGGTGCTGGGAGAAACGGTGACAGTAGGAACGGCGCCTTATGATTTTAAAGGATTTATCGGATTCAGGAATTTCCTGATGACAGATGTAAAGGGCGAAAGGCTGGCCTTTGCCAATACAGTATGGAGTCTGATAGATACAGAAACGGGAAGACCTGTAAAGCCTACGGAAGAAATGATGAAAGGATATGTGCTTGAACCAAGGCTTGATATGGAATATGCACCAAGAAAAATTCCGGTGCCGGAAGAAAGCTCAGCAGGTGAAGCAGTTGTAATTAAAGCGCATCATCTGGATACTAATCATCATGTGAATAACGGACAATACGTCAGAATTGCCATGGATGTGCTGGGACGGGAATGCCGTATCAGACAGCTGCGTGCGGAATATAAAAAACAGGTATATATGAATGATGTTTTGTATCCGTACATTGCCGAACCGAAAGAGGGCGTCTGCGTTGTGGTTCTTAAGGATGAAACGGATAATATTTGCTGTATTGTGGAACTGCAGGAAGACAAATTGATGAAGGAATGCTTGGAACAGTAAAGGAAACGTGGTGTTAATATGATTGAAATAGGAAGAAAACAGATTTTAACGATTGTAAAAAAAGTGGAATTCGGCGTATATCTTGCCGATACTGCAGAAAATCCGGATGAAAGGGTGCTGCTTCCCGGTAAGCAGGTACCGGAAGAGGCTCAGATTGGCGACAATCTGACAGTCTTTATTTACCGTGATTCCAGGGACAGATTGATTGCAACGATGAAAGAGCCTGTAATGGAAGTGGGGCAGACAGCCCTTCTGACAGTAAAGCAGGTGGGGAAAATAGGAGCTTTTCTGGATTGGGGGCTGGAAAAGGACCTGCTTCTGCCTTTTAAGGAGCAGACAACAAAGGTGAAACCGGGGCAGCAGTATCTTGTGGCTCTATACGTGGATAAGAGCGGCAGACTCTGCGGAACCATGAAGGTGTATCATTATCTGAGAACGGACAGTCCTTATCATAAGGATGACAAGGTAGAAGGTATTGTATATGAAATCAGCGACAATTTCGGAACCTTTGTAGCAGTGGATAATTGCTTCTCAGCACTGCTTCCCAAAACAGAACCGGCAGGAGATATTGCCGCAGGTGACAGAATTTATGCCAGGGTAACGGAGGTTAAGGAGGATGGAAAGCTTTCTTTAAGCATTAGGGAAAAGGCTTACCTTCAAATGAATGAGGATGCGGAAAAGCTTCTTGAACTGCTTGAAAAATCAGGAGGCATACTTCCTTTCGGCGATAAGTCGGATTCCGAGATTATCAGAAACGCAACGGGAATGAGCAAGAATGAATTTAAGCGTGCGGCAGGAAACCTGTATAAACAGAGAAAAATTGTGATTGAAAGGGACAGTATCCGAAAACTGCAGGAAGGGAAAAGATGAACGGAAAGAAAGTTAATCGTGCATTTTTAATATCCATACTGCTTTATGCAGGCTGTATATTCGGTCTGTCATATCTGCTCCCGGAAATTTTTTCCGGTATTATTATCAATAATCTGATTTGCGAAACAATTGTAGTTTTGCCGGGAATTTTATCTGCAGTTTTTTCAGGGGAAAAGCTGCCGGAGTTTCTTCATCTAAAAAAGCTTAAGCCGGGCACGTTTTTGGCAGTGATTCCCTTTACAATGTTCAGCATGCCCTTTATCACGCTGATTAATCTGTTATCGCAGTTTTTTGTTGAAAATACGGCGGCAGCTGTGATGGAGGGATTTCAGGTGGCGGAAATGCCCTTTTGGCAGCTTTGGCTGTCGGTCGGTGTTTTTGCGCCCGTCTGCGAGGAAATGGCATGCCGCGGTGTGTTTTACAGAGGATACCGGAAAAGCGGAGGCGCTTTTAAAGCAATGTTATTATCGGCGCTTCTGTTTGCATTGGTACATATGAATGTTAATCAGGCCATGTATGCATTTGCAATGGGAATTATGGCAGTGCTGCTTGTGGAGGCTTCGGGAAGCCTTTGGGCATCCGTGTTTTACCACGGACTGATTAACAGCAGTCAGGTGCTGCTTATGTACGGAATGCTGAAGCTGAATCCCAATGCTTACAGCGAGGCGGCAAAGGCCATGGATATGGATTTAATGATATACGGTCTGGCCGGCTATCTTGTGATTACTGCGCTGACTCTGCCCATTGCATGGGCAATCCTTGTCTGGATGAGCGGTCATGAAGGCAGGAGGGGCATACTGCGCACTGTCTGGAAAGAAAAAGGGGGAGAACGGGACAATCAGATATATGACAGCCGGGAGAAGACCGGCATATCTTCCGATACAAAGAAAAAGGATAAGCTTGTAACAGTGCCGCTGATACTTGCGCTTATCCTTTGCATTGCAATTATTATTTTAACTATGCTGCCGGTTAATTAATAAAATCAGATGTACATATCAAAATTACTTCCGACGGCGGGGTTTACCGATAATTCCATGGAACGGTCCATCATGCTGATAAGACCGGCTCCGGCAGCTTCGGAATTATCCAACGCCTTGCTTAATACGGCTGTTCCGACCTGGTTCATGAGATTTACATTGGCTAAAGCTGTTGATAATTCAGGTATATTCATAAGAAACATTCCTTTCCTGTTGATAGCATTATTATAGCATAAAACTGGAGAACAGGGAATGTTTTTTATGTTTTATCATACATTATTTTTTGTTTATGTTGTATAACATCTGAATTTTGAAAATTTTGGAAAAAACATTAAAAATACACAAAAAATATACAAAAACAGGTAGATTTATTTGTATATATGTTTTAAAATGAAAAGGAAGTTTTTTTACAGACAGGTATGTAGATGAAAAACATTGTATAATTTGCATAGTATATGGGGTGACAGTAAGCAGATAAAGGAGTGGGGATATGATTTCAAATCAGATATTGCAAAATACAATTGAGGGATTAAAAGCAATTGCAAGGGTTGAATTTTGTGTAATGGATACTGACGGAAAGGAAGTAGCATCTACTACCGGCAGCATGAATGCCGGAGGCAGCGGGGCGGCAGAATTTGCAAAATCGCCGGCGGATTCCCAGGAGATACAGGGCTGTCAGTATTTTAAAATATTTGATGAACAGCAGCTGGAATATGTGCTGATTGCCGCCGGTACAGGCGAAGATGTATATATGATAGGGAAAATGGCGGCTTTTCAGATTCAGAATCTTCTTGTGGCCTATAAGGAACGATTTGACAAGGATAATTTTATCAAGAATCTGCTCCTTGATAATCTGCTTTTGATTGATATTTACAGCCGCGCGAAGAAGCTTCATATCCAAACGGATGTAAACCGTGTTGTTATGATTATAGAAACGGACAATGGCAGGGACAGCAATACGCTGGAAGCAATGAGGACATTTCTTGGCAGCAACAGTAAAGATTTTGTTACTGCTGTGGATGAAAACAGTGTGATTGTAGTTAAGGATTTATCCGAAGGGGACAGCTCCAAAGAAATTGAAAAGGCAGCAGGAGGCATAGAGAACTACCTCAACAAAGAAGGACTGGCCGGCATACATATTGCATATGGCACGGTGGTTAAGGAAATTAAAGAAGTAAGCCGCTCCTACAAGGAGGCGAAGATGGCTCTTGATGTAGGAAAGATTTTCTTTGATGACCGCAGTATTATTGCATACAGTGAATTGGGAATCGGCCGTTTGATTTACCAGCTTCCTATTCCGCTTTGCAAGATGTTTATTAAAGAAATATTCGGCGGTAAGAGTCCGGATGATTTTGATGAAGAAACTCTTACCACCATTAATAAATTTTTTGAAAACAGCCTGAATGTATCCGAAACCTCCAGGCAGCTGTTTATTCACAGAAATACGCTGGTATACCGTCTGGATAAGCTGCAGAAAAGCACGGGACTGGATCTTCGTGTTTTCGAGGATGCAATTACCTTCAGGATTGCTCTTATGGTTGTGAAATACATGAATTATATGGAAAGCTTTGAATATTAAAATACAGGTGGTGAAAGATTTGGCTAAGAGTGAAGCAAGAGGCAGGAGAAGAAAAAATACATCGGCGGGCAATGACGAAATTATTACACTTAATAATGTAAGTAAGGCGTATGCTACCGGCGCACCTGCATTAAATGGTGTGGATTTGCATATTAAAAAGGGAGAATTTGTATTTATAGTAGGGGACAGCGGTTCGGGAAAGTCCACGATGATTAAACTGCTCCTTCGTGAACTGGTGCCTACTTCCGGTGAAATTAATGTTATGGGTTATGACCTGACAAGAATCAGGCATAGAAAGATACCCAAGTTCAGAAGAAATCTCGGGATAGTTTTCCAGGACTTCCGCCTGTTAAAGGACAGAAATGTATATGAAAATGTAGCCTTTGCACAGCGTATTGTTCAGGTTTCCAGCAAGGATATTAAAAGGAATGTTCCCAGCATTCTTGCAACAGTGGGACTGGCAGGCAAATATAAGGCAAAGCCCAGGCAGTTATCAGGCGGGGAGCAGCAGAGAGTTGCCATTGCAAGAGCCTTGGTAAACAGACCCAGTATTCTGCTGGCGGATGAACCTACGGGTAATCTGGACCCCAAGAATTCATGGGAGATTATGAAGCTGCTGGAGCAAATAAATGAAAATGGCACTACAGTCCTGGTGGTAACCCATAACCGTGAAATTGTTAATGCCATGCAAAAAAGAGTTGTTACCATGAAAAAGGGCGTTATTGTCAGCGATGAAGAAAAGGGCGGTTATATAGACGATGAGGATTAGTACATTTTTTTATACAATCAAACAGGGAATCATTAATATATTCAGAAACAAATGGTTCTCGCTTGCATCCATAGCAACAATCGGAGCCTGCCTGTTTTTATTCGGTCTTTTTTATTCCGTACTTATCAATGTGCAGAGCATTGTAAAAACAGCCCAGGAAGTCGTGTCGATAGAGGTGCTTTTTGATGAAGGAATCAGTCAGGAGCGCATTGAGGAAATCGGGGAACTGATTGATAAACGGCCTGAGGTTTCTTCAAAAAATTTTATATCAGCTGATGAGGCATGGGATAGCTTTAAGGAAGAATACCTGGGTGAATATGCGGATGGTTTTACGGAAAATCCGCTGGAAAATTCCGCCAGCTATGAGATTTTTTTAAATGATGTATCCATGCAGCCGGCGCTTGTTACCTATTTGGAAGGAGTGGAAGGGGTCAGAACTGTAAACCGTTCGGAAATAGCGGCAGCCACCCTGACCGGCGTGAATGCGCTGATAGCTTATGTTTCCATAGGAATTATTGTAATTTTATTTGCAGTATCCATATTCCTGATCAGCAATACTGTTACCATAGGAATTTCAGTCAGAAAAGAAGAGATTACCATTATGAAATATATTGGGGCAACCGATTTTTTTGTCCGTTCTCCTTTTGTTATTGAAGGCATGATGATAGGTGCAATCGGCGCGCTGATTCCTTTGGGAATTATCTATGTGATTTATAATCAGGTAATTGAATATATTGTTACAAAGTTTTCGATGCTGATGAAGCTTCTTTCTTTTGTGCCGGTTGAAACAATTTTTTCACAGCTCCTTCCGGTTTCGCTGATTCTGGGTGTGGGAATCGGTTTTCTCGGAAGTATTGTAACAGTCAGGAAGCATTTAAGAGTATAAACGATTAAAGAATGGGAATAAGATGAAAAGATGGAAAAGAGTACTGTGCCTGCTGATTGGTCTGGCCCTTGTTTTTTCGACAGGTATTAACTGTCAGAATACTGCATATGCCAGTGAACTGACGAATGACAGCATTAAACAGAAGGAAGAAGAAATCAAAAAGGCCAAGGAAGAAAAGCAGTCGCTTCAGAACGGTCTGACCAATGTGAAGGAAGTGAAAAAGCAGCTGGAAGAATCCAAGGCGAATTTGTCCAGTTATATTGAAGAGCTGGATGCCAATCTGGCTGCCATACAGGCAAAGATTGATGAATTTAAGAAAATGATTTCACAGAAGGAAGAAGAAATAGATCAAAAAACCGTTGAGCTGGAAGAGGCAGTTGCTGTTCAGGAAGCGCAGTATGAAGCCATGAAAGCCAGAATTAAGTTTATGTATGAGAAGGGAGATGTCCTGTATCTGGAACTGGTTTTTCAATCGGAAAGCTTCGGAGAAATGCTGAATAAGGCGGAATATATTGAAATGATGTCAGCATATGACAGAAAAATGCTGGATGAATATGTACAGCAGGCTGAATATGTGGCGCTTTGCAAGGAAGAGCTGGAAGAGGAAAAGGGCGTTTTGGAGGAAGCTAAAAAGTCTGTAGAGGCAGAGGAAGCATCCTTAAACGAATTAATTACAGCGAAGGAACAAGAGATTACGGCTGTTTCATCAGATATTCAAACCAAGGAAGCGGCAATTGCCGAGTATGAAGCGGAAATTGCATCTCAAAATGAAACCATAGCAGCGATGGAAAAAGCGGTGGCGGAAGAAAGGGCAAAGCTGGCGGAGGAGCAGAACAGAAAGTATGATGGCGGTATCTTTACCTGGCCGGCGCCTTCTTATACGAGAATTTCTGATGATTACGGTTACAGAATTCATCCTACATTGGGAGTTCAGCAGTTTCATAATGGTGTCGATATGGCAGCTCCCGGAGGAAGCGCCATACTGGCAGCATACGACGGAAAAGTTGTGGCGGCAGCTTACAGCAGCAGTATGGGAAATTATATTATGATTGACCATGGCGACAGTTTATATACAATTTATATGCATGCTTCGGCTCTGTATGTTTCTAAAGGAGCGGAGGTGCATAAAGGGGATAAAATAGCAGCGGTGGGAAGCACCGGCCGTTCAACGGGAAATCATCTTCATTTCAGCGTCAGATTGAATGGAAATTATGTAAGCCCGTGGAATTATTTGAGGGGATAAGCAGATTTGGATTGGAGTGGTTTTTGTGCATACTGAAAGTGAATTGCAAAAAAATGAATTACAGGAAGATAAATTTCAGAATGGCGGACTACCGGAAAAAAGGCCTGATCAGGAAGAAAAGGATAAGAAGAAAAATTCTCATATTCGCGGATTTGTCAGCGGACTGATATTTGGCGTTTTCATCAGTGCACTTGTAGCTGGCGGCATTTATATTACCAGAAATTTTTTTTATCTCATACAGCTGCAAAGTGAGCAGACAAGCGCAGATTCGGGAAGTTCTGACGGGAGCGTAATCAATACGGAAACCCTGAAGAAGATGAAAACCATTGAAGAAGTAATAAATTCTTATTATTATGGGGATGCGGTATCTGCGCAGGAGCTTCAGGATGGAATATACAAGGGAATGGTAACAGCGCTGAATGATCCGTATTCGGAGTATTATACAAAGGAAGAACTGGAGGACACCCTGAACAGCAATCAGGGAATTTCCTATGGAATCGGCGCATATATCAGCCTGAGTGAAGAAATGAATTCTGCCATGATCAGCGGTGTAATGGAAGGCACCCCTGCAGAAGAAGCCGGTCTTCGGGAAGGTGACATTATTTACAAGGTAGATGAGAAAGAAACCATGGGGCTGAGTGTGACCCAGGTGGTAAGCCTTGTAAAGGGGCAGGAAAATACTACCGTTCATTTGACTATTTACAGAGAGGGCGAACCTGACTTCCTTGAAATGGATGTTGTACGCGGAAAGTTGATTGAAACGGAAACGGTTCAGAGCGGTATGCTGGAGGATACGGATAATATAGGGTATCTGCGAATCAGAGAATTTGATGCCGTGACAGTTGACCAGTTTAATGAGGCGATGGCGGAATTGAAGGCTTCCGATATGAAAGGACTGATTCTTGATTTGCGAAGTAATCCCGGAGGCGATTTGACGGCTGTGGTAGAAGTGGCCAGAAGGCTTTTACCGGAAGGACTTGTTGTATATACGGAGGATAAGGCTGGCAAGCGTACGGAATATACCTGTGACGGTACCCATGAGATTCAAATTCCCATGGCAGTTTTGGTAAACAATTATTCGGCAAGCGCTTCCGAAATACTGGCGGGAGCCATTAAAGATTATAATAAGGGAACGCTGATAGGCACCACGACTTACGGGAAGGGAATTGTACAGCGGATTAACCGCTTAGATGACGGCACTGCAGTAAAGCTTACTGTGAGCGCATATTTCACTCCTTCAGGAACCAATATTCATGGAATCGGCATAGAACCTGATATAGAACTTGAATATGATTATGACGCTTATGACAAAGACGGCACCGATAATCAGGTGGAAAAAGCCATAGAAATTCTGGAAGGGAAAACAGAATAAAATGTTCATAAAAAAGTACAGAACAAAAGTTCGGTTTTGCTCTGTACTTTTTTTGTGTTGTTTGTTATAATGTGGCATGAGGAGAATTAATATATGGATCATTTTGTATTACATTCAGAATATCAGCCTACCGGTGACCAGCCGCAGGCAATTAAAGACCTGGTGGACGGATTTAAGCAGGGAAATCAGTTTCAGACATTGCTTGGCGTTACCGGATCCGGCAAGACATTCACGATGGCCAATGTCATCCAGGCATTGAATAAGCCCACGCTGGTAATTGCCCACAATAAGACACTGGCCGGACAGCTCTATGGAGAGTTTAAGGAATTTTTTCCTGAAAACGCGGTAGAATATTTTGTATCCTATTATGATTATTATCAACCGGAGGCATATGTACCTTCTTCAGATACCTATATAGCGAAGGATTCGTCCGTCAATGACGAAATTGATAAGCTGCGTCTTTCCGCTACAGCATCTCTTTCTGAGAGGAGAGATGTTATCGTGGTGGCCAGCGTGTCTTGTATCTACGGATTGGGAAGCCCCGATGATTATAAGGAAATGATAGTTTCCTTAAGGCCGGGGATGGTTAAAGACAGAGATCAGGTTATCCGGGAACTGATAGATATTCAGTATGACAGAAATGATTTGGATGTGGAAAGAGGCTGTTTCAGGGTGCGGGGAGATGTGGTGGAAATTTACCCGGCCCAGGGCGGTGATTATTTGATTCGGGTAGAGTTTTTCGGAGATGAAATTGACAGAATTGCCGAAACGGATCCATTGACAGGTCAGGTGCATGCAAGTCTTACCCATATAGCTATTTTTCCTGCTTCCCATTATGTGGTTCCTCAGGAAAAAATCAATGCGGCATGCAGGGCAATTGAATCGGAGTTAGAAGAGAGAATCCGCTATTTTAAAGGTGAAGATAAACTGTTGGAAGCACAGAGGATATCGGAGAGAACGAATTTTGATATTGAAATGCTGCGGGAAACAGGTTTCTGTTCCGGCATAGAGAATTATTCGAGGCATCTGAACGGCATGCCTGAGGGAGCCACGCCCCATACCCTGATGGATTATTTCGGGGATGATTATTTGATTATTATTGATGAATCGCATATGACAATTCCGCAGATAGGAGCTATGTATACAGGTGACCGTTCCCGAAAGACCACTCTTGTGGATTATGGCTTTCGGCTTCCGTCTGCGCTTGACAACAGACCATTGTGTTTTGAAGAGTTTGAGCAGCATATTGACCAGATGATGTTTGTGTCAGCTACGCCGTCCTCCTATGAGGAAGAGCATGAACTGCTCAGGACAGAACAGATAATTCGTCCCACCGGTCTGCTTGATCCGGAAATATCGGTGCGCCCTGTGGAAGGTCAGATAGATGACCTGATATCTGAAGTAAATAAGGAAACAGAAAAACATAATAAAGTTCTGGTAACCACGCTGACCAAGAGAATGGCTGAAGATCTGACGGATTATATGAAGGATGCGGGAATCCGGGTTAAGTATCTTCATTCCGATATTGACACGCTGGAGAGGGCGGAAATTATCAGGGATATGCGTCTTGATGTGTTTGATGTGCTGGTCG
This sequence comes from uncultured Lachnospiraceae bacterium, assembly GCA_964507235.1. Taxonomy (GTDB): domain Bacteria; phylum Bacillota; class Clostridia; order Lachnospirales; family Lachnospiraceae; genus Suilimivivens. The sequence goes on from CAZDPE010000044.1 coordinate 14,707, forward strand.
GAATCAATCTGCTGAGGGAAGGACTTGATATTCCGGAAATTTCTCTGGTGGCCATACTGGATGCAGATAAAGAAGGGTTTCTTCGTTCCGAAACTTCATTAATACAGACTATTGGCCGTGCAGCAAGAAATGCGGAAGGACATGTTATTATGTATGCTGACAATATGACGGATTCCATGAAAGCAGCTATTGGGGAAACCGAAAGAAGGCGCAGCATTCAGAAAAAATATAATGAAGAGCATGGGATTACTCCCCAGACAATTAAGAAGGCTGTGAGAGATTTGATCAGTGTTTCCAGGGTAATCGAGAGCGAGGAACTGAGGTTTGAAAAGGATCCTGAGTCCATGAACAGAGGAGAACTGGAAAAGCTGATTGCAAAGGTGCAGAAGCAGATGAAACAGGCTGCAGCGGATTTGAATTTTGAAGCAGCGGCGGAAATGCGTGATAAGATGGTGGAACTGAAGAAGAAGCTTAAGGATTTGGAAGACGACGAAAAAACTGAGTGTCAGTCAGTACCCCGCTGCAATCAACGGAGTATTGACCCTCGCGGCATTCGTCAAGGTCATAGAAGCATGACTTTGACGAATTGCCCACGGGAATAAAATTTAAAAACGGCGCCATAATGCGCAGAATAGAGGAAAAAATGAGTTTAGCTGATAAACATATCGAAAAACCTAAAATGCGCCCCCGGGAGTACATTAAAATAAGGGGAGCCAGCGAGCATAATCTGAAAGGGCTGGATGTGGATATTCCGCGAAATGAACTGGTAGTATTAACAGGGCTGTCCGGTTCCGGCAAATCATCACTTGCATTTGATACAATCTATGCGGAAGGACAGAGAAGATACATGGAATCCCTGTCCTCCTATGCAAGGCAGTTCCTGGGACAGATGGAAAAGCCCAATGTGGAAAAGATTGAAGGACTTTCACCGGCTATCTCCATTGACCAGAAGTCTACGAACAGAAATCCCCGCTCCACGGTAGGAACTGTAACGGAAATTTATGACTATTTCAGGCTTTTGTATGCCAGAATCGGTATTCCCCACTGTACAAACTGCGGCAGGGAGATTAAAAAACAGAGCGTGGATCAGATGGCAGACCAGATTCTGGGACTTCCCGAAGGCAGCAGAATCCAGCTGATGGCTCCGGTGGTCAGGGGAAGAAAAGGAGAACATGCCAAGGTTTTTGAACGGGCCAAAAGAAGCGGATACGTGCGGGTACGTGTGGACGGCAATATGTATGAGCTGTCTGAAGAAATAAAGCTGGAAAAGAATATTAAGCATAATATAGAAATTATCGTGGACAGGCTTGTAGTGAAGCCCGGAATTGAAAGGCGTCTGACAGATTCTATTGAGAATGTGCTTGCGCTGGCTGACGGTCTTTTGATGGTGGATGTAATTGGCAGGGAAACAATTAATTTCAGCCAGAGCTTTGCCTGTCCCGACTGCGGCATCAGCATCAGTGAAATTGAGCCCAGAAGCTTTTCCTTTAATAATCCTTTTGGCGCCTGTCCGGTATGTTTCGGTCTGGGATATAAGATGGAATTTGATCCTGAGCTGATGATTCCCGACCGCCGGTTAAGCATTCGGGAAGGCGCAATTCAGGTGATAGGCTGGCAGTCCTGTACAGATGAAGGCAGTTTTACTAATTCTATCTTAAAAGCATTGGCAAAAGAATACGGGTTCAGTCTGGACACGCCCTTTGAGGAGCTCCCTGAAGATATTCAGCATAAATTGATTCATGGCGGTTTTAAAGAGGTGAAAGTGCATTATGCAGGACAGAGAGGTGAAGGAATTTATCCCATTACCTTTGAAGGCCTGATTAGAAGTGTGGAAAGAAAATACCGCGAAACAGCATCGGATATCATGAAGCAGGAGTATGAAACCTTTATGAGAATTACTCCCTGCATGGAATGTAAAGGAATGAGGCTTAAAAAGGAATCTCTGGCGGTTACTGTCTGTGATAAAAATATTTATGAGATTACCTCCATGTCCATTAGAAATCTGTTTGATTTTCTAAAGGAAATGCAGCTGACAAAGCAGCAGCTGCTGATAGGAGAGCAGGTTCTTAAGGAAATCAGAGCAAGAGTGGGATTTTTAATCGATGTAGGACTTGAGTATCTGTCACTTTCCAGGGCTACCGGCACGCTGTCGGGAGGAGAAGCGCAGCGTATCCGTCTGGCCACTCAGATAGGCTCCGGTCTTGTGGGAGTATGCTATATTTTGGATGAACCCAGTATCGGACTTCACCAGAAGGATAATGATAAACTTCTTAACACTCTGAAGAATCTGAGGGATTTAGGCAACAGCCTTATTGTAGTTGAGCATGATGAGGATACCATGCTGGAGGCTGATTATATTGTGGATATCGGACCGGGAGCGGGCTCCCATGGCGGAGAAGTGGTAGCCCAGGGAAATGCGGAAGAAATCATGCAGGTGGAGGAATCTGTTACCGGACAGTACCTGAGCGGAAGAAAGCAAATACCGGTGCCGGAAAAACGAAGAAAGCCTGCAGGGTGGCTTAAGGTGACAGGAGCGCAGGAGAATAATCTTAAGAATATTACAGTAGATATTCCATTGGGAGTTATGACCTGTGTGACCGGTGTTTCCGGTTCGGGGAAAAGCTCGCTGGTAAATGAAATATTGTATAAGCACCTGGCAAGGGATTTGAACCGAGCCAGAACCATTCCGGGTAAGCATAAAGGGATAAAAGGAATCGAACAGCTGGATAAAGTTATTGATATTGACCAGTCACCTATCGGGAGAACTCCCCGTTCCAATCCGGCGACCTATACGGGTGTATTTGACCAGATAAGAGATTTATTTGCCAGCACGCAGGATGCCAAGGCAAAGGGCTATAAGAAGGGACGCTTCAGCTTTAATGTAAAGGGAGGAAGATGTGAGGCCTGCGGCGGCGACGGTATTATTAAAATAGAAATGCATTTTCTGCCGGATGTTTATGTGCCCTGCGAGGTCTGCGGCGGCAAACGTTATAACAGGGAAACTCTGGATGTAAAGTATAAAGGGAAGAGCATTTATGATGTGCTGGATATGACTGTGGAGGAGGCGGTTCCTTTTTTTGACAGTCTTCCATCCATAAGAAGAAAGATTGAAACACTGAATGATGTGGGACTTTCCTATGTGAAACTGGGGCAGCCCTCTACTACGCTTTCAGGCGGCGAAGCGCAGAGAATTAAACTGGCAGCGGAGCTTAGCAAACGCAGTACAGGTAAAACAATCTATATTCTGGATGAACCCACTACGGGACTTCATTTTGCAGATGTTCATAAGCTGGTTGAAATTCTGCACAGACTGGCTGACGGCGGCAATACCGTAGTGGTGATTGAGCACAATCTGGATGTGATTAAAACGGCTGATTACATTATTGACATGGGACCGGAAGGCGGAGATAAGGGAGGCCAGGTCATAGCCAGGGGAACTCCCGAGGAAGTTTCAGAAAATCCTGCATCCTATACCGGACAATATGTGAAAAAAATGCTGAAAAGGTATAAAGATAATCAGGAAAAATACCGATAATAAAAACAGCATGGATGCGACTGAGGAAACGTTAGGAAACGTTTTTGAAATTGCGTCCTTATTTTTTACAACAGAAAGTTTTCAGAGAGTACTTTCTGCTGTACTTTGTAACAGTTCAGCCATACCATTCATAAGTTGGCGGAATGTACATTTCCACTC
>CAZDPE010000045.1:0-18386 GCA_964507235.1 uncultured Lachnospiraceae bacterium
CTGCAAAAGGGACTCATAGGGAAACCTGCCCTGTTATAAATAATCGCTCCTTTATTGGTATTGCTGTAGCAATATCGTATCTGGGCGGGCAGATGCCTCATTCCCCGGCAGGTAAGAATAATTTTATTCTCCTGAAACTCCGCCCCGGCCTGATGAACGGCTCCTTCTTCATCCACCATTTCAAAATCGGCTATTTCTGTCCCCTTATCAGCGGAAAATGCATATAGGCCGCCGTCTGCATATCTGCAGGCCAGCACCGCCCTGCAAAGCGTTTCTTCTCCATTATCAGCGTCCTTTATGATGTCAGCGGCAATGCTGTCCACCTGGGGTCCCTGACAATCTACCTTAAGACCATATAATCGGGAGGCTGCATGCATGGCAAGCCGGAATCCGACTTCCTGCTTATTCAGCGGATGCAAATCATTATCCTCACCCAGGTCTATGGCCACCACCATGCCCGTTCCCGGAATTTCAAGAGCTTGTCTTTGTTTCTCTCTGATTTCAGCCCACTGACTCCCCACGCCGTTTCTGTCTATATCATATATCTCTCCCGAGAAATTAGGAAGCTGCACATAAAGGAAAGGCAGCGTTTCGTCCTCCCACTTTTCTCTGTAGCCTCTAATCAGGCGCTTTGTTAAATCCAGATAATTTTCAGGATTCCGGCAGTTGGCCTCTCCCTGATACCATACGATTCCCGCAATTGCATACTTATGGCAAGGCGCTGTCATGCCATTGTAAAGTCCTGTGGGCTTCCAGTTTACAAAATCGGTTTCCTCTATCTGCCCGCAGGATGCACCGATACGGTACTTCCAGCTTCCCGTCAAATCCGTTTTTCCCTCTTCGTTAAAAATTGCATATATTTTGCCGGGCGTAAATCTTCCCTGCCCATTCTCGCATTTCACACGTATCACAATGACATTATTTTCTTTTTTCAAAAGCCCTTCGGGAATCACATATTTTCTGGGTGGATACTGATAGTCCGTGTGCCCTACCATCATTCCGTTCACATATACCGTATCGCTGTCTACAATAGTTCCAAGCCACAGCTTAGCCTCTTTGCCCGCAAGCCCTTCAGGCACTGAAAATTCTCTGCGGAACCATACGCTGCCGATAAAGTCCCCAAGCTCCGTGTCCTTAAAGAAAAAGGGCAGCTTCACCTCGCTCCAGCCGGCGCTATCAACCTTTTCCTTCTCCCAGCCTTCCTCCAGTCCCCGGTCTGAACTATCCAGGTTTCCGTGCCATTCCTCACACTGTTTTTGGTTTGTCAGAAGCCTTTCCTTAATAAAATCATCATCTGCATATTTATCCGCCAAAGAAAGCAGTTCATCATAGCCTTCCAGCATATTCCTTCCCATCCAGGATTCAATTCTGGAGCCCCCCAGACTGACATTAATAAAGCCTGCGGGAACACCGGTTATCCGGTACATCTGCCGTGCAAAAAAGTATCCCGTTGCCGAAAAATCAAGTATGGTATCCTTCCCTGCCGTCTTCCATTCCCCTGTTGCAAGCTCGTCCAGAGGGCCGTGAAATTCTCCGTTTTCCGCAACTTTAAAGGTTCGTATATAATTACTTTTGCAGTGTTCCACATCCTCAGGATAATTATCCTTTACCCTTGCCATGGGAAGCTCCATATTGGATTGTCCGGAACACAGCCATACGTCGCCTATTAAAATGTTCACCACTGTTTTTTCACAGCCTGCATTATCGCTGAAATGCATACTGTAAGGTCCCCCCGGCACAAGCCCCTCAAGAAAAATTTCCCAGCTTCCGTTTTCATCTGTCCCTGTCACATATTCCTCTCCCAGAAACGAAAGCATTACCCTTCTTCCCGGTTCGTCATACCCCCATATGCGAACCTTCTTTCTCTGCTGCAATACCATACCGTCACTGATTAACCTCGGCAGTTTTAATTCCATCATATTTCAAATCCCCCGAAAAAAATTTATTCTATACCTATAACACCAAAACCTCATGATATTATAAGTATAGAATATTTTCATCTTACTTTCATTTCAATTTATACAAAGCATTTCTCAAATATTGCGATTTACGAAACAGGCTTCGGGGGTTCTGTCATACTCCCGCTATCACGTCAAAGGTTCTGGAAATATTTACTCTCCCATAGCCCCACTCTCTTGACGGATAGGTAATCCCCGGCATTCTGACAGCTCCTCTTATCAGGTATCGTTTCAGTTCCCTGCTTTCCATCCACTGATTATTTCCTTCCACTACTGCCCATTGCATGAACTGGGCGCAAATGCCCGAAAGCAGCGCCGCCGCCATACTGGAACCGGTACGGTTTCCCAAAACGGAACTGATATTCACCCCCGGCGTACATAAATCCGGCTTAATATTTTCTTCTCTTGTAAATCCTCTTCCCGACTCTCCATAAAAGCTGTTATTGCTGTCCTGATAAAAGGTGGTCGTAATTCCTTCTCTGGTATTCCCCGGCTCCGTAATCGTGGTATAAGGCGACGGCCGCAAAAAATAAGTTTCCCCATGCAGAAATTCCGTAATCGGCAGCCAGATATGAAAGCTTCCCCTTTCCTGCAGGTTTCCTCCCATAGCTGTTACCTGTATGGTCCACACCCCCGGCGTAGGGTCGATAAACCGGAAAAAGATTAATTCTTCTCCCGAACCCTGCTCCACTAATACATGATCCACACGAATCTTCGTTCTTTCATAAATAAAGGAAAACTCCCTTGTTTCCCTGACCTTAAAGTCCACTCTGTCCGTGGTTTCTCCTCCCGGAGAACGGATGGAAATGGCATGACTTACGGGTACATTTCCCCACAACTCCGCAATAAAGCCGGACTCTCCTTCATCCACCCTGATTTCTACATTTTCCGTGCTTTCTATTACCCCGGCGGCATTCTGTCCCACATAATGGTGGGCGCTGTTTCCTTCATTTCCTCCGCACAATACCACCACTCTGCCTCTTCTTGTTGCAATGGTATTTAAATATCCTGATAATATGGAATGCCCTTCATGATCCCCTGTATTGGTTCCTAACCCGATACAGATAACCAAAGGACGCACCAGAGATATGGCGTAGCTTTCCAGATATTTTACTGCCGCTATCAAATCGCTTTCCGCATAAGCAGGCACATCCTCCGGCACCAGGTAAAACCGACGCAGATATGGTTTAGCCTGACGAAGCTTTACCACCACAATGTCCGCATCAGGAGCCGCTCCCGTAAACCGCAGGCCTCCGCTGACCGCACTTCCCGCCGCCACGCTTGCAATTGCTGTTCCATGCCCGATTTCATCATAGCTGGGTACAATTTCCCTCGGCGAACTGCTAAGCAGCGCCGCATCAATAATATCCTTTTTGTATTCTGTACCGTAAAGCAGCCCTTCAGGCGTCTGGCCTGTATTGATATTCTGATCCCATATTCCCAAAATCCGGCTGCTGCCGTCCTGATTCCTGAATACTTCCTCTTCGTACCGGATTCCCGTATCCAAAAAGCCGATTACCACGCCCTTCCCCGTAAGATTTAAAGGTTCTCCCTGCACCTGCAGAATCCCGCTCTGCAAAAGAGAAGTAGGGTCAAAGCTTTCTCCTTCCCCCAGTCTGTCCTGCATCAAACCGTATATTTTGGGAATGGAACGATAAGTAATCTCCCTGACATTTTCGTAATTTACTTCATTCTCATTGATGTATGTGATACCCAAATCAGTGTCAATTCTCTGAAATACATAATCCCGTATGGGATATTCCAGACCTTCCGGCTGAATAAAATCCGACAATATTTCAACGTAATCCGGTGAAGCAATTTTTTCCCTGTCTGTCATAATCAGAATCCATTCATATTTATTTAATTTATAATATGAAATCAGACACAAGAAATTTCTGACTTAATAGAAAATCAAACCATTTTCTGTTCATCCTTCAATCAGGTTAAGACCATCCGGGCTTTCCCCAACTATATTTCTGATATCAATAATGGGACCTCCCGTTCCTTCAATATATTCTCTTGTAATCGTCACTCTTCCGATATTATCATCCTTGGGAATCTCGTACATAATATCCAGCATAAATTCCTCTATAATTGCCCGAAGCGCTCTGGCGCCAATGTCCTTTTTCATCGCTTTTTCCGCAATCGCTTCCAGTGCGCCCTCATCAAATTCCAGCTTCACCTCATCCAGTTCAAGAAGCTTCTGGTACTGCTTCAGAATTGCATTCTTAGGCTCTTTTAAAATCTTTATCATCATCTCTTTGTTCAGAGCCTTCAATGTATAAATCACGGGCAGACGTCCAAGGAATTCCGGTATCATGCCGAATTTCTTCAAATCCTCTATGGTTACTCTGCTTAAAATATCCGTTTCTTTATCAAACTTATCCTTCAGCTCCGCATTAAAACCGATAGATGTCTGCTTTTTCAGCCTCTGCTTGATAATTTCTTCCAAGTCAGGAAAGGCGCCGCCGCATATGAACAGTATATTTTTTGTATCAATGGTGGCAAGCGGTACCATGGCATTTTTACTGTTTGCCCCTACCGGGACTTCCACCTCTGCGCCTTCTAAAAGCCGCAGCATTCCCTGCTGAACGCTTTCACCGCTGACATCCCTGTTGGTAGTATTTTTTTTCTTGGCAATCTTATCAATCTCATCTATGAAAATGATGCCTCTTTCCGCTTTTTCCACATCATTATCTGCTGCTGCCAAAAGCTTGGATACCACGCTTTCTATATCATCACCGATATATCCCGCTTCCGTCAGGGAAGTTGCATCCGTTATGGCAAGGGGCACATCAAGAAGCCTTGCCAGAGTCTTTACAAGATAGGTCTTACCGCATCCTGTGGGCCCAATCATCAGCATATTGGATTTTTCAATTTCAATTTCATCCATAGTATGGGTTGCAACACGTTTATAATGGTTATAAACCGCTACGGAAATTACTTTTTTTGCATGTTCCTGTCCAATCACATAATCATCCAGCTGCGCCTTGATTTTATGCGGAGGCGGTATATTTTTAATATCAAGTACAGGCTCTTTCCCCGGCTCCTTCTTTTTCTTCCTGAGCTTCTGCTTATTGGGAATTCCTCCCTCTCCCTGCAAATCCGCAATATTTACAAACCGGATATTGGGATATCCCTTATCACTCATGCTTTTATTTAAGTCATTCATAATAGAAGGATTATTCAGCATTCCCTGATAATCAAACTGACTGACCGTATCCATAGTCTTATGCATACAGTCATTGCACACGGAAATATTGTTGGGCAGCTTAAACATCTTTCCCGCTTTGCTCTCCGGACGCCTGCAGATAAAACAAACATCCTCATAATCGCTTTCCTTTTTTTCATTCTCCTGCGCCTTATCCGGTTCACCGGCTTTTTCCGCTTCACTCTGATTGTCTATTTCCAAAGAGCTTTCATCCTGCTTTTTATCCTTTTCATCAAATTCTGACATCTTATTTCCCTTCCTCATACAATAGAAAGTACTCTGTACAAACCTTCCATTGTCATAAATTATCTTCGGGAACCTGCAGTTCCCCTTAACATTTCGGCCTTTGTCCGATATAATAAAGTATAAAGCAAAACACATATTCACACAAGTTAACAATTTATAAATTGATACAGCCCGCCATCTTATGATTGGCGCGGCTGCAGAAAGGACTTAAATACATGAAAATAATCGTAATCGACGGACAGGGCGGGCGCATGGGCAGTCTTATCATTGAAAAAATAAAAGCTGCCGGAATCACGGAGCCCGTGACTGCCATTGGAACCAACTCCCTGGCAACCTCTTCCATGCTAAAAGCCGGCGCTGACCGTGCTGCCACGGGCGAAAATCCCGTTATCGTAAACAGCCGGGATGCGCATATTATTATAGGTCCTGTGGGAATTATTGCGGCGGATTCCCTTCTGGGTGAAATCACCCCTGCCATGGCTAATGCCGTATCCTCCTGCAGCGCATTTAAAATTCTGATTCCCACAAACCGGTGTAACCATTATATCGCCGGAGTAAAGGATGTACCCCTTTCGGAACTGGTTAACATCGCTGTTTCCAAACTGAAAGAAGAATTGGCAAATGCTTCTTCGCAGTTACGCAATTCTTCTGACTGTTAAAATTTCTTTATAGGTAGCGGTTGTAATTTTGATTCCTGTTTTCTGCGTGCTGGCGTGGACAATCTGGCCGTTTCCGATATAAATTCCCACATGCCCCGCATAGCAGATAACATCTCCCGGCTGGGCATTAGAATAGGATACCTCTGTCCCCGCACTTCTGAGTCCGTAGGAAGTCCTTGGTACTGAATATCCGAAATCCTTATAGACCCTCCATACAAAACCGGAACAGTCTGCTCCCTGGGTTAAGCTGGTTCCTCCCGGCACATAGGGATTGCCGATATACTGACATGCATAATTTGCAATCTGCTGCCCCTTACTTCCGGAACCCGAATAACTGGCTGCTGAAGCATAACTGCTTCCCGATGAACCGGAAGAGCCTGAACTGTCCTGAGAGCTGCTGCCCGAAGAAGAGCTTTCCGATGACTGACTGCTGCTTTGCTGCTCCGCCTGCTTTCTAAGAGCCTCCTCCTGAGCCTTTTTTGCTTCCTCTTCCGCTTTTTTTGCCGCCTCTATTTCAGAATCCTTTTTGGCGGAGGCCGCTTCCAGCTTCCTGATTTCCTCCGTCTGCTTCTTTATGTTTGCTTTATAAACAGCAGCTTCCTGCTTTGCCTGTGCAATCTGGACTTCGTAATTGTCATATATCTTTTGTTTTTCCTCCAGCATGACCTGAAGGCTTGCCTGTTCTTCTTCAAGTTCATGTTCCTGAGCCTCCAGCTCGGACATTTCTTCTTCCAGCTGCTCCTTCAATGCAAGTGTTTCCATTCTGGCCTTCTGATATTCTTCCAGCATTTTTCTGTCATACTCATAAAGCTTTTCAATATAATCCGCCTTATTCATCATTTCGCCGAAGCTCCGGCTTTCAAGCAGCAGCTGCAGATAAGTGGCATCACCCTTTTCATACATAAATCTGATTCTGAGCTTCATGGCCTCATACTGGGCCTCTTCTGTGGCCTTTGCTTCCTCGTATTCTGCTGTAGTAATTTCTATCTGCTCTTCTTTTTCCTCAATTTCTTCCTGAATGATTTCCACGCTGGCAATGGTTTCTATCAGAGCGGCATCCATTTCTTCTATTTCCCCGGCCACCGCATCCGCATCGCCCTGAATGGAATTAATTTTTCCGGATACATTATCCAGTTTTTTCTGTTCTTCATTTTGTTGACTCTGGGCGTCTTTTTTCTGCTGCTCCAGCTCCTGCTTTTCTCTTTCCAAATCAGAAACAGTGGTAGCACTCACAGGTTCTACCACCAGAATCATCATCAGTAATGACATACCTATTGCAAATAAATGAATCCGTCTTTTTCTTCTCATATGCCCTTATCCGTTTTAAACAGGATTTCCCCCAAACTTCTACTCTGACGCCTTTACCACTGCGCTGTCCGAAATAAATTCTATCACCTTCTGGGTCATCAGATATTCCTTATACGCTTCCACATCAATTGCTTCTTTATATTCATCGGCAGAGTCATACCCATAATTTTCTGCATCTGCGGAAAGCTCTTCTTCCAGTTCCTTATTGGAAACAGAAATGCCCTCTGCATCCGCAATCGCCTGCATCATCAGATAGCGCTGCGCCATCATTTCAGCCTGCTCCCGTAAGGTTATTTCATAATCCTCCGCACTGCCGCCGTAGCTGTTCGCCACATATTCTCCTATATCCACACCGTATATTTGCGCATAAACTGTCATGTTGTTAAACAGGGTATCATACATCCTGTCTACCATACCTGCGGGCGCTGCCTCAAATTCAGCATTGGCTGCCGCCGTTTCAATCGCATAGCCGGCTTTTTCATCTTCATCCTCCAGCGCCGTTCTTTGCTGCTCCAACAGTATATCATACACAAACGCTTTGTATTCTTCTACCGTAGAACAGTCTTCAATTCCCAGGCCTGCAACGTATTCATCCGTAAGCTCTGGCACTTCTATAACACTGATGCTGTTCAGCGTAACCGTAAAAACAGCTTCTTTCCCCGATAAATCGGTATTATTCTGATACGGGTCAGGAAAGGTTGCCGTTACGTCCCTCGTTTCACCCACTTCCATGCCGATACAGCCGTCCTCAAAGCCTTCAATAAAGCTTCCCGAGCCTATCACCAAATCCGATGTCCGTCCTGTACCGCCTTCAAAAGCCACGCCGTCAAGCTTTCCTGCATAATCAATGTCCACAACATCCCCCGTCTGCACTGATGTCCTGTCTGTCACCGGTACTGCAACAGCACTGTTCTGCAATATAAATTCAATATATCCATTCAGATATTCGTCAGTAACCTCCGGCTCCAGTACAAGTCCCTTATATTCCCCAAGCGTCACATAATCCGTTACATTAATATCCTTCATATAACACGGATTCTCCACCACCGCTTCTTCCGATTTATCTTTGCCTGAGCACGCAGTAAATATCATGGCTGCAATTACTGTAACCATGACTGCCATCCATTTCTTTTTCATAATTCTATTTTCTCCATTCTCTAAAATCTCTTACTTATTATATCCCTTTCTGCTTTCTAATTCAACGAAATTACTTGCCTAATTTATTAATAAATGCTAAAATGTGTAGCAGTTGCTGAAAGTATGGATTCCGGCAGCTTATGAATGATATTGCTGAACTGTTGCTGAAACAGCAATAGTGTTAAGGAGGTTTATTGTGAGCACTTGGCAAATCGTATTATTAATTATTCTGGCAGTCTTAATTGCTGCCGTTGTCGTATTATATTTCCTTGGTAAAAAAGCCCAGAAGAGGCAGGCGCAGCAGCAGCAGCAGATTGATGCCATGAAACAGACCGTGTCCATGCTGATTATTGATAAAAAGCGGATGAAGCTGAAGGAATCCGGCCTGCCCCAGGCAGTGATTGACCAGACGCCAAAGCTTCTTCGCGGAAGCAGGCTTCCCATTGTAAAAGCTAAGGTGGGTCCCCAGATTATGTCCCTTGTCAGTGAAGAAAAAATATTTGATTCTATTCCCGTCAAAAAGGAAGTAAAGGCTGTAGTAAGCGGTATTTATATCACCGATGTAAAAGGACTTCACGGCAAGATTCAGGTTGAGCAGAAGAAAAAGGGCTTCTTTAAGCGCACTCTTGAAAAGGCACAGGAAAAAGCCGGTGCCAGGCCTGTAAAGTAATAAGCATATTAACAAACGGCTGCGCCATAAAGTGCGCAGCCGTTAATTCTTGTTATTGCAGTTCCAGCCTTTCGCCTCTTGAGCGGATGCTCATTTCTATTTTGCAGTCCGCCATATGCTCATAGTTCGCTTCCAGAGAATAAACTACATTAACATAAATTTTGTCATCTTCTTCTTTAATTTTTATCTCATCTGTATCAATGCCGATTAATATGCTCCCGAAGGGCGTGGAATAGCTTGTCATGTTTTTCTTTTTTTCCTCGAATATCATATGTACATTAACAAGACCCTTTTTCGTCACCTCAACCTGAGAGCCTCTGAACTTTATTATGCTTTTTGTGGTATCCATAAACCCTTCCGTAATTTCGTCGTATACCACATAATGACTGTCATTTCTTTTATAATATTCCGCCGGGGTAATCGTTTCAAGCGCCTGGGCGCCTTCTTCATCCATTGCAAACTGAAGACCCTTTAACGCAAGCAATACTTCTTTTTCCATTGTAATTTCTTCTTTCTCTCAATATTCCTCTATATTCACCATTTTAGCGGATAATATGCCGTACTTGATGATAGAATTTGCAAATCTTTTAAATTTTTCCGACGAATCGCTGACATAAAACTGATACTGATTATCTCCAAGCCTGGGCTCCTGGGTACGGAGCATATTTTCCTTAATCAGAAGCTCCTTTAATTCCCTTGCCGTTTCATAAGCGGGATTTACCAGATTCACTCCTTCCCCCATGATTTTACCTACCGTTTCCCGGATCAGAGGATAGTGTGTGCAGCCAAGTACCAGAGTATCAATATCAATATCTATCAGTTCTGTCAGATACCGTTTGGCAATTTCATCCGTCACAGGATCCCGCCATAAGCCTTCTTCCACCAAAGGCACAAACAAAGGACATGCTTTTCCGATTACCGTAACATCTTTATTGATTTCCTTTATGTACCGCGGATAAATAGAGCTGGAGATTGTTCCTTCCGTTCCGATAACGCCTATTTTACCATTTACAGTCACTTCAGATGCCACTTTGGCGCCCGGTTTAATCACCCCAATCATAGGGATGTCCACTTCCTTCTCCAACTCATCAAGAGCATATGCACTGGCCGTATTACATGCCACCACAATGGCTTTTACCTCATGAGTCTGCAAAAACCGGACAATCTGTCTGGAAAATTTGGTAATGGTTTCTCTGGATTTATTTCCATAAGGTACTCTCGCCGTATCTCCAAAATATACTATCTTTTCATTGGGAATCTGGTGCATGATTTCTTTCATTACTGTCAATCCGCCGACTCCCGAATCAAAAACGCCGATAGATGCATTTCTATCCATTATCTTTTCATCCTTCTTGTTTCTATTTTTCTTTTTCCTGATATAAATATTCAATGAGCCTGCTTTTTATACAAACTTTTCCCTTCAGATTCAAATAATCTTCCATATCACAATACCGATCCGGCATTTCTCTCTCCTGCTGTGCTGCATAATTTTCTGTCTTTTTAAGGTACGCCGTTTCACCGGATTCTTCCATGCTGCCGCCCGCTTCTTCACAGATACCGGCTTCATCAGCATCCTCAACAATTTCATAAGTATCCTGTGTCAGACAAAGCTCCGGATAAACAAATCCCCACCATCCCAGGGTCCCTATGAAAAATACAGCTGTTTCGATAATTCTTTTCATGCAATCTCTCCTTTGAATTTCCTATTGAGAGTATTGCCTTATCGTCGAATTCTTATTCTACTGCACTTATCTTCTATTTTCAAGACGTATCTGTCTGATAATGGATTTTTCCTGATTGTCAATATGTAATTTAGCCGCTTCGGATGCTCTTTCCTTATCCCGGCAAAGGATGCTTTCATAAATTTCTTTGTGCTCCGCCACCAGCTTCTCATGCTGGCTTTCATCCTTAATATACACAAAACGGTAACGGTACATCTGTTCCGAAAGATTATTTACCAGCTGCTGCAGTCTTTGATTTCCTGTCGCCTGCACAATAATATCATGAAGCGCCACATCTGCTTTTGCAATTACGGACGCATCCTTTCCCTTCGTTGCTCTTTCAAAATCCTCACATGCTTTTTTGAGCGAAGCAATTTCTTCTTCCGTTATCCGTTCACAGGCCAGCTCCACACTCAGCACATCCAGCGCCCTTCTGACCTCCAGCACATCATTCAGGCTCTTTTCCGTTATCTGGGCAACCTCCGCTCCCCTTCTGGGTATCATGATAACCAGCCCCTCCAGTTCCAGCTTGCGAATCGCCTCTCTTATAGGGGTTCTGCTTACTCCCAGCTTATTAGCCAGGTGAACTTCCATAAGCCTTTCTCCCGGTTTCAGCTGTCCTGTAAGAATCGCTTTACGGAGCGTATTAAAGACTACATCTCTAAGGGGCAGAAATTCATTCATATCTACCTGAAATTGTTCATTCACTTTTCACTCCTCCTTCTATTTCTTCCCAGAACCCACTTTCTCTGAAATACCTTTTTCCCTTTCAGAGGGCTGATGGAATTTCGTAATAAAAATCTGCTTCGCCAGTTCCTGATTCTTTATCACTTCATAGGCTTTTGCCGCCGTTTCTTCTTCCCGGTAAACGCCAAATACAGTAGGACCGCTGCCGCTCATAAGGGAGTTCTCGGCACCGTTTTCCAGCATTGCCCTTTTTATTTGATTAATCACCGGATATTCTTTTATTATCACTGTTTCCAGCACATTTCCCATTCTGTCTGTAATCCCCTTAAGGCTGCCTGCCTTAAGGGCTTTCACCATCCCGTCAATATCAGGATGCCGGTTCAGGGTATCCGCATGAAGATTTTCATATACAAATCTGGTGGAAACATTAATATCCGGCTTGGCCACCAGCAAATACGCATCAGGCGGAGCCGGAACAGGGGTCAGTATTTCTCCGATACCTTCGGAAAGGGCTGTGCCTCCCATGATGCAGTAAGGTACATCCGCCCCAATTTTTACTCCCAGCTTTTTCATCTCTTCAAGACTCATGCCAAGCCCGAACAATTCATTCAGCCCATGGAATACCGCCGCCGCATCAGTGCTTCCCCCTGCCATGCCGGCTGCAATGGGAATGTTCTTCTGAAGAGAAATTTCCACTCCTTCTTTTAAATGGCAGGTCTGCATTATCAACTCCGCCGCTTTATAAATCAGATTGCCCTTATCGCAGGGAAGTTCTTCATTGTCCAAAGAAATGGATATGACAGGAAGCCCGCCTCCTGTTTTACTTTTTTTGAAGGTGAGAACATCATAAATTCCTACCGTCTGCATAATCATTTTCACTTCGTGATATCCGTCAGGACGCTTTCTGATAACATCAAGACCCAGATTAATTTTAGCATAAGCCTTTCTTGTAATTTCATTCATACACATTTTCTCCAGTATTTTTTTGTATACATAATACATAAGATTGTACTTATCATAATCCATTGGCTGATTCCCTGTCAATGGCTATAGATATGATACCTTCCGCTTTCTTTTATTACCGATTTTATTCTTTTGATTACAATTCACAAAATAAAATGCTCACAGCTCTAATATTTTCGCCGGATTGTCCGATAAAGTCTATAACAGTAAATGTCTAAAAACCAAGGAGGGTGAAAAAATGAGCGTAAATGGAGTTACCGGTACAAGTGATGTTTACAGCGCTTACAGCACTGCAGCACAGACAGCGCGTACCGAAACAAAATCAGAAAGCGCAAGCGAAACAAAAGCCAGTGAATCTGCGGGCGTTGTATACGAGCCTTCAGCTGAAGCAAAGGCTGCTTCCACCAAGAAATACACCCCTGATGCCAACATGGTTGCCAAACTGAAAGCTGATGCTGATGCAAGAACCGAACAGCTCAGAAGTCTGGTAGAGCAGATGATAACAAAACAGGGACAGACTTACGGTAAAGCCAATGATATCTGGAGTTTTCTGTCCAGCGGTAATTTTACCGTTGACCCCGCAACCAAAGCTCAGGCTCAGGCTGATATCGCAGAGGATGGCTATTGGGGCGTTGATCAGACTTCCCAGCGTATTCTGGATTTTGCCACAGCATTAACAGGCGGCGACCCTGACAAGATTGAAGATATGCGTGCAGCTTTCGAAAAGGGTTACAAGCTGGCCGAAAAGAAATGGGGAGGCGAGCTTCCCGACATTTGTAAAAAAACTTATGATGCCGTTTTCGCAGGCTTCGACAAAATGGCTCAGGATGCCGGAATCGAGTCATAATTTTTTAACATAACTGACGTACAAAAAAGCGTGCAACGCTCTTTCAAGCAGAGCCTGCACGCTTTTTCCGTTTCATTACACTTAAGCCTTATACATTCCTCATAATTAAAATTCTATCTCCTGACTTTACTTCATCCCCGGTAAGTTCATTCGTCTGCTTGATAACTGATATCGGCACATAATATCTTTTTCCGATGTCCCAAAGGCTTTCCCCTTCTCTTACCACATAAATGGCAATTCCGGGAAGTGAATCCATTTTTTCATTGTCAAGCTCTGAGGTTGTAATCTGCTCCACGATTTTTTCCTTCCACTCCTTATAGATATTGGTGCGGAATACCAAAACACATTTAACATCTACTTCATCCGAGTCAATAATGGAAACCGTAATCTGTGCTGCATCTGCAAGAACGGGATATACGCAGTCCTTACCGATTCCCTCGGCCTCCAAAACATAGCTGAATGGCACTTCACCTCTTATCAGTCCAAAACGATTTTCTTCGCTGCTGCTTTCAAACAGAATCTGCAGATTCAATACTCCCGTAATCTCAATTCCATTTTCCGTAAGCGAAGTATCTGCAGTCTGAAGACTGCCCGTGGTATGAAGGATTTTGCTAATCTGCATTCCTTCTTCCGCTTTAAAATGCTCCGAAAGCTTCATTTTTCCGCTGCTTCTGCCGAGATAGCTTCTAAAATCCGCTTCCCGTTCCATTACATTCGTTTCCTGCACCACGCCGTAAACATCGGAAAGAATATCTATCTGCTCCTCCTCATAGGCGCAAATGTCCATATTCAGGCACAATTCAAAGGTAATAACTCTTTCTTCGCCGTCAAAATCAGGCCGCACCACAACTTCTTTTGACTCCGCCTTGTATCTGATTTCCGGTATCATACCCTCCCTGACGCCGTCGCAGCCAAGGCTTCCCGCAAAGGGCAGAATGGTTTCATAATGGCATATTTCTTCCTCTTCGCCCTCTCCTCTATACAGGAAAAATGCTCTGATTTCTCCCTGAACCGCAATTTTATCATCCAGCATCTTGAATTCCACTTCGGAAGGGTCTATTTCCCACCAAATCATGGAAAAGATATTGGGAAAGCTTCCCGGAATTTCCACTTCCTCTTTTAATCTGAAAATATCTTTTTTCTTCATAACCATGGATGCAATATTCAGGGATTTTCTCCTGAATTCCACAGGCTCGCTTCCCGAAATATCCACCGCTGTTTCTTCATCACGTATTTCCTCGCAGACCGCCTTCAAAAGCAGCACCGACTGCACACTGAACTTTCGGGAATTAATTAAGCCCGTACTGAGATCCTCAATTTCCCAGCTGACAGTAACATTATCTCCGCTTTCCACTCCCTCCATATAAATCTGTTCCT
The DNA here is from genome assembly GCA_964507235.1 of uncultured Lachnospiraceae bacterium. GTDB lineage: Bacteria > Bacillota > Clostridia > Lachnospirales > Lachnospiraceae > Suilimivivens. Next base: position 14,785 of record CAZDPE010000045.1, read on the forward strand.
CAAAGGGTATCAATCCTTCCATGGCCGCCGCATCATTTCTGCCTTCTGTCAGATAGAGTATATTTACCTTAAGCTTTCCCTTTACACTCACATGGTCATCTGTTACCTTTACTTCCTCTATGACCACATTTCCTCTATCCATAATCAGCTTCAAAGCATCAGGTCTGGAATCGGAAATATTAATATCATCCTCCAGGGTTATCTGGATAGACGCCCTGCACTTCAGGCAGTCCATATGTATATTCCTCTTTATCAGTTCCACAAAAATACCTCCCTGCGTGTACTTATTTAAAGTATATGACACAGGGAGGTATTTTATGCCGTGCCGTCTGAGGCTTATTCCTTCACAGCACCGATTAATTCCTTGACATCCTCTATCCGGTATTGCTTCATATATTCTTCAATTCCCTTTACAACTTCCTTCGTAGTATAGGGATTTACAAAATTCATGGCTCCCACTGCCACTGCGGATGCTCCTGCAAGCAGAAACTCAATGGCATCTTCCGCGTCTGCAATTCCGCCCATGCCGATTACCGGAATTTTTACCGCATGGGAGGTCTGATAAACCATTCTGACAGCAACCGGCTTAATGGCAGGTCCTGACATACCGCCGGTTTTGTTCGCCAACACAAAAGTTCTTCTGTGAATATCGATTTTCATTCCGGTTATGGTATTAATCAGGGAAACAGCATCCGCCCCTGCTGCCTCTGCCGCTTTTGCCATTTCCGTAATATCCGTAACATTCGGGCTTAATTTCATAATAACCGGCTGCTTTGCCTTCTTTTTAATCTGTGAGGTAATGTCAAAAAGGCATTCCGCCTTCTGTCCGAAAGCAATGGCCCCCTCCTTTACATTAGGGCAGGAAACATTGATTTCCAGCATATCTACCGGGGCATCCGAAAGCTTTTCCACAACCGTCAGATAGTCTTCCACCGTTTTTCCACAGACATTTACTATAATTTTCGTATCATATTGTTTTAAGAAGGGAATGTCCCTTTCCAAAAAAACATCAATGCCCGGATTCTGCAATCCGATGGCATTTAACATGCCGCCATAAACCTCCGCCACCCTGGGTGCTGCATTTCCGGGCCAGGGTACATTTGCCACTCCCTTGGTCACTACAGCCCCCAGACCGTTTAAATCCACAAACTCTCCGTATTCCATTCCTGACCCAAAGGTCCCTGATGCCGTCATAACAGGATTTTTAAACTCCACTCCCGCAATTCTTACTTTTGTATTCATGTTTTTATTCCTTTCACTCAAATTTCCACATCTCCGGCATCAAATACCGGACCATCGGTACAAATTCTTGCATTATTTACATGAGAATGGTGGTCTATGTTCCTGGTTTTACATACACATCCAAGGCAGGCCCCCACGCCGCAGGCCATCCTTTCCTCTAAAGAAATATATGCCTTAATCCCTTTTTCTTCACTGTATTTTTTTATGGCGCGGAGCATAGGCATAGGACCGCAGGCCATAATCATATCCGCCTGCACATTTTTTTCTTCCACTGCCGTCAACACATTTCCCATCACGCCCGCGCTTCCGTCCTCTGTTGCCACGTACACGCCGGCATACTTTTCCAAATCCTCTTTCAAAAACAGCTTATCATCCCTGTAGCCTGCAATGACAATAACCGAATTGCCCTCTTCCTTTAATTCTCTGGCAAGCTCCACCATGGGCGGAATTCCAATTCCCCCTCCCATCAGAACCACGCGTTTTCCCTTTGCCTCACTTACCGGAAAGCCGTTTCCGAGAATGCCGAGTATTTCCGTTTCATCTCCTGGCTGATAGCCCGCAAACTCTTTCGTTCCCTTCCCCACTGTACGATATACTATGCGGAGCCTTCCGTTCTCCCTGTCCACTTCACAGATGCTGATGGGCCTTGGAAGCAGCGTGCTTTTATCTTTGGGATACACCCCGATAAACTGCCCTGCCAAAGCGCCTTTTGCCAGTTCCGTTTCTATCCACATATCATAAATTCCCGGAGCCAGTTCCTTTTGGGACAGCACCCGCGCCGTTTCTTTTTTCTTTTTGTTTTCCATAATCCTTATCCCCAACCTTCCTGCTTAATGGTCTTTTTCCTTCCGGTAAACAACGTTACCGCTGCAAATGGTATAATAGACAACTCCCGGCATTGTTTCACCGATAAAAGGCGAATTGGAGGATTTGGATGCAAATTTTTCCACAATCCATGTTTCCTCTGGATGAAACAGCACCAAATCCGCTTCTTCTCCCTCCGCAACTTTGCCTCCCGGCAAATGGTAAAGCTTTGCGGGAGCTGTGCTCATCCTGTGAAATAATGCAGGATAAGTCAGATAACCCTTATCCACCAATTCTCTGATTCCTAAAGAAAGCGCCGTTTCCAGCCCGATGATCCCACTGGGTGCCCTGGTAATATCCTGCTCTTTTTCTTCTCTGCTATGAGGTGCATGGTCTGTAGCAATCAAGTCAATCGTTCCATCCTTTAATCCCTGAATGATTGCCAGCCTGTCCGATTCTTTCCGAAGAGGCGGATTCATTTTTGCCAGTGTTCCTTTTTCAATTATGGCATCCTCAGTCAATGTAAAGTGATGAGGCGTTGCTTCTGCGTGGACATGAGCTCCCTTTGCTTTTGCCCTCCGCACCAAATCCACTCCTTCTTTGCTGCTGATATGCTGAATCACCGTTTCCGCTCCCGTTTCAAGCGCCAGCTTAACATCTCTCTCAATTAAATCCGTTTCCGCTTCCCTGGGAGAGCCCTTAATTCCGTAAAAAGCCGCTGCCTTTCCGGCATTTACTCCGTTATTTGTAATTCTTTCAGGATTTTCTTCATGGAAGCTGATGGGCCGATTCAGTTTTTCCGCCCTTTCCATGGCTTCTCTTACCAGTGCTTCATCCAGCAGCGGAATTCCGTCATCCGTAAACCCTGCCGCTCCTTCCCTCGAAAGGACCTCCATATCCACAATTTCTTTTCCCTGCATGGCTTTCGTCACATTCACACAGCTTTCGATTCTGATTCCTGTCTGTTTTCCCTTATGAAGCACATATTTAAGAGTTTCTTCATTATCCACGGAAGGCTTTGTATTAGCCATCAGTACAATACCTGTATAGCCGCCTCGTTTTGCAGCCTTTGCACCTGTCAGAATATCCTCCTTATAGGTAAAGCCCGGATCCCTGAAATGTACATGAGTATCCACCAGTCCCGGAGCCACCATCAGCCCCCGGGCATCAATTATCTGCGCCTTATCCGGCACTTCAAAGCTCTCCGTTTCCTGTTCCTGTTTTATTATTTTTTTTATCCTGCCCTCTTCTATCAGCATATCCGCCTGATAAACCTTATCTTCTACAGGATTAATTACCATTCCGTTCTTGATATAAAGCATTGTCCGCTGCCCTTCTAATGGTTCTTCTTATTATTCTTCTGTCATTATACTAAACACCCCTGTTTTCTAACAAGAGTTTTCCCATATTTTGATTATTCAAAGTAACAGTTCAGCCATGCCATTCATAAGCTGGCGGAATGTACATTTTCACCAATCAATATAAGTATAAACCGCCAACTTATTTCATGTCGGGCGTCCGCCCTATAGAAGCAATTGTGCAATATGCCCTTAGCG
>CAZDPE010000046.1:0-17680 GCA_964507235.1 uncultured Lachnospiraceae bacterium
AACAAATACACTAAAAGCTGCCATTATACGGAACGCAGATCCGGTCAAAGAAAAAGTATCATTCTGCTATTACCGGCTGGCAAAAGGCATCTCAGGCATACTGTCGTATGCAAAAGAAGGCGTCAGGCTCTGGTTCAGGACAAAGCGTCCTGCATACCGTCAACTCTGCCTTAAGCTGGCCGCTTAAATAGATAAAAGAATATCTCTCCCAAAGCCCGGTTCCGGCGGGGCTTATTAAAGCGCCTCTATTCACAAAACTGCCATCCTTTTGATGTCAAAAATGAGGCAGATTGGTACTTTGGGAGATTATATTCACTTTGTAATTACAGTTTACGGAAACTCAAGGGGAAGTATACTACTATGGCACAAAATCCTGTTGTTACTTTTACTATGGAAAACGGAGATGTAATCAAGGCAGAACTTTATCCCGATATCGCTCCCATTTCCGTTAATAATTTTATCAGCTTAATCAATAAGCATTTTTATGACGGCTTAATTTTCCACCGCGTTATCCGCGGCTTTATGATTCAGGGCGGCGACCCGGAAGGTACAGGCATGGGCGGTCCCGGCTACAGCATTAAAGGAGAATTTGCCGCAAACGGAGCAGAAAACAATTTAAAACATACAGAGGGCGTGCTCTCCATGGCCAGAAGCATGATGCCGGACTCCGCAGGCTCCCAGTTTTTTATCATGCATAAGAATGCTCCTCATCTTGACGGCTCCTATGCCGCTTTTGGAAAAGTAATTGAGGGCATGGAAAATGTTAACAAAATTGCGGAAACAGCTACCGATTATTCTGACCGTCCTTTAGAAGACCAGATAATGAAAACCGTTACGGTAGAAACCTTCGGTGAGGAATATCCTGAACCTGAAAAATTTTAAAAATTTCATTTTATATAAGGGAGTCTGTCATGAAAATGGAAAGCAGAACGACGATGGGACATAGGTACTAAGGTGTTCATATTTTGTTCACATTTAATTTAAAAAATCTTAAATTACATAACATTCTTTAGACATTTCTGTACCTTATACTAACATCATAAGATACAAAACAGCTAACAACAAAGTAATTGATTTTTTAAATAACTTTTTCATAATAAATGCCAAGTAAGCATGAGCTTACTTGGCATCCTCCCTTTTATGAGGCTTTTATCAATTTTCTCTTGTGCTTTTTCCCATTTTACTGTATATTTATAAATAGTTAATAAAGTTTTTACTAATTTTTCATTCTATGATATCCAACGGGGGACACATCATAGATGATTTTTTATTGTAAATCCCCCATTCATAAAAATCATCCGGAGGATTTACTGAAACGGTAAATTCTTTTTTATTAGCCAAATTTAATATAGAAACAAAGGAGAGTTTTTATGGAAAATGTAATGAACACTATTGAAAACGTCAACTCCGCCATAAACGGAGTGGTATGGGGAATTCCGATGCTGATTCTGATTATCGGCACAGGTATCTACATGACCGTAGGTATGAAATTCTTCCAGATTACAAGAATTAAGCATTGGATGAATGAAACCTTTCTTGCAATCTTCAAGAAAAAGCATGTAACCGCCCACACAGGAAAGGGAGAATCCTCCATTTCACAGTTTCAGGCCCTTTCTACTGCACTGGCTGCTACCATTGGTGTAGGTAATATTGCCGGTGTTGCAGGCGCTATTATTACAGGCGGCGCCGGCGCCGTATTCTGGATGTGGCTTTCCGCTTTATTTGGAATGATGACAAACTATTCCGAAAATGTACTGGGAATTTTTTACCGCCGCAAAAATGCAAAAGATGAATGGTCAGGCGGCGCTATGTATTATTTACAGGACGGTCTTAAAAATAAAAAAGTAATCGGTGTTTTAGCAAAACCTCTGGCTATTTTATTTGCTGTTTTCTGCGTGCTTGCTTCCTTCGGTATCGGCAACATGACACAGGTTCATGAAATTGCAAGCTCCCTGCAGGATACCTTCAGTATCCCGCCCCTTGCAACCGGAATTATCATTGCAGTAATTGCCGCTCTTGTTATCTTAGGCGGAATTAAAGCAATCGGCAATGTAGCAGAGAAAATTGTTCCTTTCATGGCATGCGCTTACATACTGGGTACAATTATCGTATTAATATTGAACTTTAAATCCATTCCTTCCGTATTCAGCGCAATCTTCTCCAACGCTTTCGGACTTCGTCCCATTGCAGGCGCTACTGTAGGTATGATGATTAAGCAGGCAATGACCATGGGCTTCAAGCGCGGTGTATTTTCCAACGAGGCCGGTCTTGGTTCTTCTGTTATGGTACATTCCGCTTCCAATGTAAAGGAGCCGATTATCCAGGGTATGTGGGGAATTTTCGAAGTATTCTTTGATACAATTGTAGTCTGCACATTGACCGCATTTACCGTACTTTGCTCCGGCCTTGTAGATTTGGAAACAGGCGAAATTCTCACTGCTTCTACCGGTGCTTCCCTGGTAAGCGAAGCTTTATCAGAAGGTCTTGGCTCCCTTGCCGGCGGCTTCGTTGCAATTGCGGTCTGTTTATTTGCATTCACCACAGTTCTTGGCTGGTCCTTCTACGGTACCAAATCCTGTGAATACTTATTTGGAACAAAAGCAACCATTATTTACAAGGTTATCTTCGTTGTCTGCATCATTTTCGGCGCTACCATGAGCTTTGACCTTGCCTGGGCAATTGCAGATACCTTAAATGCATTAATGGCTATTCCAAACTTAATCGGCGTGCTGTGCCTGTCCGGTACGGTATTTGCCATTACAAAGAATTATACGGAACGTAAAATTACCAAAACCAATCCAAACGCAAAGCCCATGCTTTCCTTCGACCCCGTTATTCAGGAAAGACAGGAAAAGGCAATTGCTGAAGAAGAACAGCAATAAACTGCGCACCTGACAAATCTACTTTTAAGAGTCAATAACCCCACCGCAAGCAGCGCGGCATGGAAATTGAAACGCCCCAATGGGTGGGGTGACCCTCGCGGCATTCGCCAAATGTCTGCAAGCAGCCACTTGGCTCATTGCTCGCGGGAATAAAAACGGCTTTCTGCAGACAAATCTGTTGTCATGCCTTAAGCCCAAAGAAGGGTTCCCTGCTTTAGGGAACCCTTCTTTAATGTATCTGCTTTATATCTACTCACTGCATCCACGTAAAATCATTATGGCTGCTGCTATCTCCATTAGTGCCGCTGTTTTCAGAGGTAAACTGAAGGGGCTGCTGCAGCTGCTGCTCTTTCATTTTCTGTATTGCGCCCACAATAAACAGTACAGAAATACCGAAATTAATAATAAAGAAGAAAGGAATATCAATGGGAAGGAAGGATACCACTGCCTTTATAAGGAGCGGCAGCGTTCTGCTGTAAACTCCGAGAAGATACAGCTGTCCGAAAGTAAGCTGATACTTCATACAGGAGGATACCACCATTCCTATCAACGCCACAAACAACACTCCAAAGAAAAACAATGCTGTCATCCAGATATACATAAAAATCATGACTATTGCCATAATCAGATAGAGATACGGTATCCAGCCTAATACATCTTCTTTGCTCAGTTCATAATCTATATCAGAAAAATAAAGTTCCTGCAGCTCCCCGTTATTTTTCACAATCATTTTCTCTGAATCCATTAAAATGACCATAGAATAATCAGTAAGATATGGCCGCATTTCTTCTGCACTGTAGAAATAATACTGCGGATCAGTATCAATATAGATGTATCTGCCGTTCTGTTCAACCTCAATGACATCATCCACCCACAGATATCCATCTGATAACTCAAAATCCGGTATTCCTTCTTCAAATACTTTTCTCACATTTTCTGAGCCCATTTGAGATACCACGAAAGGAATCAGTATGGTTATCATAAAATAAATCAGAAGAAGCAGTACTCCGAAACCAAATACCTTGGCTTTTCTGTTCTTTAGAAACTCTTTATAGCTTTTGAGGCTGTAAACAGACAGCGCCATTTCTTTAAATACATTCATGCTCCGCTCCTTTTACAATACCCCTGCTGCCAAAAGAGCAATTCCAAATACTATAGCATAAAACACTACCAGTATTCCAATATTCAGCAGTACTCTCAAGGCTGCATTCATTTTACGGTTACAGGAAACAGAATAGGTTGCCATAACTCCCAGGATTGCCATGAGAACCCCCATGGCTCCGTTAAGCAGATTAACACAGTGCAGTACAACAAATACATAACCCCATGCGGGTAACTTTACAGGCACATACTCTTCACCGGTAGCGCAGTCCTTGTTGTCGATTACAAGCTGGGGAGTTCCCATACTGCGCACAACCAGAAGTGCTGTTTTCGGTCCTGCGGGAAATTCATATTCCGTATGTACTAACCCTGTCTTTTTCTTATAGTCTTTCAGCTTTAATTCCTCGCCGTTAACAACTACTTTCCTGCCCTTAAATTCAATATCATAGTTTTGCTCATCAATTTTTACATTCCACTTTTTACTCACTTTTTTCTCTCCCTTTTCTCAGATTTTTTGTTTATGGAATCGAAAATTCCTGTTTTTTATTATAAACTAGTCCTCTTAAAAAAGATACAATATTTATAAATATTTTCAGTTCCTTATTCTTCCTTTGGCGGAATCCGTATTTGAAGCGCCTGCATGCAGTTTTTAATTAAAACTTCTTTATGTCTGCCGCCGAACTCTCCGTCCAGGGTCCATGCCACCTCTTCTTCAGAATAAACTCTAAGGGAGGATGCGCTGAAGCAATACATTAAATCGGTATTAATGTTTCTGTTAAGAAGCGCCGCCATAATCGTATTCAATTCAACCGGATTGGCCGGACGTTTTATCAGCGTCACCTCAAATTCTCCGTCATCCAGCTGCACGTACTTTCCTGTAATTCTTTTAAAGCCGCCTACGGAAACGGAATTGGTAATCATTCCGAATATAAATTCGCCCTCAAGTATCTTATCATCATATTCCACCTTCATGGAATACGACTGAATATTGGAAATGCGCTTCATTCCTTCCAGAATATAAGCCATATGACCCAAAACATTCTTCATATCCTGCCTTGTTTCATAAGACACATCCGTAAATATGCCGAAAGCGGCAATATATACAAAGAAATCATTATTAAAAGTCCCTATATCACAGGCAAAGTCCCGGCCTTCCACCACCACTTTTGCTGCCTGCGCCATATTCTTGGGAATGTTAAGGCTTCCTGCAAAGTCATTAGTGCTTCCTGCCGGTACATATCCAATGGGAAGCCTCTTCTCACACTGCATCATGCCTGTTACCACCTCGTCCAGAGTTCCATCCCCTCCGCTGCAGGCAATAATGTCATAATATCCGATTTTTCTTTCCGTAACTGCCTTAATGCCGTCACCTGCTGCCTGAGTGGGATACGCTGTCACCTCATATCCCGCCTTTACAAAAATATCTATCATATCCAGCAGATTACTCCGAATCTGCGCCTTACCGGCTCTCGGATTATAGATAAAAAGCATTTTCTTTTTTTCCATACTTTTCCCCACTAAGCAAAAAGCGCCCCACAAAAGTGCAGCGCTTAAAATTCCTATTCAGTTTTACCGCTCAGATAATCACCAATATGCGCAACCGCTTCCTGTTCGTCCTTCCCTTCAGCTACTACTGTAACGGTTTCTCCCTGATTCAAAACCAGACTCATCATACCCATAATACTTTTTGCGTTCACTTTTTTACCTTCAGCCATAAGATAAATGCTGCTCTCATGTCTGCTTGCTATCTGTACCAGCATGGCAATGGGCCGCGCATCCAAATCTCCCGCCATCTTAATCTCAATCGGCTTTTCTATCATAATATCTCCTCCTTTAGACTCTAAGCTTATCAGCCATGTCACTGAGCTTTCGCAATCTATGGTTTACGCCGGATTTTCCTACCGGCGGATTCAAGTAACCACCCAATTCCTGAAGGGAGCTTTCCGGATGAGATAGTCTGACCAAAGCCATTTCCCTGAGATTGTCGGGAAGACCTGAGAGTCCCACATGCTTTTGCAGCAGACGAATATCCTCTATCTGTTTACTCGCGGCATTTACTGTCTTTGTAATATTAGCTGTTTCGCAGTTTACCTGTCTGTTAATTGAATTACGCATTTCCTTCTCTATCCTGAGATTTTCCAAATTCATCAGGGATAAATGCGCCCCCATTACATTTAACAAATCAACAATTCCTGCGCCTTCCTTCAGATACACAACATGATACTTCTTACGTCTTACTATTTTAGCTTCCAACTCAAAACTGCGCAAAGTTTCTTTTATTTGCAGTGCCTGATTTTCATATTCACATACAAACTCAAGATGATACCCTTTCTGAGGGTCGCTCATAGAACCAACGCATAAAAAAGCGCCTCTTAAATAAGCCCGCTTACAGCAGCTGTTTTTTATCAATAAGGAACTCACTCCCTCCTGCTGCTGCCTAATCTGTCTGTTTCCGTCAAATATCTTAACTGCCTGAAGCACTTTTTCTGTATCAGTACTTATAATAAAGGTTTTTTTCAATAATGTAAAGTATTTTCTGTGGGCGGCTTCATTTTCCGCATGCAGGATAATCTCTTTTTCCCCATTTTCTCTTTCGGAAATCCTGCATCCAAAATGTATAATCGCCGCCATTTCTGCCAGCTGACAATGCCTCGAATCCGGAACCACCCTCTCCAGTTCGCTCTTTACTTCCATTGAAAATGACATAATACCTACCCTGATTCCTTTGCCTAAACGCCTTGTCCCACATCCCTATGGGCAATCTTCAGGCCGTAATTTCCCCTGTTTTTTAACCGGGCATAAAGCCTGTTTGCCAGTGTAACACTCCTGTGCTTTCCTCCGGTACAGCCAATTCCGACCACCAGCTGATATTTTCCTTCCTTCACATAATTAGGAATTAAAAATTCCAGCATATCAGAAAGTTTGTCAATAAAAATCTCTGCCTCCGGAAAGTTCATCACATAATCCTGAACCTCTGAATCATTTCCGGTTTTATATTTTAAATCTTCTATATAAAAAGGATTCGGAAGGAATCTGACATCAAAGACCAGGTCCGCATCCGCCGGAATTCCATGCTTAAATCCGAAGGATAAAATAGTGACCATCAGACTGTTGTACTCTTCATTCTGCACAAAAATGCGGTCTATTTCCTCTTTTAATTCCCTGGTCAAAAGCTTCGTCGTATCAATTACATAATCTGCTTTATGCCGTATATCATTCAGTATTTTTCTTTCTTTCAGAATGCCGTCCTCCACTCTTCCTTCAGGTGACAAAGGATGCATTCTTCTTGTTTCCTTATACCGTTTTAAAAGAGCCTGATCACTTGCCTCCATAAACAGAATTTCAAAATTATAACCATTTTCCTTCAGCTTTTCAAGTGCCTTCTGGGCATCCTCAAAGGGCTGGTCTGAACGCACATCCAGCCCCAGAGCGACCTTACCGACCTCGCTGTTCGGCATGGCAATCAGCTCCACAAATTTTTCAATCAGGGGAACCGGCAGATTATCAACACAGTAAAATCCGACATCCTCCAGCATTCTAAGAGCTGTACTTTTTCCCCCGCCGCTCATTCCCGTAACAACAACAAAACGCATGATGCTCCTTTCTAAAAGCGCCCCAGGTAAATAATTTCTCTCTCTAATAAAACTCCGAATTTATCTTTTACCCGTTCCTGCACTTCCTTTATCACATCTGCCACATCCGCAGCAGTTGCCTTTCCTGTATTTATCACAAACCCACAGTGCTTTTCGGATACTTTTGCTCCGCCCACAAAATACCCTCTAAGTCCCGCATCCATAATCAGTTTTCCGGCAAAATAGCCCTCAGGCCTTTTAAAAGTACTTCCTGCACACGGAAATTTCAGAGGCTGCCTGGCTCTGCGCCTTGCTGCAAGCTCTTCCATCTTTTGCTGAATTTCTTCCTTATTGCCAAAAGACAGCTGCAAGGTTACCTGCAGCACCGTAAAATGCCGGTTCTTGATAATGCTGGTGCGGTATCCAAATTCCATGGTATTATTATCAAGCTGCAATATTTCCCCATTGTTATCAAGCACCGTAACACTCTGCACTACCTGCTTCATTTCTCCGCCATAAGCGCCCGCATTCATAACAACGCCGCCGCCGATGGTTCCGGGAATTCCGGATGCAAATTCCAGTCCCGTAAGACCGTTTTCCAACGCACATTTCGATACCCGGGAAAGAAGCGCCCCCGCCTGAACTTTCATGATGTTCCCCTGTACTTCAATCTGATTAAAGCTATTGCCAAGCTGAAGAACTACTCCATGATACCCATCATCGCTTACCAGAAGATTACTGCCGTTGCCAAGGATAAAATAGGGCGCCTCCACCTGATTAAAATAGGGAATCAGCTTTTCCAGCTGAGTCACGCTGCTTATTTTTACAAAGCATTCCGCCTCACCGCCGATGCGGAAGGTGGTATGCCTGCACATGGGTTCATTTTCCAGAATATCGCTTTCCGGTACATAAGCCCTGATAATTTCAAAAACTGCCTCACTTAATTCTCGCACTTTTACACCTGCTGTTTCCAAATAATCACTTAATTATTTTCCATATCCAGTACCAGTTTAGCCGCACCGTAAATGCCTGCATCATTGCCAAGGGTTGCCAGTGAGAATTTCACCTGCCTGCTGCCGTGGAAAACATTTTTTTCATAATGAGGTCTGATAAAATCAATCAATATCTCTCCTGCCTTGGATACGCCGCCGCCGATAACAATCGCTTCGGGATTGACCACACAGGCAATTCCTGCTAATGCATCTCCCAAATATTTACCGAATTTCTCCGCCACTTCTAAAGCCAGCGCATCTGAGCTTTTCACAGCATCAAATACTGTTTTCGCTGATACTTCTCCGCTTCTTAAGATACTGTCTTTATCACTTGAAGCAAGAAGCCGGTTGGCAAGTCTGGTAATACCCGTTGCTGAAGAATACTGTTCAAGGCAGCCTTTGTTTCCGCAGCCGCAGATTTCTTCTTCACTATCCTCCACATGAATATGTCCGATTTCTCCTCCTGCTCCGGCAGCGCCTGTAAGCATCTTTCCGTTAATAATAATGCCGCCGCCGACACCAGTGCCAAGCGTAACAACAACCAAATCCTTACAGCCCTGACCGCCGCCCATCCACATTTCGCCAAGTGCGGCCACATTAGCATCATTTCCTGCCATTACAGGCATATTCAGCAAGTCTTCCAGTGTATCCTTAATACTGAAGGTGCCCCAGCCCAGGTTAACTGCCCGGTGCACCACGCCTTCGCTGTCCACAGGTCCCGGCGCTCCTACACCTACGCCTGCAACGGATTCCCTGTCAATTTGCTTCATCTTTTCCCTGATACTGTCTGCAATATCAGGAAGGATAAGCGAACCGTTTTCCTCTGTCCTTGTGGGAATCTCCCATTTGTCAAGAACATTGCCTTCCACATCAAATAATCCAAGCTTAACTGTAGTTCCTCCGATATCTACTCCAAATACATATTTTTTCATCATCCTGTGCTCCCTGTTTTATTTTTATTTAAAAATCTCTAAAATATTCCTGTTATGTACTGATAACAATAGAAAACACACTTGACGGGCTTTCTATTGTCATAAATTATTCATCCTCGTCTTCATCCCGTCTTCTTGTCAGCGATTCCTGTACACGCCTGTATAATTCCTGCGCCGCATTGTAACCCATCTTTTTCTGACGGTGATTAATTGCCGCCGATTCACAGATAACGGCAAGATTACGCCCCGGGCGGATGGGAATATTATGGCATACTACTTTATTGCCGAGGTATTCCGTATATTCTTCTTCAAGGCCAAGTCTGTCATATTCCTTTTCCTTATCCCAATCCTCCAGCCGGATAACAAGGTCAATATTCTGGGTATCCTTTACACTGGACACGCCAAACAGTGTCTTAACATCAATAATGCCGATACCCCGAAGCTCTATGAAGTGCTTGGTAATATCAGGCGCCGAGCCTACAAGCGTATCGTCGCTCACCTTACGGATTTCCACAGCATCATCGGTTACAAGACGATGTCCCCTCTTTATCAGTTCAAGAGCCGCTTCCGATTTACCGATACCGCTTTCGCCGGTAATCAGGACGCCTTCGCCGAAAACATCCACAAGCACGCCGTGAACGGAAATACAGGGTGCCAGCATAACATTCATCCATCTGATGATTTCAGCCATAAATGCGGAAGTCGCTTTCTTGGTCATGAGCACCGGAACCTTATACTCAATTGCAGTTTTCAGGAAAAGCTCATCCGGCTTTAATTCGCGGCAGAATACTATCGCAGGAATTTCACAGGAAAGAAGCCTTGTATAAATTTCTCTCTTTCTTGCTTCCGGCAGTCCTTCAATATAAGAATATTCCACGAATCCTACTACCTGCAGTCTGGTTGCTTCAAAATGCTCAAAGTAACCTGCCAGCTGCAGCGCCGGTCTGTTAATATCCGGCTGTGTTACTTTAATTTTGGAAATATCCAGCTCGGGGGTCAGATTTTCCAGCTTCATTTTTTCAATAATTCTTTCCAACTTTACGCTTGTCATACCCTGCTCCTTCTTTAACCATATTTAGCGTTTGACACTATCATCAGTTTACTATTTCCTGAAAAAATTGTAAATATCCTCTGCTATATTAGCAGGAATTTCTTCCACCTGTGCCAGAGTTTCCACATCCGCATTTTTTATCTCTTCTATGGATTTAAAATGGCGCATCAGGGCTTTTCTTCTCGCAGGTCCTACCCCTGGAATTTCATCCAGCACTGATTTTACCTGGGCTTTGCTTCTCAAAGACCGGTGATACTCAATGGCAAAACGGTGAGCCTCATCCTGAATACGGGTAATCAGCTTAAAGCCTTCGCTGTCCCTGTCTATGGGAATTTCTTCATTATTATAATACAGGCCTCTGGTACGGTGGTTATCATCTTTAACCATGCCGCATACAGGAATATGAATATGCAGTTCATCCAGCACTCCCAGCGCAATATTTACCTGTCCTTTGCCGCCGTCCATCATGATAATATCGGGAAACTTTGTAAAGCTTCCGAATTCATTATCTATCTGTTTATTTTCCAGCTCCTTCTTCTCTTCCATGCCATGCACAAACCTTCTGGTAAGAACCTCCTTCATGCAGGCATAATCATCAGGTCCCGATACCGATTTAATCCTGAATTTCCTGTAATCACTGCGTTTCGGCTTTCCCTTCTCATAAACCACCATGGAACCTACATTTGCAAATCCGCTGATATTGGAAATATCATAAGCCTCCATGCGGTTCACATTTTCAAGCCCCAGAAGCTTACCGATTTCCTTAGCCGCACCAATGGTTCTTCCCTCTTCCCTTTTAATGCGTTCCTTATCCTGACTCAAAACAAGCCGGGCATTTTTTGCCGCCAGTTCCACCAGCTTTTCCTTTGCGCCGATTTTAGGCACTCTGATGTAAACTCTTGCACCTTTTCTTTTGGTCAGCCACTGTTCCAGCACTTCAATATCTTCTATCTCTTCCTGAAGCATCAATTCCCTTGGTATAAAAGGCGTCCCCGCATAAAACTGCTTTACAAAGTCCAAAAGAATCTGGGCGCGGGGCGTCTGCGCCACGTGGGTCATATAGAAATGCTCTCTTCCCATCAATTTACCGCCGCGGATAAAAAATACCTGCACAACCGCATCCTTATCGTCACAGGCAAGCGCAATAATGTCCTTATCCTCCCCGTCACTGTCAGTAATCTTCTGCTTCTGCGCAATCTGCCTGACGCTGTTATACAAATCACGGTACCTTATGGCTTCCTCAAATTCCAAATTCTCAGAAGCCTGCGTCATTTTCTGCTCCAGTTCCTTTAATATCTCCTGATAACTGCCATTTAAAAAATCAAGCGCCTTCTTTACCCTTTCTCTGTATACCTCCTCCGGAATGTTGCCCTGACAGGGCGCCATGCATTGCTTAATATGATAATTTAAACATGCCCTGTCATTCCCGCAGTCTTTAGGCAGGCTTTTACTGCAGGTACGGAGCTGATAGAGTTTATTAATCAGTTCAATGGTATCCTTAACTGCTGCTGCGCTGGTATAGGGGCCAAAATATTTGGAGTGGTCTTTCTTCATTGTTCTTGAAAAAAGCACTCTGGGATAAGCCTCGCCGACCGTAACCTTAATGTAAGGATAGGTTTTATCATCCTTCAGCATAGTATTGTATTTGGGGCGGTGCTCCTTAATCAGATTATTTTCGAGCACCAGCGCCTCAAGCTCCGAATCAGTTACTATATATTCAAACCGGCTGATTAATGAAACCATCCTGTCAATCTGAGGACCTCTGCCTATATTTTTTCTGAAATAAGACCTGACACGGCTATGAAGATTAATGGCCTTTCCCACATAAATAATGGTGTCGGCTTCATCATGCATGATGTAGACACCGGGACATTGGGGAAGCTTTTTCAGTTCTTCCTGTATATCAAACATAATTTATCATCTCCTTTGCCCGGAAAACTCCGGCATAAAAAAAGAATTCTTAATCATTATATCATAAGAATTCTTTTCTCATCTTATAAATCTGAAGGCGTTCCGGAAAAAAGTCCTGTAGGCTGGTCATCTGAGGGCGGTTCCTCTTTGGAACCCTCCGTTTTCTCTTCGGCTGTTTCCGGCATTTTTATTTCTGTATCAAAGAAGGCATCCTTCTTCTCTTCCGTTTCTTTTTCCCCGTCCTGATTATCCTTATCATCCTTCTTTTCCTCAGGCTCGGGAATGCCCTTTTCCTGACGGTAAATCTTCATAAACTCTTTACCGCTGATTGTTTCTTTTTCTATCAAATGGGCTGCCAGCTTATCCATCAGTTCACGGTTTCCGGAAAGAAGTTCTTTTGCTTCATCATAACATGCTTTCAGGGTTTCCATCACTTCCGTGTCAACGTCCGCCGCAGTCCTGTCACTGCAGGTCAGACGTGCGTCGCCGCCCAAATATTCACTTTCCACTGTGGCAAGCCCCATTAACCCGAAACGCTTGCTCATACCAAACCTGGTAATCATATTGGTAACAATATTAGTTGCCTGCTCAATATCATTTGCCGCTCCGGTAGTAACATTTCCAAATACGATTTCTTCCGCAGCCCTTCCGCCAAGTAAACTTACCAGCCTGTCATGAAGCTCTGCTTCCGTCTGAAGATATTTTTCCTCTTCCGGAACATGCATTACATATCCTAATGCACCCATAGTCCTTGGCACAATAGTAATTTTCTGTACCGGCTCGGAATTTTTCTGTAAAGCGCTGATTAAAGCGTGGCCGACTTCATGATAGGAAACAATTTTTC
This sequence comes from uncultured Lachnospiraceae bacterium, assembly GCA_964507235.1. GTDB lineage: Bacteria > Bacillota > Clostridia > Lachnospirales > Lachnospiraceae > Suilimivivens. The sequence goes on from CAZDPE010000046.1 coordinate 13,286, forward strand.
TTTCCTCCTGGCTCATAATACGGTCTTTCTTTTCCTTGCCCACAAGCACCTGCTCAACCGCGTCAAATAAATCCTTCTGGTTCACATATTCCCTGCCGTGCTGCACCGCATTAATTGCCGCCTCATTAATCATATTGGCGAGGTCGGCGCCTACAGCGCCGCTGGTAGCAAGGGCAATGGCATCCAAATCCACACTGTCATCCAAATGCACATCTTTGGCATGCACCTTAAGAATAGCGACCCTTCCCTTCAAATCAGGCTTATCTACAATAATTCTTCTGTCAAAACGCCCCGGACGAAGCAGCGCCTTATCCAGAATTTCAGGACGGTTGGTAGCGCCAAGCACCAAAATACCCTTAGAGGTGTCAAAACCATCCATTTCAGAAAGCAGCTGGTTTAACGTCTGCTCTCTTTCTTCATTACCGCCGCCATATTTGTTATCACGGCTTCTGCCAATTGCATCAATTTCGTCTATAAAGATAATGCAGGGAGCGTTTTTGGTCGCTTCCTTGAACAAATCCCTTACCCGGGAAGCTCCCACACCGACATACAATTCAATAAAATCCGAACCTGATAAGGAGAAAAATGGAACTCTTGCTTCTCCTGCTACAGCCTTTGCAAGCAGCGTTTTACCGGTACCGGGAGGTCCCACAAGCAAAGCGCCCTTGGGAAGCTTTGCACCGATTTGGGCATATTTCCCCGGATTATGGAGAAAATCAACAACTTCCTGTAAGGATTCCTTGGCCTCATCCTCACCCGCCACATCCTTAAAGGTAATGCCGGTTTCCTTCTGCACATAAACCTTGGCATTGCTCTTGCCCACTCCCATGGGGCCGCCTCCCTTGGACATTTTGCGGAAAAGAAAGCTTAAAAGCACCCACATCAGCAGGATAGGCACCACATAAGTCAGCAAAAAGCTGATAATTACACTGGATCTGTCAGCCACCTGCCCTTTTACAGGGACATCATATTCAAGCAGCCGCTGCGTCAGTGTATCATCATCCTCAATCTTACCTGTATAATAGGTAATGGAAGCTGCGCCTCCATACATATAAAATCCCATGGTCTGTGTTCTTTCTTCGGCTTTGGGCGAAATAATCACCCTGTCAGAACCGATTTCCACAGATTCAACATCTCCGGCCTCCAGCATTCGGATAAATTCATTATAGCTGATTTCCTTCTCCGTTTCCCCAGACATCATTTTCATGAAACTGCTCATCATAAGTAAGGTAATCAGCGCCGCGATCAGAAACAGAATAATACTTTGTTTCTTAGGGTCCCTTCCGTTTCCGGAACCGTTTCCGTTTCCATTGCTGCCATTATTGCTCTGATTATTATTCCCACTGCCCGAACCGCCGTCGAATTGATTTAAATTATTATCGCTCATTTAATTACTCTTTCCTTTTATAACTGGCTCACTGGTCAAATCCACTCCCAGTTTTTTAAATATTTTTATATCAACATCAGAAAGCATCACTGATGTATGAACCTGACATCCCTTCAGCTTTGGAAGCTGCTCTAAAGCCTTTTTCGCATTTTTATCATTCAACGCGGAAACTGAAAGAGCTATCAGCACCTCATCTGTATGAAGACGGGGATTTTTGCCTCCCAAATACTTGGTTTTCAGTTCCTGAATGGGCTCTATGGCCTCCGGAGAAATTAAATGAATATCATCATCCACTTCTCCCAGATATTTCAGTGCATTCAGCAATAAAGCCGCTGATGCTCCCAATAAATCAGTCGTCTTGGAAGTAATGATTGTACCGTCAGAAAGTTCAATAGCTGCGGTAGGCACTCCCAATTTTTCTTCACGTTCTTTAGCTGCAACCGTAACCTTTCTGTCATCGGTCGTTATCTTTGCCTGCTTCATCAGCAGCTCTATTTTGTAGACATCATTTTCCCTGGCTTTTCCCTTTATGACATCATTCCTTGCAGCATAGTAACGGCGGATAATTTCCATATGGGATGCCTGCCTGCACACTTCATCATCCACAATGCAGTTTCCTGCCATATTTACGCCCATATCGGTAGGCGACTTATAAGGATTTTCCCCATAAATTCCTTCAAAAATAGCATTCAGCACCGGGAAAATTTCAATATCCCTGTTATAATTAACTGTTGTTTCTCCATAGGCTTCCAAATGGAAAGGGTCAATCATATTGATATCATTCAAGTCCGCTGTTGCCGCTTCATAAGCAAGATTTATGGGATGCTTCAGCGGAATATTCCAGATGGGAAAGGTTTCATACTTTGCATAGCCCGCCTTGATTCCTCTTTTATTATCATGATAAAGCTGCGACAGGCAGGTTGCCATTTTTCCGCTTCCGGGTCCCGGAGCAGTAACCACAACCAGCGGTCTTGTGGTTTCGATGTATTCATTTTTACCGTATCCTTCATCACTGACAATCAGCGGGATATTGGAAGGATATCCTTCAATTGCATAATGCAGATACACCTTCACATTTTTCTTTTCCAGCTTTTCCTTAAATTCCGCAGCGCGCATCTGTCCGGCATAGTGGGTCAGCACTACGCTCCCCACATAGAGTCCCCGGCTTTCAAATTCCTTCATCAGTCTTTGGACATCTTCATCATAAGTAATGCCCAAATCTCCTCTTATTTTATTCTTTTCAATATCAGCCGCATTTATTACAATGACGATTTCCGCCCTGTCGGAGAGTTTCATCAGCATACGAAGCTTACTGTCCGGCTCAAATCCCGGCAGTACTCTTGATGCATGATAATCATCAAACAGCTTGCCGCCGAATTCAAGATATAATTTATCCCCGAATTTATTAATTCTTTCTTCAATATGCTCTGACTGCATTTTCAAATATTTTTCATTATCAAATCCCACTCTCATAATTTAAACCCGCCCGCTTTTCCTTTGTGATTCTAAAAATTTCCTTTTTTACATATCGTTTTTTATTTTAGCACAACTCTATTAATTATTCCATAAAAAAGAAATTAACGATTATCAATTTTTTCTAAAGAAAATACTATTGACATCAAAAACAAGGGGTGCTAGAATTTTTTTATCAAGCAAAGGCGCTGTGAGCAAAGCTCATAGTGCCTTTTTATGACAACAATAGAAAGCACGCTTCGCGAACCTTCTATTGTCATGAATAAAAAGTTCGCGAAGCGTGCTTTCTATTGTTTATAAAAAACATACTAAACTAAGGAGTTATTATGGCAGTAAAATACGTTTTTGTAACCGGCGGCGTTGTTTCAGGCTTAGGCAAAGGAATCACGGCCGCTTCTTTAGGTAGATTATTAAAAGCCCGCGGCTATAAGGTCACCATGCAGAAATTTGATCCCTATATTAACATTGATCCGGGCACTATGAATCCCATTCAGCACGGAGAAGTTTTTGTCACTGATGACGGAACGGAAACCGACCTTGATCTGGGTCATTATGAAAGATTCATTGATGAAAATCTGGACAAGAATTCCAATGTGACCACGGGCAAGGTCTATTGGTCGGTTCTCCAAAAGGAACGCCGCGGTGATTATGGTGGGGGAACCGTACAGGTTATCCCTCATATTACAAATGAAATTAAAAGCCGCTTCTACCGTAATTTCACGGACGAAGATACCCGGATTGCCATTATTGAAGTGGGAGGAACGGTAGGTGATATTGAAAGCCAGCCTTTCTTAGAATCCATCCGTCAGTTTCAACACGAGATTGGCAAAGAAAATGCAATTTTAATCCATGTAACCTTAATTCCTTATTTAAAGGCATCCCAGGAAATGAAAACCAAACCCACCCAGGCAAGTGTCAAGGAGCTGCAGGGAATGGGAATTCAGCCCGATATTATTGTATGCAGAAGCGAGCACCCTCTTGACCAGGGCATTAAAGATAAGATTGCATTGTTCTGCAACGTTCCTTGCAGTCATGTACTTCAGAATCTTGATGTGGAATATTTGTATGAAGTGCCTCTTGCCATGGAAAATGAGCATCTGGCACAGGTTGCCTGCGAATGCCTGAACCTTGACTGTCCCGAGCCTGATTTAACAGACTGGAAGGCCATGGTCAAAGACTTAAGAACTCCCATCCACGAGGTGACCGTTGCTCTTGTAGGCAAATATGTCCAGCTCCACGATGCTTATATCAGCGTAGTGGAGGCTTTAAAGCATGGTGGGATTGCCAATCACACCACGGTGAATATTAAATGGATAGATTCTGAAACGGTAACAGATGAAAATGTGGCTGAATTGCTGGGAGATGTAAACGGCATTCTGGTTCCGGGAGGTTTCGGCCCAAGAGGAATTGACGGCAAAATCAAAGCCATTACTTATGCCAGAACCCATGAAATTCCGTTCCTCGGACTTTGCCTCGGCATGCAGCTTTCCATCGTGGAATATGCAAGAAATGTGGTGGGATTTAACGATGCACAC
>CAZDPE010000047.1:0-15735 GCA_964507235.1 uncultured Lachnospiraceae bacterium
ACGAATGCCGCGAGGGTCAATACCCCACCCCTTGGGGCGCTTCAATTTCCATGCCCCGCTGCTTACGGCGGGGTTATTGACTATTCAAGACAATAGTATGAGCCGGTGCAGGAGCCGGCCGGTGGGGAGTTTAAGTGGGCATCAGTCCAGGAAAGGCATGGGATACCATATGAAACATGGATTTGTGAAAGCGGCAGCCGCAACGCCGGATATCAGGGTGGCGGACCCGGTTTATAATGCGGAGCATATTTGCAGCTGTATGGATGAGGCTGTCAGGGAAGGAGCAAAAATTATAGTGTTTCCGGAACTTTGCCTTTGCGGCTATACATGCAGTGATTTGTTTTTGCAGGAGCAGCTTTTAAATTCCTGCAAAGAGCAGCTGGTAAAGATTGCAGAACATACGAAGGGCAGGGATGCCCTTGTTTTTGTGGGGCTTCCCTTTGAGCGGGAAGGAAAGCTTTATAATGCAGCGGCGGTTCTGCAGGACGGAAAAATTCTTGCTTTTATTCCCAAGGCGTTTATACCCTCTTATGGTGAATTTTACGAAACAAGGCATTTTGCAGCGGGAAATGAATCTCCGGTTATGGTGAATTTTGAAGGAAATGAAATACCTTTCGGCACCCATATTCTTTTGAGGGCCGAAGGGATGGAAGGGCTTGTAGTAGGCTGCGAAATCTGCGAGGACATCTGGGTGCCTTTATCCCCCGGTATTTCTCATGCCATGGCAGGGGCTACTGTGCTTGTCAATCTTTCCGCTTCCAATGAAACCGTTGGAAAGGATGCTTACAGGGAGCTGTTGGTGAAATCCGCCAGCGCCAAGCTGATTGCAGGCTATATTTATACCAGTGCAGGGGAAGGAGAATCCACTCAGGACCTTGTGTTTGGCGGTCACAATCTGATTGCGGAAAACGGAAGTATTCTATGTCAGGCCAAGCGCTTTGAAAATCAGATTATTTACGGAGATATTGATGTTCACAGGCTGCGCATGGAGCGCAGAAGGATGAGCACCTTTACCGCGGATAAAAAAGAAGATTATATGGAAATTCCCTTTGTGCTTAAAAGGGAGGAAACCAAACTTACAAGGAAGTTCCCCCAAAAGCCTTTTGTCCCTGATAATAGGCGGGAAAGGGAGAGCAGGTGTAATGAAATTTTATCCATTCAGTCTTACGGGCTGAAAAAAAGATATCAGCATACCGGCTGTCAGAAAGCGATTATCGGCGTTTCGGGAGGGCTTGATTCTACATTGGCTCTTTTAGTGACAGTCAGGGCTTTTGATATGCTGGGGCTTAAAAGAGAAAATATTATTGCAGTCACCATGCCCTGCTTCGGAACGACAGACAGAACCTATGATAATGCCTGTAAGTTAGCCGGAACCTTGGGTGTTACACTGGAAGAAGTGGACATAAAGGAAGCGGTTACTGTTCATTTCAGGGATATTAAGCAGGATATGAATAACCATAATGTCACCTATGAAAACGGACAGGCAAGGGAAAGAACACAGATTCTGATGGATATTGCCAACCGGGAAAACGGGCTTGTAATCGGCACAGGCGATATGTCGGAGCTGGCTCTTGGCTGGGCTACTTATAATGGCGACCATATGTCCATGTATGGAGTTAATGTTGGAGTGCCTAAAACTTTAGTGCGGCATCTGGTGCAGTACTATGCTGATACCTGTAATGTGACGGAGCTTACAGAGGTGCTTCTTGATGTGCTTGCAACGCCCGTAAGTCCTGAGCTTTTACCTCCTGTGGACGGTGTGATTTCGCAGAAAACGGAGGATTTTGTGGGACCTTATGAGCTGCATGACTTTTTCCTGTATTATATGCTGAGGTGCGGTTTTGAACCCTCCAAGATATACAGGATTGCAAAGCTGTCCTTTTTGGGGCAGTATGATGATGAAGTGATTTTAAAATGGCTGAAAACCTTTTACAGGAGATTCTTTTCCCAACAGTTTAAGCGTTCCTGTCTGCCGGACGGCCCCAAGGTGGGAAGTGTTGCGGTATCTCCAAGAGGGGATTTGCGTATGCCTTCTGATGCCTGCGCACGGATTTGGCTTGAGCAGCTGGAAGAACTGAAATAGCAGAAGACCTGACGGAGCGGTTAAAGGTTCCTGTTTTGGATGGGGTTGTCTGCGGCCTTATGCTGGCAGAGGGAATGGTAAACGCCGGATATAAAACAAGCAAGGTGCGCTTTTATGCGGAAAAAAATGATGCATAATTTCTTGCAAAAAGGATTTGAATAGTTTATTATATAAACAATAGAAAACACGCTTTGCGAATTTTCTATTGTCATGAATGAAATTGCGAAGAAGCAGTGAACCGGTAAAGGTTGCTGCTTTTTTTACATTCTGGAAAGTATTAAATTTGGGGAGGAAGGCCATGAAAACATTAGATACTAATGACTGGCTGGTACTGAACAGTATTATTTATAAGATTTATACCTTGGAAGATGAAAAAGAAATGCGCATTGCTTTTTTAGAGCAGCTGAAAATGATTATCGATTTTGATGCGGCTGATTTTTATCTGGCAGGAGAAGAAAGCGAAAATGGAGAAACAGGTCTGGTAAATCCTGCGGCATATAACTGCGACTGTGTATCGGGAGATTATGATGCACTGGACTACAGCCGCAGTTTATTGTACAGCGGGAAAAGCATGGTGTACAGGGAAACCGATATCATTGACGATGATAAAAGAAAGGGCAGCGAATATTATCAGAAGGTCTATAAGCCCAATAACTGGCATTATTCCATGCAGATTATACTGGCAAAGGATAAAAAATTTCTGGGCATTGCGACCCTGTACCGTTCCATAGGAAAAGACAATTTTGAATATGATGATATTTTTCTGGTAGATATGCTGCGCGACCATTTATCCTTCCGGCTTAGTCAGGAGAGAAAAAAGCGGCTGGAGAATTCTCATAAATGGACCATTATGGAAGCGGTGGAGGAATTTCAGCTGACCAGACGGGAAGAAATGGTTCTGCAATGCATTATGGAGGGAAAAGAAAAGGAAGAAATCTGTAATGAGCTGGTAATCAGCGTAAATACTTTTAAGAAGCATTCTTTGAATATTTACCGTAAACTGGGAGTCAATAACAGGGTGCAGCTGTTCAAAAAAATCCTGGGGAGGGAGTAAACGTCAGAGGAATAACTACCCAAAAGGAGTAGAAAAATTACGAAAGTGAATCATTGTAATAAATTTCTGGGTGGCAGATGTGAATCTTATAATAATAAATTTATAATCGTTTATAGAAATTTAATTTGAAGAAAACAGAAAGCCCGTTTTGCGGGCTTTCTATTGTTTTTTTCAGAAGGAGAGATGGAAGGAATAGAAATTATAGTAAACGACATAACAAATTACGTTTATCATAAATTATGTAGATACAGGTGCGGCAGAAGGACTTGCAGAAGGTGAAGCGGAAGGAACCGCAGCCTTTTCCAGGGATGCTTTGATAGCGCCTAACAGAACCATTGAAGTGTATTTATTATCATCTGAGTAGGTAATATTTTCCATAGACTGATTTGTGATAATCTGGCTGGCGAGATCATCAAAGGCAGGCTCTAAGAGAGGAAACATGGTAGTTACTGCTTCATCCAGGTTTACAATACGGATATCATTGATATTGGCATCATCCACTGTTACTTCAACGTCCACTATGTTATCATTGATAATCAGTGATGTGGTATAAATTCCGGGCACATAAGTGGCAGCGGGCGTTTCCACGGTATTATTTTCCTTTTTATCTTTTGGTACAAACATGATAATCAGCATGACGATGAACAGGATGCCGAATAATACGAAGATTCCCGTATATATTAATTCTTTCAGATGGAGTACAACAATTTTGGTTTTGGAGCTCATGAATATCACCGTTACATTCTTTTTACTATATTATTATCAGATATGAAGTTTTATACCTCGTAATAGAAAAACAGTTTTGTATTGACAAATAAGAAAAGACGTTGTTATTATAGTAAAGGACGAAGGCGTCCTTATAACAGCAGGTGATATGACGATGGCCTGTTATTATGAGGATGCCTTTTTTGCAGGCAATGGGTCCGGCAGGTATCATTAAGACCCTGCAGGCTGAAAAGGGAATTTATACTAAATACCGGGAAAAGGGAGGAAATATTATGTTTAAGCATTATTCCAAAGAGGATATTATGGAGCTTGTACAGGATGAGGACGTGGAGTTTATCCGTCTGCAGTTTACAGATATGTTCGGCAGTCTGAAAAATGTGGCTATTACGGCAAGCCAGCTTGAAAAAGCGCTGGATAATAAATGCATGTTTGACGGTTCTTCCATTGAAGGCTTCGTCAGAATTGAAGAATCGGATATGTATTTATATCCTGATTTGAACACGCTGGAAATATTTCCATGGAGGCCCCAGCAGGGTAAGGTTGCAAGGCTTATCTGCGATGTTTACAGACCAAATGGGGAGCCATTTGAAGGGGATCCCAGATATATATTAAAGCGTGCTGTGAAGGAAGCAGCGGACCTTGGTTATTCCTTTGAGGTGGGACCGGAATGTGAATTCTTTCTGTTCCATACGGATGAAAACGGGCTGCCTACCACACTTACTCATGAACAGGCAGGATATTTTGACTTAGGCCCCCTTGACCTTGGGGAGAATGCAAGGAGAGATATGGTTCTGACACTGGAGGATATGGGATTTATAATTGAAGCATCCCATCATGAAGTAGCTCCGGCGCAGCATGAGATTGATTTCAGATATGATGAAGCGCTGGCAACTGCCGATAATATTATGACCTTTAAGCTGGCGGTTAAGACTATTGCCAAAAGACACGGACTTCATGCGACCTTTATGCCGAAGCCGAAGTTCGGGGTAAACGGTTCCGGTATGCATATTAATATGTCTTTATCCAAGGACGGAAAGAATATTTTTGCGGATACCTCAGATAAGCATGGATTGAGTAAAGAAGCTTATTATTTTATTGGCGGTATTATCAGGCATATGAAAGGAATGACAGCGATTACCAATCCCCTTGTTAATTCTTATAAGAGGCTTGTACCGGGATATGAAGCGCCTGTATATATTGCCTGGAGCGCTACCAACAGAAGTCCTCTGATTCGTATTCCTGCATCAAGAGGAGAGGGAACCAGAATAGAGCTCCGCTGTCCGGATCCTTCAGCCAATCCGTATCTGGCTTTGGCAGTATGCCTGCGTGCGGGACTTGACGGTATTGTCAACAGGATTGAGCCGCCGGAAAGTGTGGATTGTAATATTTTCAGTCTGTCAAAAGAGGAGAAAGCGGCAAAGGGCATAGAAGCAATTCCCAGTACCTTGCAGGAAGCGGTTAAGGAATTGGAAAAGGATGAGTTTGTCAAAGAAGTTTTGGGCAAGCATGTTTCAGAAAAATATATTCAGGCGAAGAAGGAGGAATGGGCAAAGTATACTGCTCAGGTAACTGATTGGGAAATTAATCAGTACTTAAATCAGTTTTAGCATCATATTATCAGAAAGCAAGAGGAGGTTTGCCCATGACCAGTATAATTATTGTCCTCCCGAAAGTCGATGATGCTAAAAATATAAAAAGTCTGTTAGTCAGAAGCGGCATACCAGTGACGGGGATCTGCACTACGGGGGCGCAGGCGATTGCATTAGCGGACGGACTCAATTACGGTATCATAATCTGCGGCTATAAAATGAAGGATATGATTTATTCTCAATTACATGATGACCTTCCCTTTGGTTTTGAGATGCTGCTTATGGCCTCACAGCATGTAATAGGAAGCGGGATGATTGATAAAGAAATCGTATGTTTATCTATGCCACTTAAGGTCCATGATCTGGTTAACACTGTGGATATGATGATTCAGACCATTGAGCGGCGTAAGAGGAAACAGAAAGCAAAGCCCAGAGAAAGAAAACCGGAAGAAATAGCATTAATAAAAGAAGCAAAAGCGGTTTTAATGAACCGCAATCATATGTCTGAAGAGGAAGCCCACAGATATATTCAGAAGTGCAGTATGGATAGCGGTACAAATATGGTGGAAACAGCACAGATGGTGTTGTCCATGATGAGGGTGTAATAATTGTGTTTTGGAAAACCCGGGATTACAGAGAAAGTCTTTTCTGTAATTCCGGGTTTTGTTCATGTCTGTAAGAGGTTTCAGAATTAAGTATTCCGAATTATAACAATATTTCCATATATATAGCCCAAAGCTATGGCAAAAAAGGCGCCTGAAGTAATGGTAAAGGTAAAGAGCATTGCTGCACGGTAAAACAGAAGCGATAATACAGTCTTCAAAACAGCCCCTGTGAAAAATCAGATGTTTAATGTTTTTTGGTTTTCTTTAGAAAAACTTTAGAACTTTGGAAAGATATTATTTAGGATTTCCCGTTATAGTAAGTAAAGTACACAGGAGGTAATTACATGACACAGGAGATTATTACGGAATATTTTACAAGGTACGGGAGCATTGCCGTTTTTGTTATCGTACTTCTGGAATATATGAATCTGCCGGGAGATTGGAAACCGGGCTTTGGACATTTACACAGAGGCGGTCAAAATAAGAAAGGGGAAAAATGGATTAAAGTATTTTAATAGGAAAAACAGGAGGGACGTGATATACTCACAGGGATAAGACAGAAACAAGGGAGAGTGTGAGAATGGAAGCAAATCGTATTTTAATCGTAGAAGATGACAAGGAAATCAGGGAAGGAATTGAAATATATTTAAAAAATCAGGGGTATATGGTATTTCAGGCGGAGGATGGCGTAGAAGGCCTGGCTGTAATTGAATCTGAAGAAATTCATCTGGCCATTGTGGATGTGATGATGCCGCGGATGGATGGCATCACCATGATGATGAAGGTCAGGGAAAAAGGCTATGAATTTCCGGTAATCATGCTTTCTGCCAAGTCGGAGGAAGTGGATAAGATTATGGGGCTTAATATGGGAGCGGATGATTATATAACCAAGCCCTTTACCACTATGGAGCTTTTAGCGAGAGTGAATTCCCACCTAAGAAGATACAGCAGATTTTTAAAGGCGGTAGGGGAGCAGCAGAAAAATGACAGGATTTATGTCATAGGGGGTCTTGAATTAAATGAAGAAACAGTGGAAGTATCTGTGGATGGAAAGCCTGTAAAGCTGACTCCTCTGGAATTTAAAATCCTGACCCTTCTGATGAAGAATCCCGGACGAGTGTTTTCAGCAGAGGAAATTTATGAACGGGTATGGAATGAGCAGGCAATTAATACGGATACCATTATGGTACATATCAGAAAAATCCGGGAGAAGATTGAAATCAATCCGAAGGAACCAAAATATTTAAAGGTGGTGTGGGGTGTTGGATACAAAATTGAGAAGCAGTAAAAAATTCAGCTTTATCATTGCGGGGGCTCTTGTGCTGCTGGCGGCAGCGGTATATATGGCAAGTTATCCCGTGTTTAAGGAACAGGCAGGCAACTATGATATGGCGGGTTCAATCAGCGACCGGCTTCTTCAGGAAATCTATAAAAGTAATTTCGTTTTATATAAATCCATCAGGAATAAGACGGAGGAGAAGAATTACACATATGCCGATATTTATCTGAACATAGAGGAAGAAAGCCTGCCGGGAATAAGTGATATCTATGGTGGATCTGACTACGGGGTAAACAGTGAAGAACTGAAGGAGAATTTGGAATATGGGGTAAATTCTCTTTTGGAGGAATGGGAAAACGACATGCTTTTTGGACTTTCCAGAGGAATGGACTATGCGGTCATTGATAATACCACAGGTGAAATTATTAAAAATACGGGAAAGGGCATTGAAAAGCTGTATGACGGAACCATGGAGGAAACAGAAGACCCCTATGTATATTATGTAAAAATTGCCTATGACGGTGTAGGAAATATTTCAGGAATTTCTGTAAGGGATGTAAATTCCGATGAGCTTTTGAAGAAAGTGCAAAGCGTCATGGCAAAGGAAAGCATGAAAAGCAGTCTGTATTATGGTTCAAATGATATCGTAACTGCGTATAATGAATTCGGAAATCCTGTGAAATTGTCGGTACAGATAGATGAAACCTTTCAAAATGTTACATTTATTTATGCGCTGACAAAGGAGCAAAAGGAAGCCCTGAGTGATGTTTCGGAAGAAAACAACTTTATTGTCGGCAACAGCTGGAATGAGAGAAACGCGTATTACAGTGCAGGAACAGGGAACTTTTTCGCAATAATACTCTTAGTGCTGGGAGGAGCGGCGCTGCTTTTGACAAGAAACAAAAAATACTGCCTTCATCATTTAGATGGCTTTAAAATGCACATGGAGATAGACATTGCCGGATTAATCTGTCTTGTTGGATTTTCCTCCATTGCCGTAGATTTGGCGGTTAATACCAATAACGGATATTTTTCATTGACCATAGCGAAATATATGGAATTTGTACCGAAGGCCTTTTATCCGGTTATGATAGGATTGTGGAATGCGGCAGTTCTTTTATTATTTTTTGGCGGCTGGTATTATTTTATTACCGGTTTTGGAGAGGTTTTTGACCTGGGAATCCTGCAGTTTATTAAGGAAAGAAGTCTGATTTGGCGTTTTCTTTCCCGGATTTTTGGCGGCATCAGGAAGAAAAAGAATCAGTTAAAGGAAGAACTTCTGCACGCGGATTTAGGAGAAAAAACAGATGGTCTTTTAAAGAAACTGCTTTTGATAAATTATGCGGTATTGGCAGCAATCAGTTTTACCTGGATATTTGGATGTTTTCTGCTTATTGTTTATTCCGTGATTCTTTATATCGTTATTAAGAAATATATCGGCAGAGTGCAGGAGCAATATGAAAAGCTGATAAAAGCCACGGAATCCATTGCGGAAGGAAATTTAAATACTGCCCTGAATGAGGATTTTGGAATTTTTGAATCCATGCAGGAGGAGCTTGGAAAAATTCAGAGCGGATTTAAAAAGGCAGTCAGCGAGGAAGTGAAAAGTCAGAGAATGAAAACGGAACTGATTACCAATGTGTCGCATGATCTGAAAACGCCGTTGACCGCAATGACTACATATATAGAACTGCTTGAGGATGAGAATATTTCAATGGAGCAGAGAAAAGAATATATTGAGGTGCTGAAAAAGAAATCTGCCCGGCTGAAATTTTTAATCGAGGATTTATTCGAGGTCAGCAAGGCAACTACCGGCAATGTGGTTTTAAATCCGGTGGATGTGGATATCTGCAGCCTCATGCGGCAGGTATATCTTGAATATGAGGATAAGGTGGAAGAAGCCGGTTTGATTTTCCGCTTTTACCTTCCGGAGGAAAAGATAGTGCTGAAGCTTGACAGTCAGAAGACTTACCGGATATTTGAAAACCTGTATATTAACATTATCAAATACGCCATGCCCCACACCAGGGTATATGTAAACGGGATAAAGACGGAAAAGGGCATCAGAATTGAACTTAAAAATATGTCGGCAGCGGAACTGAATGTGCCTCCGGAGGATTTGACGGAAAGATTTGTGAGAGGTGACAGCTCGCGGAATACGGAGGGAAGCGGTCTTGGCCTTGCCATTGCAAGAAGTTTTACGGAACTTCAGGGCGGTGAATTAAAGGTAGAAATAGACGGAGATTTATTTAAAGTTATTCTTAACTTTAAGTGAGAAAAAAAAGTGATATGGAAGCAGCCACGAAAAGGAAATAATAAATTTTCTTTCCGCGGCTGCTTATTTTTGCCCGTTTTGGGAGAAAATAAAATATTGAAAGCTGCAAATTTTACATAGATTTGACACGGACATAACATGGAATTTACGTTGCTTTAGTATAATGGCGCTGGGAGGAATGGATTATGAACAGTAACAGTACATTGGAGATTTTGTTTGGCTTATTCGGAGGTTTAGCGCTTTTTATCTTCGGCATGAATATGATGAGTGAATGCCTGCAGAAGGCAGCCGGCGAAAAAATGAAAAGCATTCTTGCGCTTTTGACAAAAAATCCTGTAATGGGAGTTCTTGCGGGAGCTCTCACAACAGCGGTGCTCCAAAGCAGCAGCGCCACTACAGTAATGGCAATCGGTTTTGTCAGTGCGGGACTGATGAGCCTGCCCCAGGCGATTTCCATTATTTTCGGTGCGAATATCGGAACCACCATAACAGCGCAGATTATTGCATTTAAAATCAGCGATTATATTTTCCTTTTTATCTTTGCCGGTTTTTTTGTTTCATTTATTGCCAAATCTGAAAAAATAAAAAATATCGGGCAGACTGTATTTGCATTCGGACTTCTTTTTCTCGGGATTGAAACCATGGGAAAAGTGATGAAGCCGCTGGCGTCCAGCCCTGTATTTACTGATTTGATTGGCAGGGTGGCTGATATCCCCCTGTTGGGTGTGGCGGTGGGGACGCTGATGACCCTGGTCGTTCAAAGCAGCAGCGCAACTATTGCAGTGCTGCAGAACTTTGCTTCTCAGCCCGGGACTGACGGAGTAAGCAGCATTATCGGTCTTACAGGCGCCATTCCCATTCTTTTCGGCGATAATATCGGAACCACAATTACAGCTTTTCTTGCCAGTATCGGCCAGCCGAAAGATGCCAGGAGAACAGCTCTCGCCCACTGTATTTTTAATATTTCAGGAAGCCTTATTTTTATCTGGTTCATCACGCCTTTTGCAGAATTTGTCAAAATGATTTCTTCTAAAGGACCGGAAATTGAGGTGATTTCCAGACAGATAGCCAATGCTCACACTACTTTTAACATTGTGATGACTTTATTATGGACTCCTCTTTTGGGGCTGATGGTAAAAATAGTAATGCGTCTGATTCCGGAAGGAGGAAATGAGAAAGACGCTGCGGAAGAAATTCTTTATCTGGATGAAAGGCTGATTGCACAACCGGCGGCAGCCCTGCAGCTGGTGGCACGTGAGATGCTGCATCTTGGCGGTATGGTAAAAGAGCTTTTGCAGGATACGTCAAGGGCTGTCAGAAAAGAAGAAAAGGAACTGCTGGAGAGTATAATCAAAAAGGGAGAAACAGTCTGCGGCAGCAGCGTAAGAATTACGGAATATCTTTCTAATTTATTCTCTTCCGGTGTATTGACGGAGGAACAGGTGAGCCAGACAGCGGGGATGATGTATGTTCTGAGCGATGTGGAGCGTATGGGAGTTTTGTGCAATGCCATTGCCTGCTCTGTGGGAAGCAGAACAGAGAAAAAAAATAAATTCTCCAAGGATGCCAGAAAGGATTTGGAAAAGAGCCTTAATGTAATTGAAGAAATGTATTCAGACGCCCTTGATGTTATGGTTAGCGGCAATAAAGAGAGTGCGGAAAGAATCCGCAAAAAAAGAGAAAAGGTACTTGATTTGGATATCGAAATGAGAAAAAGCCATATGGACAGGGTAAGCAAAGGCAAATGCTCCGCCAAAATGACGGCGCCATTGAATGATGTGATTCACAGTGTGGACAGGATGGGAAACTGCTGTGTGAATATTGCAGATGCAGCCCTGAGTAAAGTGGATTTGAGTATGTTTGTTTAAACCGCATTTTTTACATACCAAACCGCAGGTAACAACATTTTAGTTATGAAAAAATGTGATAAACTATACTTATGTTATGGAAGATAAAATTTGTTGACCAATCATAACGGAGGTATAGAACATGAAATTTACAAAAATGCATGGCTGCGGCAATGACTATATTTATGTGGATGGAGCAAAAGAAAATATTGAACCGGACAAAAAGCCGGATCTGGTAAGGCGGTTAAGCGACAGGCATTTTGGAATCGGCGGGGACGGCGTTATTTTTATCAACCCCTCTGAAGAAGCCGATTTTGAAATGGAAATGTATAATATGGACGGAACCCGTGCTGAAATGTGCGGAAACGGAATCCGCTGTGTGGCAAAGTTTGTTTATGATAAAGGGCTGACGGATAAAACCTTCATCAGCATTGTCAGCTGCGGAAAAGTAAAATACTTAGACCTTGCCATTTCAGACGGAAGGGTGTCGGAAGTAAAAGTCAACATGGGTTCCCCCATTTTAAAGGCGGCGGATATTCCGGTAATTGCAGATGCCGGGGATGAGGAAGTAATAGCAAAAAGAATCGAAGCAGGGGATAAGATTTATGAAATGACCTGCGTTTCCATGGGAAATCCCCATGCCGTTATTTTTATGGAGAATGTTGCCAATCTGGATATTGAGAAAATCGGGCCGCTGTTTGAAAATCATGTCAGATTTCCCAACCGCACGAATACGGAATTTGTAAAGATTATAGATAAAGATACCGTGGAAATGCGGGTATGGGAAAGAGGAACGGGTGAAACCTTAGCCTGCGGTACAGGAGCCTGTGCTGCAGTAGTAGCATGCATTTTAAATGGTTTGACGAATGACACTGTTACTGTTAAACTATTAGGTGGTTCTCTTAAAATACAGTGGGACAGACAGGCAAATCTTGTTTATATGACGGGACCTGCCGCTGCTGTTTTTGAAGGAGAGATATAATCAATGACATAATAAATTTCTGCTTCCGGCTCCTGCATAAGCTGCATGCAAAAGCTTTTGCTGGGCGAAGGTGAAATTTTTAATATCGTTGGCTGCAGAAGTGTAAAAGTATGAATCATAGACCGGATAGGATTGGAGATTCATTACTGATAGAAACAGATAACAGGAGGAGAATACCATGTTCAAAATCAATGATAACTATTTAAAGCTTCCCGGAAGCTATTTATTTTCCACTATCGGAAAGAAAGTAAATGCTTATGCGGCAGCAAATCCCGATAAGAAGATTATCCGTCTGGGAATCGGCGATGTAACCCAGCCGCTTGCTCCGGCCATTATTACAGCCCTTCACGGCGCCGTAGATGAAATGTCCAGGGCTGAAACCTTTAAAGGATATGCCCCTGACCTGGGCTATGAATTTTTAAGAAATGCCATTGCAGAAAACGATTATAAGGCAAGAGGCTGCGATATCGCTGCAGACGAAATTTTTGTATCTGACGGCGCAAAATGCGATTCCGGCAATATTCAGGAGATTTTCAGCGTGGATAATAAAATTGCAGTTTGTGACCCGGTATACCCTGTTTATGTGGATACTAACGTAATGGCAGGAAGAACCGGCGTATATGACAGCGTTAAGGAAACCTGGAGCGATGTTATCTATATGCCCTGTACTGCAGAAAATGATTTTGCACCTGAACTTCCTGAAGAAACACCGGATTTGATTTATCTGTGTTTCCCCAACAATCCTACCGGTTCCACCATTAATAAAGCCCGGCTTCAGGAATGGGTTGACTATGCCAATAAAGTGGGTGCTGTTATTATTTATGATGCAGCTTATGAAGCATATATTTCAGAAGCTGATGTACCTCATTCGATTTATGAATGCGAGGGGGCAAGAACCTGTGCCATTGAGCTTCATTCCTTCTCAAAGAATGCAGGCTTTACAGGTGTTCGTTTAGGATATACTGTTATTCCCAGGGATTTAAAATGCGGCGAAGTATCGCTTCATTCCTTATGGGCAAGACGGCATGGAACCAAGTATAACGGAGCTCCCTATATTGTACAGCGTGCAGGTGAAGCGGTTTATTCCCCGGAAGGGAAAGCCCAGTTAAAAGAACAGGTTGCATATTATATGAAAAATGCAGCTTGCATTTTAAACGGCTTAAAGGAAGCAGGTTATACCGTTTCCGGCGGTGTAAATGCACCTTATATCTGGCTGAAAGCGCCTAAGGGAATGACAAGCTGGGAATTTTTTGATTATCTTCTTGAGAACGCCAATGTAGTAGGTACTCCCGGTTCAGGCTTTGGACCCAGCGGAGAAACCTATTTCAGACTGACAGCATTTGGCAGCTATGAAAATACAGTAGAAGCAGTGGACAGAATTAAAGCTTTATAATACAGGAAGCAGAATTATAAGGAGATGGAAAGCCACAGGATTTGGCCGTCAAAGGTCAGTTATCCTGTGGCTTTTTCTGGATTTCGCAAGGAGGCCATGCTATACTGTAAAGGATATTATTTTTATCAATAAAAACAGAAGAGTAAAACGTATCTAAAGAAAGGGAGGAAACCGTGAACGAACATCAATTTGAGGATGCTGTGGCACGGATGGTACGGGGGGATAGAACCGGATTAAAGGAAATCTATGAGGCCTATATCGGTTATATTTACCGGATTGTCTATGAAGTACTGCAGAATAAAGAAAATGCCGAAGACGTTACCAGCGACTTTTTTATAAGGCTATGGGACAAAGCAGAGCAGTTTAAACCCGGCAGCGGTCATAAAGGATATCTTGCTGCGGTGGCGAGAAACATGGCAATAGACTTCATCAGAAAACATAGAAGAGAGGAACTGACAGCGCTGATGCAGGATATTGAAGCAGGACCGGAGGAAGAAGAAAAAACGGAAAAGTATTTCTATAAAACGAAAATGGAAAATGAAGTGGAGCAGAGTGTCATACAGGATATGACAATAACAGAGGCTCTGGATACATTAAAACCGTCTGAACGGCAAATAGTATCTTTGAAGGTGCTTGGCGAAATGACCTTTAAAGAAATAGCGCATGTTATGGGAATTCCGATGGGAACCGTGACCTGGAAGTATCAGAATGCAATGAAAAAGCTAAGGAGGTGTGGATATGAATAAAGACTTTGAAAAAGCATACAAAGAGCTTGCAAAAATTGAAGTCCCTGATTTATGGGACAGAATAGAAGCAGGACTTACCGAAAAATCCGCACCTGGTGAAGGAAGCGTAACAATAGATACATCGAATGAAAAGGAAAGGATAAATGCAGAAAAAGCAAGGAAGAAACCTCAGGTTATTTTATTTGTAAAAAGATATTCATCATTAGCCGCAGCTGTGCTTTGCGCAGTGATTATTGTACCGGCTCTGATAATTATGAAACAGGCAGGAATAAGTAAATCCTCATCCTCGGACAGCGCGGCGGCAGCGGAGGAAGCCTTTGATACAACGGAATCGGCAGATGAAGCGGCAGAGCAGACAGAGGAAGCTGATCAGACAGACACTGCAGATATGGAAACGGGAGTTTCTGAAGCTGAAACGCAGACGTGTGAGGCGGCAGAGGATGAGTCGTGGGAAGATGACGGAATAGAAGAAAGCGCTGCGGAAGAGAAAGCATTTGATGCCGCAGGAACGGCGGAGAATACAGCCGGGCAGGGAAATGCTGCTGACGCAGGACTAAACAATACGGAAAGAAGCATGGCCGATGATGCGCAGAGGGCGGATATGAAGGCGGACAAGGCAGCAGCTGCCCAGGAAAAACTACAGAAAAAGGAAAGTCATAAACCGGAAGAAGGGCAAATCATTACTAATGTTATCGTTAAAGTAGCAGAAGTGAATGATTATATATTGGAAGCGCAAGCACTGGAAGAGATGGGTACGTTATATACGGCTGTTGTGCAGGAGGATCCGTCAGGCATCTTGACAGAAGGAGAGCAAATTGTTATTTTTATACCAATTTATTCTTCCACAGCCCTTGTGAAGGGATGCGTATTCGAGCTTGATTTGGCCTTCAGTGAAAAAGAAAATTATTCTTTTACCGTTGAACGTTATCATGAAAAGATAGAGGAATAAATTCTGCATCACAGGGGGAATGATATAGATGGAAAAAATATGGAAATTTTATGAAAATTTAAATGAAATAGTTTATGCTTCCGATATGGAAAATTATGAGCTGCTTTATATGAACCGGAAGGCAAGGGAAATATATGGTTATTCTGATGTCCGGGATTTTAAAGGAAAAGAGTATCGGAATTTTATACTGTAATGTAATGGGACTTA
>CAZDPE010000047.1:15835-17440 GCA_964507235.1 uncultured Lachnospiraceae bacterium
CGAGCCAAGTGACTGCTTGCAGGCATTTAGCGACTGCCGCGAGGGTTAAATACCCCACAGCTTGCTGCGGGGTATTTAACTGTTGTTACTGAGGTCCTATATATTCGGCGCTGCCAAAACCAAGAATCAGCACGAAAATGGTATTTAAGAATAAAAGACCAAATCCGAAGCCTGTTCCCTGACCGAAAGCCTTAGCAAGCTTAAACAGCATTATGATTCCCACTACAAAATTTACACAGGGGATAAAAGTAAGTAAAAATAACCATCCGTTGCCCCATGCAAGATCAAACATGCAGTACATGTTGTAAAAGGGAATAAGACAGGCCCATCCGGGTTTACCGGCCTTTGCATAAATTTTCCATAGTGCTACCAATGTTAAAACAGCAATAATTAAAACAACGATAGAATAAGCTGCAGAAACGCCTGCACCTATAGCTGTATAGGCTGCATCATAACTTCCATTCATGTGTAATCCTCCCGTCATCAGAAATATATGCTTTATAAATTTTTTATAAAAAATCTATAAACTATAAAAACATGATATAGTATAACTATAAAGTTGTCAATTTATGAATACTTTCTAAAAAATGGAAACAGTTTATTAAAAATATGAAATATAGTTACGAAGAAAAAGAAAAGTAGTATGATGAACTCTATATCGAAATTTGTTTCACATGGAAAGAGGCGGTTATAGATGTTGATGGAATTGATTGTCTGTTTTATAGCAGGAATGGGAGCGGGACTGGGAACCGGGTTTGCCGGAATGAGTGCAGCGGCGGTGATTTCTCCCATGCTGATTACTTTTTTAGGAGTACCGGCTTATGAAGCGGTAGGAATTGCATTGGCATCGGATGTATTGGCAAGTGCAGTATCTGCTTATACATATGGCAGGAATAAAAATCTTGATATCAGAAACGGACTGGTTATGATGGTGTCTGTGCTGTTGTTTACCATGGCGGGAAGCTATGCTTCCAGCCTTGTTCCGAACCGGGCCATGGGAAGCTTTTCTACTGTAATGACACTGTTTTTAGGGATTAAATTTATTATAAAGCCTGTAATGACTACAAAAGAATCCATGAATCAGGTTTCGGATAAAAAAAGAGTTATCCAGTCAATTGTCTGTGGCTGCCTTGTAGGTTTTATCTGCGGTTTTGTGGGAGCAGGCGGCGGAATGATGATGCTTCTTATTTTAACAAGCGTGCTTGGCTACGAACTGAAAACAGCCGTGGGAACAAGCGTGTTTATTATGGCGTTTACAGCATTTACCGGTTCGGTATCTCATTTTGTTATCGGCGGTGCGCCGGATATGCTTCTTCTCATTTTATGCATTATCTTTACGCTTCTTTGGGCAAGAATTGCTGCCAGATTTGCAAATAAGGCTTCCGCAATTACTTTGAACCGTGCTACAGGTGTCATTCTGGCTGTGCTTGGAACTGCAATATTGATTGTAAATTACATTTAAAAATCAGGCAAGAAGGCAATTATACCTGTAAAACAGGGTATTTCAAGAAAGGATAATCCTGCTGACTGGCCCGCAGTGATTTGTGTCGGATTTTGCAGGGAGCAAGGCAGGTCGGCAAGACCTATTCCATTCTGGAGTTCGGG
>CAZDPE010000048.1:0-17246 GCA_964507235.1 uncultured Lachnospiraceae bacterium
CAAGCTGATTAAAAAAGAAGAAGCATATCAGAATGGATTTTTTCCGCAAATTCCCAACTATCGAAAAAGAGGCTCAGCATTTATTCTCACGAATGGCTGCAATGATGATATTATTGTGGATGATACGACAACTGCAAAGCAAATACGCCAGGGAAAATATTCACTACTTGTTGAAATATCCACACTTCCGTATACGAAGGAAATAAGGTTTACTTCGCCAAGTAAGGAAACCGACTATTCCTTTGATGTCTATGTCAAGGCAGTTATCCAGGTAAATGACCCGCTTCTCTTTTATGAAAATAAAAACTTAGATGTGGATGCTTATTTTGACAATTTATTTTCCCTTGATGTCAGGAGAATAACAAGGGAATACAGTATTTTGGATTATGGCGGAATGGATGATGAATTGACCAGAAAGCTGTCTTCCTATGATACTATTGACGAACCCACCGGATTCAGTTACAGAATATCGGTTGTTGCCGCTACACCGGGGACAAAAGCACAGGAATATGTGCATCAATTTGGTAAGCAGCAGTTGGATGCTGAATTAAAAAGAAGCGCCAGAAAATTGATAAGTTCTTTTACCGGAAGTTATGAAGAGGCAATTATGACAGAGGTTGCTGAGGGAAAATTGTCTGAAGCGGAAGCAATATTGAAAATTCAGGAATATGGCGAGTCAAATTTTGAAAGTCATGTCAGCCGGTTGAATGAACTTAGAGAAAAAGGGTTTATTACAGATAAGGATGCAAGAAACCTTGTGACACCTGCTTTAGAAAACTTAGGTGGGAACATGCAGCAAAAACAGGCGGAAGGTTATTTGGAGCAGAATCAATTGAAAGATTCAGGAATGGATGAATTTTATACTGAGGAAGAAGAATAATGAGTTTATAATAGAAATTTGTTAAGGGAATTGCCTGGAATTGAAAAAAGATTTTTGGAAAAAATGATTTCAGTCTTGAAGGCAAATGGAGTAGAAGTATAATTAATAATTAAGGACTTTTTTGAAAAAGTAATTGGTAAATAGTACGTCTGTAGACTGAGTATTTCAGATTTGACATAAATATGTCAACGTTGGAAAAGTTGTGCAACACACTTTTCACACCCTGCGGTCAATCATGAACACAAAACTTGCAACCATAAAAATTTGCTAACAAAACTGAACCTTAACCATCAAAGAATGCCAAGACTTTGCTCTTATCGTAAAAGATTATGTGACCAGCATAAACATCTCAAAAGATATCTATATTACTGAATCAGAAGCCGCATTGACTAATTGATTTGCTGTCGTCAGTACCGATTCCATCATCTTCCAATGAGGATGTTATGACGATTCAGAACAACAAACTGCAGATATCTGTCCCATTGCCATGGTCGAAAACTTTACCAGCTGTTTGCTACAGCAAGCGTCGCGGTTAAGGCGGCGCCTAAAATTTAGGTAGAGCATCGGATTTGACGTTTACGGAGGTAATATGCAAAAAGAAGAAATAGTACAGGCAATCGGAAATTACATAAATGACGATAAAGCCCAATATGCAGTTCTTATTAACGGAGGCTGGGGAGTCGGAAAAACCTATTTATATGATAATGTTTTGAAGGAAGAAATTGCCCGTATGGAAAACGGAAGCAGTGACAGAAAAGCCAATGTGTACATTTCTCTTTATGGTATTTCATCAACAGAACAATTATCAAAAGAAATAGTAACTAACTATCTTCTGAAAGTAAAACTCAACGGAAATGAAAAGAAGGAGAAAATATATAAGCAGGTAAGCAGGGCAACAGGGATAATCAGCAAGATGTTTTCTTTTTCTGTTAGCGGATTGTCAGTAGATTTTGATAAAGGAATAGAGGAAGCCATAGACAGTATTGAATTTAAAAATATGGTTATTTGTCTGGATGACCTTGAGCGGTGCAGTATTCCGGTAAATGAGTTATTCGGAATGATAAATAATCTGGTGGAGCATTGTAATTGCAAGGTGATTATTTTAGCGGATGAAGAGAATATAGGCAGAATGTATGCTAATACAAGAGTGGAGGAAAAATATATCACTTTACTGCTGGGAAGAAAATTAAAGGTAAAGGAGAGTCAGGAGAAAAAACAAAGTAAGGGGCAGGAAAATAAGGAAAGCAGTACAGATGAATTAACAGTTGAAGAACTGAAAAAAGTTAATGAGAAAATATATTCTGAAAATTATATTTATAAGGATATAAAAGAAAAAGTGATAGGTTTGACCCTGAAATATACGCCTGATTTAAATGCGGAGTTTGATGCGATAATTGCAGGTGCGGTAAATAATAAAGAACTTGCTGATCTGCTGCTGCAGAGGAAAGAGAAAATTCTGGAATATATGAGCTTATGCCAAAATAATAATATTCGCATTGTGAGAATATGGTTAAATGGTTTTGAAAGAATATACAGGGTGATTAGCAAAAATTTTGGAAATGAGAAATATTTTACTTCTGTTTTTGAAAGGTTTATGGTCTATTCTATCAGAGTGGCCTGCGCCATTGGTAAGAACAAAAATCTAACTGAATGGGAAGAAAATACAGAAATAGGAAGCATAGAGCTTGATGATGGTATTTTATTTAATACCCAGGGGTACAGATTTGTGGATGATTTGTTCAGGGATTCGGTATTTGATGAGATGCGTATCTGTCAGGCTGCCCGGTTCATAATAAAAGATAAGGTTGATGAAGAAGAAGCAAGGAAAGAAAAAGCAAAAGGCAGTACCCTTAGAAAGCTGAATCGGTGGTATTATCTGGAAGATGAGGAAATATCGCAAAGTCTGCCTGTATTAAAAACGGAAATTATTAATGATGAGTATACACCGCAAAGCTATCAAAATATTGTTGCCCTGTTAGTGGTGCTGAATCAGGAAGGATATCTGGAAAATGATTTTCTGACGGAAGTATCTGAAATATTGAAAGGAAAAATAAATCATATAGAAGGCAGAATTGTCATGGAGAATTTTCATCAAAGCTTTCCTGATCAGGATTCTCTTCACTTGTTCCATAAATATTATGATTCAATATACTCATTGATTTTAAAGAATAACAGAAAAATAGATAAGCAGGAAATAAGCCTGATATTGAAGGCTGCAAATGGAGATGAATTTTTAAATTATTGTCAGAATAATTATGATAAGTTTATTATAAGGAAATCGTTTATGTCTTATATTGATATAAATTCTCTGATTAAAATTATTTGGGAAGGAAGCATTGAAGGTATTTATCATATAGCTGATGGATTCAAAAAAATTTATCATTTTGATAATCTTTATGAGTTTTATTCTAGCGATGTAAAGTATCTGAAGGAGTTGAAGGGAAAACTTGATAAGCTGTCGTGTACGGGCAATACGCGCCAAAAAGCTGTGAAGAATCTGAGCAGAGTATTGGATGATATAATTGAAGTGATTTTACATAAGGGAAGGGGAAATATAGACGAATAAAAAATTTTTTGAGCGATTCCGATAGATACCGGAGAATATAATCTTAATGTATCAATGGAAGAAAATACTGAAAAAGCAGAGAGAACCTCTGCTTTTTCTTTCTATAACAAATCTGACAATTATGATGCAAAAATGATGCAAGTCTGCTTTACAATATAAAAAATAAAAAGAGAAAAGGATTGTTATGAAAAAAACAATATTTATAGTTATTTGCTTTACCGTTGGAGTTATTGCAGGCTGTACAGGAAAGCAGAATACGCATTTAATAAAAAAGAAATTGGTTATGAACTATTTTGATAAACGGAATTATGAGGATGGTGCGCCCGATATGATGCAGGCTGCGGATAAAAATAACTGTCAGTTTTCCTGTATACAGTCAGCAGAAGGATATGAAGTGATTTTGTACGATAAATCAAACCGGAAAGTTTTTTCGGAGATTTATCCCAGGGAGCCATGGATTAGGAATGTGACGGATAACATTCTTGAGATTGGAATAAGTGTGGGTTCTCCGGCGCGTTATACATTTTATTTTGATAAAAGTGATTCTGCGATTTCAAGAACATATTTTAATCCGATACTGATAGATGGCCGGTATATTGCCTATATGGAAACCAATGAAGAATTGATTATAACTGATATATTTAATAAAGGCTTGGTGGATGAGCGGATTAAACGCGATTTTTCAGTGACAGCAGATCCCGTTTCGGCAATCACAAATATTGAAATGTTCAATGATGAAAGTATTATTTTGGATTACCTGCAGGGGCCTGCCTATGTGGAAAAATCAGAAATAATAAAGATAGCAGAGCCTGATATTTATAGTGAAAAAGAAACAGAAAGTGCAGAGCAAAGCAGTATAAAAAGTGCGGATGGTGAGCTGTTTGTTCAAAAGCTGGAACTGCTTTTGGAAAATAATCGGTATGAGAATTTTAATTTTCAGGAAGAAGAAAAGGCAATCTGCATTTATGAAGGAATCATTGAATTTGATTTGGAGAATGTCAAATTTGCGGTATATAAGGAAACTGTGGAAAAGGATATTATTTTTGTAAATATGCTTTTTATCCAAAGAGATTCAGGGAAGATTTCTACTTGGAAAGGAGAGGATTTAGTTCAAACAGGCATATGGGAAAACAGTGATTTTCAATTTTCGGATGTTCCGGAAGGTGAAATGAACAGCGGCTTATTATATGAAGATATTGCAGTGGAAGAATTACTGGATAAAGTTATGGAAGTATTGAAGCAGGATGACGATGACAATTTAAAATTGATATATGATGGAAGCTGTGATTTTCTGAATGGGAAATATTATATGATAAGTTCCTTTAATGATTTTGAGGACAATCTGATAAGAATACAGACTTATTATGTTGATGCGGAAAACGGAAATATATATCAGACAGGTGATAACAGCGAGTTCTTGAGGACTGAGCTGTTTTATGCAGGCAGTATAATTAATGAATAATATGTATTTGAAAGAATAAAACAGGGAACAGACATAAGAAAAGGGGCTTTGCTGGAAGCAAAATTTTATCAGAACCCGGATAATGAACCTGTTGCAGGAAGTAGAGCGTGCAGGTAAGCAATTAAAGAATTTAAAGGATGAGAGAAGTTCAATTTTGATAAAAAGAAAGAGAGCCAGCCTGATATTGGATAAATTGGAAATACTTACTTCTGGTATTCCTCTTTTAAGTTTGTTAATATCTTTTTGTAACATAAACGTAATATTTATGAAATAAAAATGTAACAAATAAGGAGGAAGTAGTGATGAAAAAACCATTATTTGCAATAGCTGCATTAGCAGTAAGTATGACAGCGGTCAGCGTACCAATGACTGCACAGGCGACGATCCTTGAACCGATTAAGTCAGGCAACGGATATGTGATTTACGCAGGACAGGAAACAGAATGTCTGCAGCAGACCCTGGAGCAGATTTTTGCAGACCTTGAAAGCAACGGATTTTATTGTCCTGAATTACCCGGTGTTCAGGAGCCCGATGCAGGAGTGCCCGAACAGCCTGACATTCAGGAGCCGGATGCAGAAGCTCCGGAGCAACCTGATATCCAGCAGCCCGGAAGCGGAACGCAGCAGCCGGATAATCAGCAGCCCGGAAACGAAACTCCCGAACAGCCTGATACGCAGCAGCCGGATGCGGAAGCTCCGGGAGAAGATGAGGTACACCCTTATGCAGCACAGATTTTGAATTTGGTTAATGAAGAAAGGGCGAAAGCCGGTCTTTCTTCAGTAAAGCTGGATACAAATATTACTGCGGCAGCAAATGTGAGGGCAGTGGAAATTAAAGAGAGCTTTTCCCATACAAGACCTGACGGCAGCAGTTTCAGTACAGCCCTGAAAGAGCAGGGAGTATCTTACCGAGGAAGCGGTGAAAATATTGCCTGGGGACAGAAATCACCGGAGCAGGTAATGAATGCATGGATGAACAGTGACGGGCATCGCGCCAATATTCTGAATCAGAACTATAAAAATATAGGTGTCGGATATTATCAGGATGCAAACGGCGTAAACTACTGGGTACAGTTATTTACGTACTAATAACTAATAGTAAGCATACAGAACGAATTTTCCGGTATTATGAGCAGTAGAACGTATGCATAAAAATTCCCGGAAAGAAAAGCATTTTATTGCTTTTCTTTCCGGGGATTATCATTCATGATAATAAAAATTCGCAAAGCGTGCTTTCTATTGTTTCAAAACCTTATAAGCCTTTTGCGTACACATAGATGCTGCATATATCATAAACGGCAGTTTTTCCGGCTTCCTTATCAGCTTTCAGCTGTTCCCAGTCATCAATCAGACAATAGTGGACCTGACCGTAATATTCTCCGCCATCATTTATCCGGTGTTCCTTTCCTTTTTCTGCCTTATCCGGATGATAACCGACATAACCATAGCTGTAGCAAAAATTGCACCAACGACTGTGTTCCCACGAAGCAAGTGCGTTAAGTATGGGAATGGAAGAAATTTTCCTGAGGAAAAGTTCCGTGGGTTCATCCGCTTTTATAATTTCCTCCGGAGCCGGAAGGGGAGAAAGGAGCGGGAGCAGCGACTGTATGTAGGGGAGATTACGGACTTGCGCTCTGTTGGACTCCTTTTTTTCAAAATTCAATTTTTCCCAGGTATCGCCTGCAGATGGCTGTCTGCCGTCTTTTGGCAGAAGCAGGGCTTGAATCATGGCATAAGAAGCATGGAATTTCCGGGCTTCTTCTTCCATACGGCAGCGGGTGATATTCTGGTGAGTGAGGATTTTGCTTTCTGTTCCGAAATCATGTATTTCATATACGGAGGAGCTTTTCTGGTTGTCATGCTCTGCCCAGTATTGCAGCATGGTACCATTGTATTTCATGCGGACTGCAATAGGAATTTTTTCCGTAAAGTATTCGTTGGCGCCGCCTGAATGTGCTGTAATACGGAAAAACCGGCATAGTTTTTCCAGGGCTTTGATATTGACAGTCTGTTCGGAAAAACAGATGGCAGCATAAGTAACAGGAGTAAGCTGCCGCAGCCTTTGCTCGATTACGGGATTTCCGATTTCGGCATCTATGTACTCCAGATTACATATCTTCTGAATTCTTGGATAGTTTGATTCAATCATATCTTTACAGGCCTGAAGCCTGTAATCTATGATAGTAACCGAGAGTTTTTCAAATCCCTTTACCTGAGAATTGTTGCTCAGTGTCCCCATAAGAAGGGCCTCCTTTAAAACGGCCTGTCCGTAACGGCCAAAGCCTGCAATTAAAAGATGGGGATTGGGAATCTGTTCCATGACTTGCTTTGCGGACAGGTTTTTGCCGGCTGTTTTATGAGAAGTCCATGAAAGGCAGTTTCCATGCAAAGGAACTTTACGGAACAAATCATCAGCTGCTATTTCAGGCATATTGAAAATACTGAGTTCAAAAGGCTTCGGGCCCTCAAACTCATCATAAAAATCTGTTATAATCTTTTTCATGACGCTGTCTTCGCAGCGCAGAGAGCATATTCTGTTTTGCGGTTCAACGGCAGCGGTTTTCTGTGAAGAAACAGCAGGGCCGGAAAGCATTAATTTTCTTAATATTACAAAATTAAGCGTGGAGTCCTGATAAAACAGTGCAATTTCACTGCATTTTTTCAGCCATCGGTTGATAAAATTTCTCTCGGCAGAAGTATTTACATCATCCAGCAGATTAATCTGCCATATTAATATATGGTTTCTTTCCAGCTGAAGCCGGAGTTCCTGGTCAAGTGCCTGTTCGGTGACAAGCATAATCTGATATTCATCTTTTTTCTTAAGGTGATTTTGAATATTTTCAGCAGCCAGATTGCGGATGTATGCAGCGCTTTCGTCATTGTAGCCAAAGACCAGAATCTGCTTATGTTTCCTGAAGTGCCTTGAGAAAAGCTCCAGTCTGTGGCGAAGCAGAGTTTCCAGAGCACGGAAAATCCAGTATGCAGTACATAAAGGAGCAGCCCATTTTGCAATTTCATAGCACAAAGGAGTTTCAGCCCCGGCGCTTACGGTGGGAGAAAAGGCATAAAGCTTTACTGTGCTGTAAAGTACAGTGGACCACAATCTGTCATATACAATTGTATCTACGTACTGCGTATAGTATTGATAGCTTCCGATAGCGGAAAGTATAATCAATGCAGCAGTACCAATAAAGCTGATTCTGTTTTTGAATTTTTTTGTTTTTTTCATGCGGATATTTGCCTCCTGCTCCTGTTATTCATATGTTTTTTCTGTCATTTCCAGCATCCATACCCCGGATGCTTCGGCAGGAATAAGAAGCTCAGTTTGTTCTAACATACCATTTTCAATTTCAGAAGCCCTTAGTACAACTACAGTATAAGACTCATCGGGGGGAATGCTATTTTTTATACTGCTGTATTCTTCAAAATTATGGCACGGAGTTCCGTTTATGGAAATAATGACATCTCCGATTTCATATTGTTCATTTTGGGGTTTATCCGGTTCATATCCCACAACGATCAATCCGTAATCAATGCCGGTCCGGCTGATATTCCTGATAAAGAGAGTAGCAGCGGCGCAATAGCTTTCCGCATATTCATCATCGGTACGGACTTTTTCACGATAGGCATCAATGCAGGTGATGGCCTCATCATAAAGTCCAAGGTTCATAAAACGAAGCATTTTACCCCAAAGAGTATTGGAATCATCCTCTGTGGTGGGGGCGAATTTCTTTTTGGCCTCTTCCAGCCGGGCTTCCAGCTCCTGATTTAAGGCTGCAAGTTCAGCCTGCTCTTCTGTCAGGAGCTGACTGCTTCCACTTATGTTTTCCACTATTTGCCTGGCTTCTTCTTCGGTTGCGCCTTCGGCTACCAGCTGTTCAATCAATTCCGCTTTCAGTTTCATCAGTGCCATATTGTCTTCACCTATCTGAATGGTGATTCTGTCCATAATTTTGGATATGGCATTCCAGCTTTTGTCTTCTGCACTGGTAAGTGCGGCTTCATCCTGGCTCCAGTCAGAGGCCTGGAGAGGAATATAGTAGAGCTGGGGCAGGAAACTGTATTTAAAATCCTTTAGGGCATCCTCATTTTGGATTGGAAGCAAAAGGAGATTCGTGCTGCAGGACATGGATTTTAGTTCTTCACTGAGAATTTCACGGTAATTGGCTAAGATATCTTCTTTTACCTCCAAATCAATATAAGCTTCCTCTCCGATCAGATATTCCATATAATAAATATTACTGATGCAGCTTTCCTGAAATTGCAGCAGATAATCATGCATGGCAGCGGCATCGGCGGCGGAAAAGGGAGAGTCCATGAGTCCTGCGCTTAATTCTTCGGACATAAGGCTTAAGTCAGTATCAAGCTGATACAGCAGACGCCTGTTTTTCTGCAGTTCTGCCAGAAGAGAAGATCTGTCTGCCGTATTAATATGTACAAAGTACTGACTGCATGCCTGATAAGAATCGTCCAGATATTCGGCAGCCTGTTCCAATTGCTGCATATTCAGCTGGGTATAATAAAGCAGACTTTTGGTCAGATTCTTTTCGGCATCCGTACTGGGATAATTTTCGGCTTCAATTTGAGAAGAAGCAGTATTCCGGGCGGTCTTTAAGATGGCAGTTCCGGCTCCTGCGAGGATTAACAGCAGCAGAATTATAATTACAGGCAGAAGCTTCTTATAGACGGGACTGTGTTTTAACTGGAGGGCAACGCCTGGCTTTGATTTTAAAAAGCTTTGCAGCTTTTCGATGAAAGCATCAAAAAACTGATAGTTGGATTCAATTCCGTTTTTATAGCGCAGTTTATCTATGGAACCGGGCAGCTCCTTCGGAAAGAAAAAGCCTCTCAGCATAATGGGGATGATGTTTTTATCTTTGGCAAGAGCATGCTCTATTTCCAATCTGACCCAATCATTTTCGTTTTGACAGCGGTCTAAAGCTCCCGGAGATAAAATCAGCAGAAAATCTTCACATTCATCGATTACAGAGTAAAGTGCAGTATTAAAATCCCCGGAACGAAGCGATTCCACATCGAAAAACACCTGATATCCCAGACTCTCCAGCTTATCCCGCAGAATCTTGGCAGTGGATTCTCCTCCGTCCCGGCGGTAAGAAATAAATATATTATACTTTCGCTCCATGATGTATTCCCCCTTTTTCCGATATCATACAATCCAGTGTATGGCAGTAAATGCGATTCAGCAATTTTATGAAAGAATTATATCATGAACTTTGTTCATGATTGCCATTCGCCGCTCGTGATGAACAGACTTTGCTGTTCCCACTCACTAACGCTCATTATATCATTATTCTGTTTTCCGGACAATGTATTACTTTCTGTCATGCTATTATTTTCTGTGCATTGTCTGTCTTCTTTCCCTGACTGGTCAGGCAGATATTATATGGAAAGTTCATCCAAATTCAGAACAAATGTTTACTTAGAACAAATGTTCTGATATAATACGAAATGAAGCGAAAAGGAGGGTGTGGAATGAGCCGGAAGTTGATTTTTCATATTGATGTGAACAGTGCGTTTTTGTCATGGGAAGCTGCATACAGAATCCGCCATTTGGGCGGAAGGCTTGATTTAAGGACGATTCCCTCAGCAGTAGGCGGGGATATTGCCAAACGCCACGGTATTATTTTGGCGAAATCCATTCCGGCCAAAAAATATGGCATTCACACGGGAGAGGCGGTTGTGGACGCTTTGCGTAAGTGTCCTGAACTGATTTTAGTGCCGCCTAATTATGAACTTTATGAAAAAAGTTCCAGGGCTTTTATGGAAATACTCAGGAAATATTCCGATAAGGTAGAGCAGTACAGCATTGATGAGGCATTTATGGATATGACGGGTACAGAACGGCTTTTTGGTTCTCCTGTCATTGCGGCAAATGCCATTAAGGACGAGATATACAAGAGCCTGGGGTTTTCGGTGAATGTGGGAGTAGCTGAAAATAAACTTCTGGCTAAAATGGCCGGTGATTTTAAAAAGCCCAATCTGGTGCATACGTTATTTCCGGAAGAAATTGAGAAAAAGATGTGGCCGCTGCCGGTGCGTGATTTATTTTTTGTGGGCGGCGCCTCGGAAAAGAAGCTTCATACGCTTGGAATCCGTACGATTGGTGAGCTGGCAAAGGCAGATGTGAATGTACTTCGCAGTGTCTTAAAAAAGCACGGTGAAGTCATCTGGAATTTTGCCAATGGAAGGGATGTTGCCGTGGTGGAGGCAGTGCCCGCGGATAATAAAGGATATGGAAATTCCACAACTATTTCTTTTGACGTGACAGATGCCGGAACTGCAAAAATGGTTTTGCTGTCTTTGGCGGAAACGGTGGGACGGCGGCTTCGGAGGGATGAGGTGCAGATAGAAGTTGTGGCAATCAGCATCCGCTTTAACGACCTGACCTTTACTTCTCATCAGAGGGTATTGGAAACAGCAACGAATATTACGAAAGAAATACATGCTGCTGCCTGCCATCTTTTTGATGAATTGTGGGACGGGACTCCAATCCGTCAGATGGGCGTGCATACAGGAAGAGTGTCAAAGAAAGGCAGCGGCAGACAGTTCAGTTTATTTGATGAAACAGATTATGAAAAGCTGGAAAAGCTGGATAAAGCAGTGGACAGCATCAGGGAAAGATTTGGAATGGATGCCGTTCAGCGGGCGTCCTTTTTAAAGCAGAACAGAATTGACCACATGAACGGAGGAATATCCAGAGAAAAGAGGACTGTGGATTATAAAAATGAGAAGGTGATTTAATGGGTTTCCGGATAGGAGATATTGCAGATAAAAGAGAAAATGGTTCCCTGAAGGGGATTCAGAGGGAAATTGCATGTGAATGCTGGTTTACCAGCAGAGGAAAAAGCATTCCCAAGCTTATCAAGGTAATGGATGAAGAAGGCGTGCTGCATACCATAAGGGATATACAGCTGCTGACAACAGAAGAAAAGACTTACTGCGGCATTCAGACTGTGGAGCATTTGTGCAGGATTAACCTGGGCGGAAGAATGGAAACGGTAAAACTGATATTTACCAAGGAAAGCTGTAAATGGGCGATAGTTGAAATATAAGAAACAAAGCGGAATGAGTATACAGGCAGAAGCAAAAAGCGGATGAAAGGAAAGAAACTAACAGGAAAGAAACTAATCCGGTGGCATTTTAAGCGGCGGTATAGTATAATGAGCGTGGGCCGGAGCAGCTTGTTCATAGTAAACGGCGAATGACATATAATGAGTGGCAGACGGTTGAACTCTCAGCACGGATACAGATATCCGCATCAGAACATTTGAATTGATATAAGAGGTAAAAAATGATAAAGGTAGATTTAATTACGGGATTTTTGGGAGCGGGAAAGACGACATTTATAAAAAAATATGCAAGGTATATGATGGATTGCGGCTATCGTATATGCATTTTGGAAAATGATTACGGGGCAGTCAATGTGGATATGATGCTGCTTCAGGATTTGGAAGGTGATCAATGCAGATTGGAGATGGTGTCCGGCGGCTGTGATCCGGATTGCCATAGACGGCGTTTTAAAACAAAATTGATTTCCATGGGGATGTGCGGCTATGACCGTGTATTGATTGAGCCTTCCGGAATTTTCGATATGGATGAGTTTTTTGATGTATTATATGAAGAACCGCTGGACCGTTGGTATGAAATCGGCAATGTGATTACGATTGTGGATGCAAGGCTTGAGGAAAATCTCTCGGAAAAGTCGGACTATCTGCTGGCTTCGGAAGTGGCTAATGCCGGTCTGGTTGTTTTCAGCAAGAGTCAGGAAGCTGCAGAGGAGGACATGAAAAAGACTCTGAATCATTTAAACCGCGCTATGGAGCAGATACGGTGCAAACGCAGATTTAAGGGGGAAGTCTTCAGCAAACCCTGGGATTTACTGACAGCGGAAGACTGGAAAGCGATTTCATCCTGCGGTTATGTTATGGAAAATTATGAGAAATCGGTATTTGAGGATGAACATGGCTATTCCGCTCTTTATTTTATGAATGTACATATGACCATTCAGGAACTGCGTTCCAGAGTAAAAGAGCTTATGGATGCTCCGGATTGCGGAAATATTGTCAGGGTTAAAGGATTTATGAAATCGGAAGACGGAAACTGGCTCGAATTGAATGCAACGCATCAAACTATTACTATTGATCGGATAGAGAAGGGACAGGAGATTATAATAGTTATCGGAGAAAATCTGGCAGAGGATAAAATCAGCGCTTATTGGAGGGTTTAGCATTATCAGCATCAGCTGCCAAGTATTCTACGGGATAATCAAAAGTGTGAACCTAGACACTGGCAATACGGAAACCGCACTCCTCCCGGAACTGATGCATGTAAGTATTATATAACGGATTATCAGGGAGTGCAAGGGAAGAGAAGAGGGAAGAAAACAAATATAAGGGAAAAATAGGAGAGTACAATGAATTCTATTTGAAATATCAGGAGCTGCCAGATGATTAATCTTTAAATATAAGATATGGCATATAAATTGAGGTGTAAATATAGTAACAGCAATTCCCGAAATGAAAAAAGCACCGAAAAAATAATTTTACGGCACTTTCAAGGGTTGGGCTGTTATAAAACAGTTAGCAGCTCGTAGGGGAATCGAACCCCTGTTTCCGCCGTGAGAGGGCGGCGTCTTAACCGCTTGACCAACGAGCCACACGATTACTAAACGTAACGTACTTGCTTATTCTATTATAAGCTGTTCCAAAATGCAAGCAAATTTTCAAAAATTTTCAAAATTTTTTGCATGCAATTTTTTTTCATGCGTTTTGCGGACATGCCGTCCGCAAGTCGGTTTAATATACATTTTTATGAATATCGGATAACTAAATCAAATCATACAGGGCATGGGCAAGGCCGTCATGGTCATTGTCATAAGCCGTAATTGCAGTGGCAGCCATTTTTATATCCTCGCTGCCGTTTATCATGGCGATTCCCATGCCTGCCGCCTCAATCATGGAAATGTCGTTCTGGGCGTCCCCTGCGGCTACGGAAAGGGCTGGATTGATGGAAAGAATTTCACATAGTTTCTTTACAGCGGCGCCTTTTCCCGAAGCGGAAGGGAAGATTTCCAAATAGTAGGGATTGGAATAAATCATGGTAATTCCTTCTTCCTCAGCAAAGGGAATAAGAGATTTACGGAATGCTTCGATTTTCTCTTTATCATGAAGTTCAATGACAATACATTTGCAGGCTCCTTTTTCCATGACTTCTTTAGCATCCTCGCTGAAAATGACAGGAGTTTTGATAACTCGCTGGTAGTAGTGCAGTTCTTCATCATCAAATGGAGTGATAATGTGGGTGTCGGTATAGGTATGGCAGTGAAGTCCCTGTTTTTTCGCTTCAGCCATTACATGGGCAATCTGTCCGGGGGCAAGAGCAGTGCGGTAAATGTTTTCTCCGGTTGCACAATCAATAATCTGCCCGCCGTTATAGCCTATTAAGTACATGCCGGGATAATTTAAGTTCAGATAATCCTTTACGTTTTTCACGCTGTTAATATCCCTGCCGGAGCAAAGCACCAGCTTATGACCGGCGGCAGCCCATGCGTCCAGTATCTCTCTGGTATAGGGGCTGATTTGTTTTTTGGAGTCCAGCAGGGTTCCGTCCAGGTCTGTAAATAGAATTTTATTTTTTTTATACTGCTGCGGATGTTCTTTCATATCCTGATGTTTCTCCTTTAAATGTATCAGTATTTCTTCCGGAATAAAAAGCTTACCATAGCCGGTGGCAAGATCAAGGCCCGGTTTGGTATTGCCATGAAAATCGGAGCCGCCGCTGATGCATAAATCGTATTTGGCGGCAAGCCTGCGCATATCCCTTTCTTCGCTGGAAGAATAGGTGCTGTAAACAGCTTCAAGACCTACAAGCCCCACATCCTTTAACTCACATACCAGGTTATCCAGCCTGGCATTACTCATATGATATAAGACAGGATGGGCTAAAATGGGAATGCCGCCTGCTTTTAAAATAATTTCCACAGCCCGCATGGGAGTGATTTTTTTGCGGGGAACAAAGCAGGGACAGTTATCGCCGATATAGCGCTCAAAGGCTTCCTTCAGGCTTCTTGTATATCCGTGACTTAACAGATATTTGGCATAATGGGCCCGGGTAATGACGCTGTCAGGAAATTCGGCGGTTAAATCCTCATAAGCAACAGGTATGCCGTGTTCTGTCAGGCGACGGCACATTTCACGGTTACGGATGATTCGCCCGTTTACAAAATTAGTAAGGCGCCGTTTGAAATAATCACTTTGATAATCAATATAAAGCCCAACAATATGAATATCCCTGCCGCCGTATTCAGAGGAAAATTCAATGCCCGGAATGACCTCAATGGGCTTTCCTTCCGCGGCTTTTCTGGCTTCGTCTATACCATCCGTAGTATCGTGGTCTGTCAGAGCAAAGGCGGTAAGTCCTTTTTGGATAGCATAATCCACAAGCTCGGAAGGAGTGTAGCTTCCGTCCGATTTGGTAGAGTGCACATGTAAATCTACAATGTTCATAAAAACCTCCGGATATTATTATGAATGATTTGATTCAACAGATAATTCACTGAAACAATAGAAAGTACGCTTGGGGAATTTTCTGTTGTCATGAATGAACAGGGGATTCGCCTGCAACGAATCCCCCGCTTAAAATTTTAATTTTCTTCTTCGTCTTCATTATCCTGTTTTGTATAAACAGTACGTTTTCTTGCCATTTCATCACTTTCCAGATATTCATCGTAGGTAGTGATTTTGTCAATTAAAGTACCGCCAGGAAGAATTTCCATGATACGGTTGGCGGTAGTCTGCACAAACTGGTGGTCGTGGCAGGAGAAAAGCGCCACGCCGGGGAATTTGATTAAACCGTTATTTAAAGCGGTAATGGATTCCATATCAAGATGATTGGTAGGTTCATCTAAAATCAGGCAGTTTGCTCCGCTTATCATTATTTTGGAAAGAAGACATCTTACTTTTTCACCGCCGGAAAGTACTTTTACCTTTTTGACACCGTCTTCGCCGGCAAAAAGCATACGTCCCAAAAAGCCGCGGACATAAGTTACATCCTTGACAGGAGAGTAGCCCGTAAGCCAGTCAACAATCGTATAATCGTTGTCAAATTCCTCGGTGTTGTCCCTGGGAAAGTAAGCCTGGGAAGTGGTAACGCCCCATTTATAGGTGCCTTCATCAGGCTTCATTTCACCTGTCAGGATTTTAAATAAGGTGGTTTTTGCAAGTTCGTTGCCGCCGACAAAGGCAATTTTGTCATCATGTCCCACAATAAAAGAAATATTGTTCAATATTTTTTCACCGTTTATGGTTTTGGAAATGCCTTCTACGGAAAGCACTTCATTTCCGATTTCACGCTCAGGGCGGAAATCAATATAGGGATATTTACGGCTGGAGGGTTTGATTTCGTCCAATTCGATTTTTTCAAGGGCACGCTTACGGCTGGTTGCCTGCTTGGATTTGGAAGCGTTGGCGGAGAAACGGGAGATGAACTCCTGTAATTCCTTGATTTTTTCTTCCTTCTTTTTATTGGCTTCCTTCATCTGCTTGATAAGCAGCTGGCTGGATTCATACCAAAAATCATAATTTCCGGCATAAAGCTGGATTTTGCCGTAATCGATATCTGCTGTGTGAGTACAAACCTTATTTAAGAAATAACGGTCATGGGAAACTACGATAACCGTATTTTCAAAATTTATTAAAAACTCTTCAAGCCAAGCAATAGCATCCAAATCCAGATGGTTGGTAGGCTCGTCAAGAAGGAGAATATCAGGATTGCCGAAAAGGGCTTTTGCAAGCAGAACCTTTACCTTTTCGTTGCCGTTTAAATCCTTCATAATGGAATAGTGATATTCCGTATCGATGCCAAGACCGTTCAGCAGCATGGCGGCGCTGGATTCCGCTTCCCAGCCGTCCATTTCCGCAAATTCACCTTCCAGCTCGCTGGCACGGATGCCGTCTTCATCGGTAAAATCCTCTTTGGCATAAATGGCATCCTTCTCTTTCATAATCTGATAAAGGCGTTCATTTCCCATAATAACCACATCCATAACCGGATATTCATCATATTTGAAATGATCCTGTTCAAGGACGGACAAACGCTGGCCGGGAGTCATGGTTATTTCACCGTTTGTAGTATCCAGCTGTCCGGAAAGGATTTTTAAAAAAGTGGATTTGCCGGCGCCGTTTGCGCCGATAAGCCCATAGCAGTTTCCTTCGGTAAATTTAATATTTACGTCCTCAAAGAGGGCTTTCTTTCCTACCCTATACGTTACGTTGTTTGCCTGTATCATGTTGAAACCTCGTGTTTTCAGTGTTTTTCATA